>JAICUI010000095.1 GCA_025935925.1 Chloroflexota bacterium
GATGCTGCCGACGGAGGACGCCGCATGGGTCGGCGCGGAGCTCGCGAGGCGCTTCGGGCTGCCGTCGTGGCAGTTCACGCTCACCGCGACCGACGCCAACCGCTTCTCGCTCCGGATCGCCCGTGCGATCACGAGCCGGCCGCTCGTCGCGGTCCACGAGTGGTGCTACCACGGCTCGGTCGACGAGACGTTCGCGGTCCTCGACGGGGACCCCGGCGATCCGTTCGAGCGGCGTCGCGTCGTTCCACGGCGCGGCAACCTCGGCCCCCAGGTCGATCCATCGCAGACCACCCGCGTCGTTCCCTACAACGACCTCGCCGCGCTCGACGCGGCCCTGCGCGACCGCCAGGTGGCCGCGCTCCTCATCGAGCCGGCGCTCACGAACGTCGGGATCGTGCTCCCGGCGCCCGGCTACCTCGAGGGCGTTCGCGAGATCACCCGGCGCCACGGCACGATCCTCATCCACGACGAGACGCACACGATCTGCGCAGGGCCCGGCGGGATGACCGGGGCCGGCGGCTTCGAGCCGGACATGCTCGTGATCGGCAAGACCATCGGTGGCGGGATCCCGGTCGCGGCGTACGGCATGTCGGGCGAGGTCGCGGAGCGCGTCAAGGCCGCCGTTCCGCACGAGGACGCCGACGTCGGCGGCATCGGTGGCACGCTCGCGGGGTACGCGCTGTCGATGGCCGCCGCTCGCGCGGCCCTGGGCGAGGTCCTCACCGCGGCGGCGTTCGCTCGGATGCTCCCGCTCGCGGAGCGCTGGGAGGCCGGCGTCGCGGCGGCGATCAAGCGGCACGCCGCGCCGTGGAGCGTGACTCGCCTCGGGGCTCGCGCGGAGTACCACTTCATGCCCCGGCCGCCGCGCGACGGCGCCGAGCAGATCGCCCACGTCGACACGGAGCTGGAGCGCCTGCTCCACCTCTGGGTCATGAACAGGGGCGTGCTCATGACGCCGTTTCACAACATGGCCCTGATGTCGCCGGTGACGACGCCCGAGGACGTCGATCGCCACACCGCCGCCTTCGATGAGGCGCTTGCCAGGCTCTTCGACTGACGTGCTCCGGAGCGCCCAACTGACCGGCGACCGGCGCTAGGACACGAGCTCCCGCACGAGCCAGGCGGCGAGGACACCCGCGCAGTCGACGACCTCGGTGGTCGAGACCCACTCGTTGGCGGCGTGCGCCATGCGCTTGTCGCCGGGGCCGAAGATCACCGTCGGCGTATGGCCGTGATCGATGAGCAGGCGCATGTCCGCCCCGTAGGGCTCGCCATGGAAGGCCGGCCTGCGATCCAGGACCGCCTCGACGACAGCGGCCAAGCCGACGGGAAGCGGGTGGTCGGCCGGGACGCGCGACGACGAGAACCGGCCGCCCGTGAGCTCCACGGTCGCGGGGTGGTCGCGCAGGAACGGGTCCGACTCGTTCGCGTCGTCGATGCAGCGGCGGAGGTCGCGCTCGGCGTCCCGCCAGGTCTGCCCGAGCTTCACCCCGTACCGGCCCTCGACCTCGAGGCGGTCGATCACCGTCGACGCCCACTCGCCGCCCCGAACCTTCCCGATGATCGTGGCGTACGGCAGGCCGTGGGCGGTCATGAGGGGGTCCGTCTCAGCGGCGTTGCGGGCCGTCTCGTCGGCCTCCAGCGCGCGGGCGAGCACCCGGAGCTTGTCGAGCGCGGACACGCCCTCGCGGCGCACCGATGCGTGGGCCGCGCGCCCTGGCACCGTGAGCTTGAACGTGATCGCCCCGGCGTGCGCGATGACGACATCGAGGCCGGTGGGCTCCGTGATGACGGCCATGTCGCCCGTTGCGCCGGCTCGAATGGCCGCGAGCATGCCCTGGCCGCCGTCCTCCTCCGACGGCACGCTGGCGACGAGAATCTCGCCCCCGAGCTGGCCCGCGAGGCCGGCGTCGCGCACGGCCTTCACGGCCGTGAGGATGGCTGCGACACCGCCCTTCATGTCGCAGGCGCCGCGCCCGTACAGCCGGTCGCCATCGATGCGGCCCGACCACGGATCGCCGGCCCAGGTCGCGACGTCGCCCGGCGGGACCACATCGACGTGCCCGACGAGGACGATCCGGCGTCCTCCCGGGCGGCCCACCCGGCCGAGCACGATCGGCAGCCGATCGCGGGCCATCTCCTCGCCGGGCCACTCGGGGTCGCGGCGGGCCTCCGCGGGATCCACCTCGACGCGCTCGACGCGTGCGCCCGCGTCCCGAAGGAGGTCAGCCATGAGGTCCTGCACGGCTCCCTCGTCGCCGGTGATGCTCTCGGTTCGCACGAGCCTGGAGAGCGCATCGATCGCCCAGTCGCGGTCCACCGCCTCGACCGCCCGCTCGGCGGCGCTTCCCTCCAACGGGCTCACGCTGGACGAGACGTTCCCGACGTGGCGATGGCCTCTAGCTCGTCCGCGAGGCGATCGACCTCGGCCCGGGTGTTGTAGTGGGTCAACCCGATCCGGATGACGCCGTCGGGCGCGAGCCCGAGGCGCTCGATCAGCCCCGTCGCATAGAAGTCGCCGTCCCAGACGGCGATGCCCTTCCGGCCCAACATGGTCGCGGCCTCGCGCGGCGCAACGCCCTCGATGGTGATCGCCGCGGTCGGCGTGCGCCGGGCCAGGTCGGCCTCGGACGTCAGCCCGTAGAGGCGCACGCCCCGAATCGCGTGGAGTCGAGCGGCGAGGTGCCGGTAGAGCTCCAGCTCGGAGGCGCGAATCGCCGTCATGCCCGCGACGATCCGCTCGCGGCGCGTCGAGCCCGCCCTCGCGCCACCGTAGGCGGACCCGAGGCCGGCGATGTACTCGACCGCGGCGGCGGCTCCGGCATATCCCTCGAAGTTGCCCGTTCCCGTCTCGAAGCGATGCTCCGCGGGCCGAACCTTGTAGGTGGGCAGGGACGCCAGGATCTCGCGTCGCCCGTAGACGGCGCCGACGTGGGGCCCGAAGAACTTGTAGGTCGAGCAGGCGACGAAGTCCGCATCGACCGCGCGGGCATCGAGGGGCAGATGCGGCGCCGCGTGAACGGCGTCCACGAAGAGCCAGGCGCCCGCGGCGTGGGCGCGCTTCGCGACCTCCGCGACCGGGTTGATCGTCCCCACGGCGTTCGAGGCCCAGCCCAGCGCGACGAGCCGCGTTCGCTCGTTGAGGACGGCATCCAGGCCCTCGAGCCGCAGCGTGCAGTCGGCGAGCTCCGGCTCCCAGGTGCGAACGAGCACCTCGTTGTCGCGGGCTGCGGCGATCCATGGGTCGACGTTCGCCTGGTGGTCCAGCCCGCTCACGACGATCTCGTCTCCCGGCCGCATCGATCCCACGATCGAGCGCGAGAGGTGAAACGTCAGCGTCGTCATGTTGGGGCCGAGGGTGAGCTCGTCGCCGTCGACCCCGAGCAGATCGGCGAGGGCCGCCGCGGCATCGTGGACGATGGCATCGGAGCGTTCCGAGGTCGGGAAGGCGCCGCCGTGGTTGGCGTTGGATTCGCGGTAGTACCGAACGACGGCCTCGATCACGGTGTCCGGCACCTGCGTGCCGCCAGGGCCGTCGAAGAAGGCCATCGGCTGGCCGTCGTGGGTCTGCGCAAGCGCGGGAAATCGGGCGCGAATCGCTGCGACGTCGAGGCCTGGCATCGTGGCCGAGGATGCTAGCCGGTCGCCCCGGTCGATCGCGGGCTCGGTGGCGTCGTTGACCTCGCAACGAGAACGGCCGTACGATTTCATGGCCGTGCCGACGACCACCCCGCGCGCGCCCCGCGCCAGCACCCTCGAAACCGCCCCACCGCTGCGGGAGGCGGACGGACGCGGTCGCGCGGTCTCGCCGCTGACGCCACGCGACCCGCGACTCGCGCCGTGGCGGGCCTTCGTCCGCGCCCAGGCGCATGTGTCTCGCCGGCTGGACGAGGACCTCCGCGCGGAGCACGGCCTCTCGCTCCAGGAATACGTCGCACTGTTGATCCTGGCCGAGGCGCCGGAGCGCCGGCTGCGGATGGGCCGGCTCGCCGACTCGCTCGCCCTGTCGAAGAGCGGCGCGACCCGGCTCATCGATCGCCTGGTCGACGACGGGTTCGTGGCGCGCCTGACCTGCGCCTCCGACCTCCGTGGCGCCGAGGCGGCGCTCACCGAGGCCGGCGTCCAACGCCTCCGGACCGCCGCGCCGACGCACCTTCGAGGGATCGCGGACTACTTCCTGTCGGCGATCGAGGCCGACGACCTCCCGGTGGTCGAGCGGACGATGCGCTGCGTGGCGGACACCGCCTGCGGCTCGAAGACCGGCGACTGACGGCCACGCCCGAATCTCGCCCCCGCGGCCGCCTCCTTGGCGGCACCTCGGGCTTCTCCTACCCCGACTGGATCCCGAGGTTCTACCCGCCGGGGACGCGCGCGTCCGGCTTCCTCGCCGCGTACGCCGCGCAGCTCCCGGCGGTCGAGCTGAACGCGACCTTCCGGCGGCGCCCCACGCCCTCGGCCATTCGCGGCTGGGTGGCGGCGACCCCGCCGGCCTTCCGGTTCGTCGTCAAGGCCCAGCGGTCCTCGGCGATCCGGGGGCTCTTCGGGTCGGCGGTGGACAGCGTGGCGTGGCTCACGGAGCCGCTCGGGGAGTTCGGCGAGCGCCTCGGTGCCGTGCTGTATCGCGTGCCCGCCGAGATCCGGCGAGATGGGCCGTGGGTCGACGGCGACGCCTCGCGCGGCGACCAGCGCCTCCGGGCCCTCCTTGCAGCATGGCCGCGCTCGATCCCGCTCGTCGTCGAGCTCCAGGACCCTTCGTGGCACGTCGACGAGACCTTCGCGGCACTGCGCGAGGCCGGTGCGACGCTCTGCACCACGGAGCTGCCGCCAGAGGGCGACGAGGGCGCGACCGCCGGGTCGGACGCGGCGGTTCCGGAGCCGCCGATCGTGCGGCGGACGGGCTCGTTCCTGTATCTCCGGCTGCGGCGGCACGACTACGACGCTGGCGAGCTGGACGCCTGGGCCGCCCGAATCGAGCCGTTCCTCGCGGCGGGCGACGACGTCTACGCGTTCTTCCGCCACGACGCCGTCGGACGCGCGGGCGAGCTCGCACAGGGGCTGCGCCGGCGCCTGGAGTAGGCGCGAAACGGCAGCCGCGACTCAGGACCGCAACCGGCGGATCGAAGGGTCAGGCGAGGGGCGGAGAAACGTCAGCCGGCGGCGGCGCCGTGCGGCCGGCCGGACTGATGGTCCACGCGGTGGGTGTACTCGGCAGGGCCGAAGACCACGAGGACGACGAGCTCCTCCTCGATGTCGTGGAAGCGGTGCTCGACGTCGGCGCCCACGAAGACGGTCGAGCCGGCCTGGACCGGCAGGTCCTCGTTTCCGACCCGGATGTGGGCCCGCCCGGAGACCACGTGGTAGACCTCGTCCTCGGTGTGCGGTCCCTGCGGATCGACGGCGCCGGCGGGGAGCACGTACAGCCCGACGGACAGGTCGTGGGTGCGGATGAACTCGTGGTAGAGCCGCCCCGAAGCGGCGCGCGTTCGCAGCAGCTCGGCGAGCTCGAAAGCCTCCACGGCTCGGCAGCCTAGCATCCGGCCGGCAGCCATCGGAACGTGCCGGGAACCGGCGGGCGCGGTGTCGCGTACAGTCCCGCGATGACCATACGGGGGACCCGACCGACCGCTCCGGAGCGGTCCGTTCCCACGCCGTCCGCTCGGGCTCGGCTCGCTGGGGTGACCTTGCTCCTGGCGATCACCCTGGGGGCCTGCGCGGACCGTTCCGGGACGCCCGCGCCCAGCGCGCGGCCGGGTCTGCCGTCTGCGACACCGGGTCTGCCGCACGCGACCAAGGCCCTGACAACTGCCGAGCCCGGGCAGAGCACGGCGGCATCCCAAGGCGCGAACGTCGAC
>JAICUI010000032.1 GCA_025935925.1 Chloroflexota bacterium
CTGCCCGACACCGTGCACACCGCGGTCGTGAGCGACGCGAAGGTCACCGGGAGGCCGCTCGTCGCGGTCGCCGAGACCGTGACCGGGTTGCCGCCGTACGTGGCGCTCACCGCCGACAGGTCGAAGGCGATGGTCTGGCCGAGCAGGTTGGTGCCGACGGCGAAGGCCTGCTGCTGCTGCGCCGCCGGGAGGTGGTTCGCGTCTCCCGGCTGGTCGGCCGAGACCATGCACGTGCCCTCGGCGTCGGCCGTGACGACGCCGGCGTCGAGGTGGCAGACGCCGGCGGCCGCCGGGTCGATGGAAAGGTCCACGTCGAGCCCGCTCGTGGCGGACGCGGACGGGGTGTACGTGTCCCCGATGATGGCCCCGGAGGGCGGCGTCGTCGTGAACGCGACCGATTGGTGGGCCTTGTCGATGTCGGCAGTCGCCGTGTCGACGCTGGCGATCGCGTAGCTCGCGGCGTCCGCGCCCGCCAGCGAGAACCCGGATGCGGTGACGGTCTTCGCTGTGCCCGCCGTCGCATCGGCGAACGCGGCCGTGGCGCCGGTCGCGTCGCAGCTGACGTCGTCGCCGGCGATCGCCGTCGCGAGCGAGCAGGTGTCGATCGTCGCGGCCGTCGTCCCGTCGTAGTCGCGGTTCGGCGAGGTGAACGACGCGGTCAGACCCAGCGGCTCGATGTCCGCCGGCGCGGTCGGCGCGACGATGACGTACTTCGCGGCATCGGCGCCGGTCAGCGCGAGGCCGGTGACGTGCACCAGCTTCGCGGTGCCCGCGGTGGCGTCGGCGAAGGCCCCGGCCGCGCTCGAGGTGTCGAGGTGGACGTCGTCGCCGGCGACGACCGTGCTGTCGAGATCGGCAGCCGAGGTGTCCAGGGTCGCGGCGACCGTGCCGTCATAGTCGCGGTCGGCCGCCGTGATCCCCGTGACGCCCACCGGGCGCGGCGCGACGGTGAAGATCTGGGAGGCGGCGCGTGCGTTCCAGGTGGGATCGCCGGGCTGGCTCGCGTCGATGCGGCACGATCCGGGTCGCAGGAAGCTGACCGAGCCGCCAGAGAGCGAGCACACGGTCCACGACGCCGGGTTGACGGACACCGACACGGGCAGGCCGCTCGAGGACGTCGCGCCGACGGCGTAGGCCGGGCCGTGGTAGCGGGCCGCGGGCGCCGTCGTGAACGTGATCGCCTGGTCGCGCTTGCCCGACAGCGCGAGGATCGCGTCGAGGTCGATGCGTCCGTTGCCGGCTGCCTTGACCGTGATCGTGTGGCTCACGCCGGCGCCGCTCGTCAGGCCGCGGACATACAGGACGTGGCGGTACGAGGACTTCGTCGCGCGCTCGCTGATGGCGGTCGTCGTGACCCTCGCCCCGTCGACGTACACGTTGAACGACCCGCGGCCCGAACCCTTCGAGCTCACGATCGCCACCGCCCGGACGTTCGTGACGCTGAGCGTCGCCGTCGCACCCGACTTCGAGGTGAAGTGCTCCTTCTTCGCGCTGTAGCTCGACCCGGTGGCGGTCGACCAGCCGGACGAGTAGCGGATGGCGCTGCTCGTGTCCTGGATCAGCGACACCTTGGAGGTCAGCGACGTCGCGAAGCCGCCGACGCGGCCCTTGCTGTCGGTGGTCCGGACCCGCCAGGCGTACGACGTGCCGGGCGTCGCGCCGCGGGTCGATGAGGTCGCCGTGGTCGCGGACGTCACGACGGTCGGGAACGTCGCACCGGCGTTGGTGCCCTGCTCGAGCCGGTAGCTCCGGACGCTCGAGCCGCTGGCCGTGAGGCCGCACCACGTGACGCGCAGCGGCACGGTCGACCCGATGGTGGAGCCGGCGACGAAGCCGACCTGCGGCGTGTCGGTGCGGGGCGCCGTCGAGGTGAGGGGCGCCGTGCCCGGCCGGACGAGATGGATGATCGCGATGCCGGTCTTGCTCGTGGCGCCGTCGGTGATCGTGTAGCCGACGACGTCGAAGCCGTCCGTGTCGCCGGTCGTGCAGTCGCGCGGGTCATAGGTGATCGTCGCGCCGTCCGTGGTGGCCGACCCGTAGGCGCCCTGCTTCACCTGCGTGATCGTCACCGGCCGGCTCGCCGTGGCGACGCCCACGCAGTCGTTCGCCAGCACGTCGAGCCGGGTCGGCGCGATAGGCACGACGTCCGTGATCTCCGTGTTCGCCGACAGGGGTCCGGCGCACGGCGCCTGGGCTGCGGTGGCGGGTCCGGCGGCGGGCGGCGCCGACGAGGCGAGCAACGTCGCGGGCGCGACGGCGGCGAGGCCGGCGAGGCCGGCGAGGCCGGCGAGAGCGAGCAGCGGCAGCCAGGGCCGACGGATCGTGCGGATCATGGACAGGCAGTCCCCAAGGGCCCCGTGACGGCGGGGCGAGCGGGCGCAAGTGTCGCAGCCGCGGTCCGCGTCCGCCAATCCCCCGTACCGGTCACCCGACCGTACGGGGTCAGATGCCCGCGATGTCGCGGCTCGCCAGCCGCGGACCGCGGCGCGACGGACCGGAGCCGGCGAGCTCGAGCAGGCGCACGACGCGGCCGCGCTGGCCGCGGTACGGCTCGAGCAGCTCGAGCATCCGCTCGTCCGTCCCGCGTCGCTCGCCCGCCAGCGCCCACGCGACGACGCTCGGCAGGTGGAAGTCGCCGACGCTCACGGCGTCGGCGTCGCCGAACGCGCGGACCCCGACCTCCGCGGCGGTCCATGGGCCGATGCCTGGGAACGCGAGCAGCGCGCCGTACGCCGCCTCGCGGTCCTCGGTGGACGCCGCGGGACCCGCCGCCGCGGCCCCGAGCCGCTCGAGCCGCCGGGCCTCCCGCGCGACGGCGCGGATCAGCTCTGCGCGGCGGCGCTCGAGGCCGAGCGGGTGATACGCGTGGTACGGCAGCGCGGCGAGCGTCGCGGGCGCCGGCGGCAGCCGCAGCCCGATCCCGCCCGGCGCGGCCTCGCCGTGCCGCGCGATCAGGCCGCGGTAGACGCGGCGCGCCTCTTCGCCCGTGATCTTCTGCTCGAGGATCGCCGGCACGAGCGCCTCGAGGACGTTGCCGGAGCGGCCGATGCGAAGGCCCGGCAGCGCGCGGATCGCCGCGACGACCGCGGGATGCCTCGGGACCAGCGCCGCCGGATCGTCGTCCAGACCCGCGAACGCACCGAGCCGGTCGAGCGCCCACGCGGATCCGGGACCCCACGCGCGACCGCGCAGGCACGTCCCAGCGTGCGGCCCGCCGTTCGGCGCGCCGCCCGCGTCCGGCGACGCCCCGACCAGCTCGACGAGCAGCGTCACGGCGCCTTCCGGCGTCCGCGTCGCGCGCCAGCACGTGCCCGACACCTCGAACCGCATCGTGGGATCGCCGCGGCCCCGGAGGTGGATGCCGAGCGTCCGGCGGAGGTCCAGCGGCAACGTCACCGGGATCCGGCGCTCGCCGTCCGGCGCGGCGATCGTCATGCGCGCGAAACCCCCGTGGGCTGCCATGGGGTCCTGCGCGTCATGCGGGCCAGCGTACCGTCGCCCGCCTACCGTGCGTACCAGGCCCATTGGCGCGCTGGCGGCGCTCATCGCCGTCGTCGCCCTGGTCGCCCTTGCCGGTCCCGCCGAGACGCGGACCCCCGGCGCCGCTGCAGGACCCGCGCAACGGGCGTTCACGCCCCTGGTGCTCGAGCCCATCGACGCGGCCGAGGCGACGGACACGACCTCAGCGGCACCGCTCGACGCCCAGCGGATGCTCGGTGCGCGCGCGCTCGTCGACCCGGGCGCGGTGAACGTCCCGACTCGCGGGCATGTCGTGGAGCTTCCGGCCGTCGCGCTCGCGACCGTCGCCAAGCCGGCGCCCCGCCGCGCGGCCGCGGCCGCCGCGACCACCACGTCGGCATCCGGATCGGGCTGGCGCACCGCCGAGTACAGCTGGTACGGGCCGGGTCTCTACGGCAACGGCACCGCGTGCGGCCAGACGCTGACGCGTTCGCTGCTCGGCGTGGCGCACCGCTCGCTGCCGTGCGGGACGCGGGTCACGCTCCGGAACCCCGCCAACGGCCGCACGATCACGGTCCGCGTCGTCGATCGGGGGCCGTACGTGGCCGGCCGGACGTGGGACCTCACGAGCGCGGCGTGCAACGCGCTCAACGCCTGCCACACCGGTCGCATCCAGTGGCGCGTTCCCTGACCGACGGATCTCGCCCGCCGGTCCGCGGGCAACCCGGGCGGTGGCGCGCGCTTGACACCGGCCGGTAAGGTCGACGCGCATCGTGCGAACCAGGCTCATCGTCGCGATCGCGGCACTCATGGCCGCGAGCGCCCTGGTCGCCGCACCGGCACCCGCGAGCTCGCGCCCACCCAGCGGCTCGCGGTCGATCGACCCGGCCACGTTGACGGCCGTGTCCCTCGAGCTGCCGGCGACGGCGACGTCGATCACCACCGACGACCTCGCGCAGGGACCCGCCGCAGGGCTGGGTCCGGCCACCGCGCTGGTCGAGGCCGGCATGGCGAGCGTCCCGCGGGCTCGTCCCGCCGCGCGCCAGCCCGACGCTCCGCGGGGCTCGTTCACCAAGAACTTCTGGCGGTTCGACCCCGACATCAGCTGGTACGGCCCGGGCTTCTACGGGAGCGGGACGGCATGCGGCCAGACCTACACGCGCTCGATCATGGGCGTCGCCCACCGCACGCTGCCGTGCGGAACCCTGGTCACGTTCCGCAACCCCGCGAACGGCCGCCAGGTGACCGTTCCGGTGATCGACCGGGGACCGTACGTGTCCGGTCGGACCTGGGACATGTCGCGGGGGCTGTGCGAGTACCTCGGCCACTGCTTCACGGGCTCGATCGAGTGGCGCTGGGGCGGCGGCTGACCTAGCCCCGGCTGCCTCGTGCCCGCTGGTCCATGAACCGGCCGTCGCGCCGTTCGACGAGGCACGCGCCCGTCCGGATCGCGTCCGTCCACGCGTCCTCGGTCGGCACGGCGACGAGCACGCCGAACGCCGATCCCTCCAGCGGATGGCCGACATACGCCGCGACGGCCGCCTCGCAGGCCGCGAGCTGGCGCTCGTCGAGGACGCCGGCGCCGGGATACGACGCGACCGCATTCTCCTCGAGGACGAAGGTCGCGGCGACCTCGTGGCTGTGCGACAGGCCGCAGGAGGCCCGCTCCGCGCCCGCGGCGTACAGCCCGTCGACGATGGCGGTGTCCGTGCCGATCTGGCGGCCGGGGCCGTCGGCCTGCGCGTCGGCGGCGTGGACATACAGGCAGTCGCCGGCGGCGAGCGCGGTGACCTGGACGACCTGCGGGCGGAGCACGGCGAGGACCGCGCCGCCACCGAGGACCAGGACCGCGACGAGGATGATGCCGGGATGACCGCGCAGGGCGTGGAGCTCGCCGCCCAGCTGCTCGGCGATCGACGCGCGGCGGTAGCGGTCGCGCTCGCGCAGCCCGTCGCCGCGCGTGGTCATCCCGCGGCGCTTCGCGCGGCGCCGCGCAGGTGGTCGACGAGGACGTCCAGCGCCTCGACGTAGCCCGGCGGCCCTTTTCCCACGACGCTCGCGATCGCCACGTCGTGCAGGAAGTTGACCTGGCGGAAGGGCTCGCGCGTCGACGGATCCGAGAGGTGGACCTCGACGAACGGGCGCGAGATGCCCAGGAGCGCGTCGCGGAGGGCGACGCTGGTGTGGGTGAGGCCGCCGGCGTTCACGATCGCGCCGTCGAAGTCGCGCTCGTGGAGCCGGTCGATCAGCCGCCCCTCGTGGTTCGACTGGTAGGTGTCCACGTGGACCTTCAGCTCCGCGGCGCGAGCCCGGACCCGGTCGTGGACCTGCGCCAGCGTCTCGGACCCGTAGATGTGCGGTTCGCGCGTCCCCACGAGGTTCAGGTTCGGCCCGTCGAGCACGAGGATCCGCACGATGGCCATCAGGCGAGCGGCCCGGACGGCACGGTGACCTGGCGGAGCCGGGACGGCACGACCTCGACCGCGTGGACCCGGAGCGGCTCGATGATCGTGTGCCAGCGTTCCATCGGCGCGAGGATACGTCGGCCTCGGGCCTGCGAGACTGGTGGCATGCGGCATGTCGTGCTCGTCGGGCTCATGGGCAGTGGCAAGACCACCGTCGGGCGCCTGGTCGCGGCGTCGCTCGGCTGGCCGGTCCACGACTCCGACGTCGACATCGAGGCGCGCACGGGGAAGACGGTCCGCGAGCTCGACGAGACGATCGGGACCGAGGCGATGCACGCGCTCGAGGTCGAGGTGCTGCTCGCCGCCCTCGCTGGCGACGGCCCATCGGTCGTGCTCGCCGCCGCGTACACGATCGACGACGAGGCGTGCGTGGCCGCGCTGCGCGACCCGACGCTGCTCGTCGCGTGGCTCCGCATCACGCCCGCGACCGCCGCCGCGCGGTTCGCGTCACGGGGTCACCGCCCGCGGTTCGGCGACGACCCGGCCACGTTCCTCGCGGAGCAGGCGGAGCGCCGCGACCCCGTGTTCGCGTCGGTCGCCGACCTCGTCCTCGAGGCCGACGCGGACTCGCCGGGCTCGCTCGCGGATCGCATCGTGCGCGAGGCGCGTCGTCGCTGAGCGTCCGCGCGGCGAGCGGATGAACGGCAACGGGCGCCGTTCGTCGTCCACCAGCTCGACCGGACTGGACGCCGCACGCCCGTCCGCGTGACCATCGGCGCCGATGCGCGCCCGTCCGTCACGCCTCCGCCGCCTCGTCCCGCTCGGGCTCGCCGTCGGCGTGGGCGCCATCGCGCTCGCCGCGCGGCTCACGGCCGTCCATGCGCTGCCCGTCGACTTCGACGAGGACGACTACCTCCGGGCCGGGCAGCTGTACTCGGCCGGATTCCAGGCGGGCGACCCGCTCGTGCTCCTCCGGGAGAACTACCGGCCGGAACATCCGCCGCTCGCGAAGATCGTGACCGGCCTCGCCCTGACGCCGCTCCCGCCGTTTCCCGAGGTGCCCGACCGGCCGACGACGGCGGGCCAGGCCGACGACCTGCCGGAGGAGCCGCTGGAGGCCGCGAGGCTCGTCCAGGCGGCGTTCGGCGTGGCGAGCGCCGTCCTGCTCGCCCTCGTGAGCCCGCTCGGCGGGCTGTTCCTCGCGCTGCATACGTGGACGATCAAGTACACGAGCCAGGTCATGCTCGAGGCCGTGCCCGCGTGCTTCGCGCTGCTGGCCGTGGTGGCGTCGGCTCGCGCGTGGGCCGCCGGGCCAGGAAGCGCCCGGCGCCGCGCCGGATGGCTCGCGGTCGCCGCGATCGCGTTCGGGCTGACGTGCGCGGGCAAGTACCTGTACGGGGTCGCCGGCCTCGCGATCCTCGCGGACTGGCTCCTGCGCTGGCGTGCCGGCGACAACGTCCCGGCCGGGCCCGCCGGACGCGACGGCCGCTCGTGGCGGGCCGCCGCCATCCTCGCGTGGGTCGCCCTCGCCGGGGTCACGTTCCTCGCCGCCGACCCGTACCTCTGGCCGGATCCCCTCGGCCGCCTCGTGTCCTCCGTCGCGTATCACGCCGGCTACGCCAGCAGCGAGGCCGTGCAGGACACCGGCTGGCCGATGTGGCAGCCGCTCGTCTGGCTGTCGGGCTCCGTGCCGTTCCACCCGTCGGGGACGTTCCCCGTGACGCTCGACCTGCTGATCTCGGCGCTCGCGGTGGTCGGGCTGCGCGACCTCTGGCGGCGCCACCGGGTCCAGGCGCTCTGGCTGGGGATCGGGTTCGTGTTCCTCCTGCTGTGGCCCACCAAGTGGCCGCAGTACGTCCTCGTCCTCTCGGCGCCGCTGTGCCTCGCGGCCGGTCTGACCGCGACGCGGATCCTGGAGTCGGCGCGCGACCGCGTCCGCGCCCGGGCGGACGCGCGCCTGACCGGAGCGCGAAGCCCCGAGCCCCGGCACCGGCTCCGCGACCTTCGCACGGCGCTGCCGTGGCTCGCGCCCGGGATCGTCGCGCTGGTGCTGCTCGCGCTCGTGCCGCTCGTCTACGAGCTGATGCTGTCGGTGACCGACATGCAGCTGTCCTCGCTGCGCGACGGCCTCGGCGGCGGCGTCGTCCGCGAGGCCGTCGGCGGCATCACCGGCCAGATCCCGGCCGCCGCGTACCACTTCGACCTCCGGCCCCGCCAGGTCAGCTTCGTCGGCGGCGACCTGCTCGCGACGGTGCAGCAGGGCGTCTGGATGGGCGGCAATAGCTCGGCGTCGTTCCTGGCCTTCTCGCTCCTCTGGATGGTGCTCGCGCTCGCCTGCCAGGCGACCCTCGGGATCGCGGTCGCCCTGCTGCTCGAGCGACGCGGCGTGCGCTTCGCGGCGGCGTGGCGGACGCTGTTCATCCTGCCCTGGGCGATCCCCGAGGTCGTGGGCGCCATCGCGTGGCAGGACATCTTCCATCCCCAGCAGGGCGTGATCGCGCAGCTCGTCGGGTCGGGGGTGCCGTGGAACGAGTCGCCCGAGCTGTCCCTCGGCGTGCTGCTGCTCGCGGCGACGTGGATGGGCTGGCCGCTGTGGATGCTGGTTGCGACGGCGGGCCTCCGGACGATCCCGCGCTCCGTGCACGAGGCGGCGGAGCTCGACGGCGCGGGGCAATGGCGCCGCTTCGCCCGCGTCACCCTGCCGCTCCTGCTCCCGCTGCTGTCGGCCGCGCTGGTCGTGCGCGGCATCGCGACGTTCAACCAGTTCTACCTGTTCTGGATCATGAACCCGAACGGCAACGACGTGACCGTGCCGGTCTGGACGTACTCGATGGTCCGCGGCGGCTCGTTCCTGTACTCGGTCAGCGCGGCGGTGAACATCGTCACCGTCATCGCGCTCGGCGCGGTCGTCGTGTGGTTCCTGCGCTGGCGCGGCCGCGCCGAGCGGGTGGCGTTCGCGTGAGGCCGCGATGCGACCGCTGAGCGTCCGCGGCCAGTTGGTGCGCCAGGGGCTGCTCGCCGTCGTCGGGATCTTCGTGCTCGCGCCGGTGTGGGTGCTGTTCACGATGGCGACCGACGGCTCGATGACCGGCTACCCCGACGGGTTCCATCTCTTCCCCGCGCCGTTCACGCTCGATCACGTGGCCGACGCGCTGCGGGCGGACTTCGTCGACTTCGGCTTCCTCGGACTCCTCCGGAACAGCCTCCTGGTCTCGTGTGCCGCGGCGCTCGTCTCGACGGCCTTCGGCGCGACGATGGCCTACGCCTTCGCGCGGCTCCGGTTCCCGGGCGAGCGCGCCGGCCTCGTCGCGATCCTGCTGGGCGCGTTCCTGCCGCCGATCGCCCTCGGGCTGCCGTTGTTCGTGCTGGTCATCACCGTCGAGAAGAACGTGCCGGCGCTCCAGGCGTTCGGCCTCCGGGACTCCACGGTCTCGCTGGCGATCCTGTACGCGACGTTCGCGCTGCCGCTCGCGATCTGGCTGATGCGCGCGGCGTTCCGCGCCGTTCCCGCGGACCTCGAGGCGGCGGCGTTCGTCGACGGCGCCTCGCGCTTCACGGCGTTCCGCACGATCACGCTGCCCCTCGCGATGCCCTCGATCCTCGTCACGGCGCTCGTGTCGTTCCTGCTGGCGTACACCGAGTTCGCGCTGGCCTGGATGTTCATCGAGTCCGAGAAGAACGTGACGCTCGCGATGGTCCTGGCGATGGAGACGACGGGCTTCTTCACGGCCAACTGGTCGTTGACGGCCGCCTACGGGCTGCTCATGGCGGTGCCGGTCGTGGTCGTGTTCGTCGTGCTCCAGCGGTTCCTGCTCCGTGGCGCACTCGCCGGGGCGATGGACGACTGAGCGAGGCCGTCGCGGCCCGCTGACCGCCCTCACGCGGCGCGGTACCCTGCCGGACATGTGCCGCAGCATCCGCCAGCTCCGACGGTCCGACGACGCGGACCACGCCACGACGGGCGAGGCCCAGGCCGCCGCCCTCCAGTACGTCCGCAAGGTCAGCGGCTTCCGGGCGCCGTCCGCGAGGAACGCCGAGGCGTTCGACGCCGCGGTCCACGAGATCGCGCACGCGACGGAGCATCTCCTGCAGGCCCTCGGAACGAGCGTCGCCGACGGCCCCGATCCGTTCGCCGACCCGGTCACCCGCCGCGCGATCCTCGCGGCCCGTCCGCCCCGCCGCGCCCGCGCGTGACGCCGTGACCGCGGAGCTCGAGCCGCCGATCGCCGCCGCTCCCTCGTGGTGGCGGCGCCCGGGGCTCGACGTGGTCGACGGCCGGCTCAGCGTCGACGGCGCGGACCTCGAGGCGCTGCTCAGCGAGCACGGGGCGCCCCTCTTCGTGTACGACCTGGCGCGACCGCGCGAGAACCTGCGGGCGCTCGAGGCCGCGCTCGCGCGGACCGGGATCGACCACGTCGTCCGCTTCGCGCTCAAGGCGAACCCGGATCCCCGGATCCTCGCCACGATCCGCGGCATCGGCGCGCCGGGCGAGCCCGGCAGCGTGGGCATCGACGCCTGCTCGCCGGGCGAGGTGCTCCACGCGCTCGCGCACGGCTGGCACCCCGGGGAGATCAGCCACACCGCGACGAACGTCTCGGAGCGCGACCTCGACGTGCTCCTCGCGCATCCGATCCGGATCAACCTCGACGCCGTCAGCCAGCTGGAGCGACTCGGCCGTCGCGCGCCCGGCCGGCGCGTCGGGATCCGCGTCAACCCGGGCGCCGGCGCGGGCTACAACGAGCACATGTCGTACGCGGGCGAGCGGCCGACGAAGTTCGGCGTCACCGCGGACCGTCTCGACGACGCGATCGACGCCGCCCGCCGCCACGCGCTCATCGTCGACACGTTGCACTTCCACGCGGGGTCCGGCTGGCTCGGCGACCAGCTCGACGGGTTCGAGGTGGCGCTCGGCCGCGCCACCGCCTTCCTCGACCGGCTGCTCGAGGCCGGCTTCCCGATCCGCGAGGTGAACGTCGGCGGGGGGCTCGGCGTGCCGGCACGGGCCGACGAGCGGCCGGTGGACCTCGACGCGTATGCGCAGGTCGTGGCGCGCCACCTCGTGCCGTACGGCGTCACGGCGGCCGTCGAGCCCGGTGACTTCGTGCTCAAGGACGCGGCCGTGCTGCTGGGCGAGGTCGTGACGGTCGAGCGCCGCGGGGAGACGACGTTCGTCGGCCTCGACATCGGCTGGAACGTGAACCAGGCGTTCTTCATCTACCGCTACGCACAGGAGATCGTCCCCGTCCGCGATCCCCTCCGCGATCGCACCCAGCGGGTGACCGTCGCCGGCCACATCAACGAGGCGGGCGACGTGTTCGCGGAGGACTACCCGTTCGCGCCGGTCGAGGAGGGCGAGCCGGTCGCGATCCTCAACGCGGGCGGCTATCTCCAGGCGATGGCCTCGACCCACTGCCTCCGGCCGACCGGGACCGCCGTGTATCTCGAGCGGGGGGACGGGTCGTGATCGATCCCGAGGTCGAGGGCTACGTCCGGGTCCAGGGCGGCCGGCTGTGGGCCGAGTGGGCCGGCGAGGGATCGGGCGTCGTCCTCGCCCATGCCGGCATCGCCGATTCCCGGCAGTGGGACCCGCAATGGGACGCGCTGACGGCGCGTCACCGCGTGGTGCGCTACGACCTGCGCGGGTTCGGGCGGGCGGAGGTGGAGCACGTCCGGTTCTCCAACCGAGACGACCTGATCGCCGTGATGGACGCCGCGGGGCTCGAGCGCGCGGTCCTCGTCGGGTGCTCGCGCGCGGGCTCCATCGCCATCGACACCGCGCTCGAGTATCCGGACCGGGTCTCGGGCGTCGTCCACGTGTGCGGCGGCCTGTCGGGGACCGACTGGGTGGCGACGCCCGAGGAGCAGGCGGAGTTCGAGCGTGGCGAGGCGCTCGAGCAGGCGAGGGACTGGGCGGCGCTCGCCGACTTCGACGTCGCGTTCTGGGTCGACGGGCCCGGCCAGCCGGCCGGACGCGCCCCGGAGGCCGCGCGCGACCTGGTTCGCCGCATGACCTACGAGACCTACGTCCAGGAGAAGCCGTACGGCGACACGATCGTGCTCGACCCGCCCGCGGCCGCGCGGCTGCGCGAGCTGTCGATGCCCGTGCTCGTCATCCAGGGCCTGCTCGACGAATCGGGGACGATCCGGTCCGGCCGCCGGATCGCCGACGAGGCACCGCGCGCGCAGCTGATCGAGCTGCCGGACTGCGCGCACATGCCGAACCTCGAGAAGCCCGAGTGGTTCACGGAGACGCTGCTCGCGTTCCTCGCGCAGGTCGGCGCGGCGTCCTAGGGCTCGAGGTTCCCCCACGAGGTGACGCGGTCGAGCGCGACGGCGATCATCGGCCGGCGATCGATGGCGTGCGTCGCGTACTGCGGGTACTTCGCACGGAGCGGGCCGATGGCGCCGGCGTGGAGCGCCGAGCCGGGCTCGAGCAGGCCGGCGTCGCCGCGCAGGCGCACCCAGCCGAGCCGCGACCAGTCCTCGTCCCAGCGGTGGACCAGGAGCGAGACCCGGCGTCTGGCGTCGACGTCCAGGACACGCGCGAGGGTCCGCGGGTCGTCGACCTGCTTGGGCTTCTCGTCGAGGGGCGACAGCAGGACGTCGCCGTCGAGCACGAAGCAGACCGGCACCAGCCGCGGGCGGCCGCTCGCCGCCGTCGTGGCGAGGATCGCCGTGCGGGCCGGCTCGACGAAGGCTCGCTGCTGCGGCGTCAAGACCGACGGCGTCGACATGCCGGCCAGTATCGCGCGCTAGATTCGCCCGGCCATGACCAGCGACCTGCCGGCGTCCGACCCGGCGCTTCCCTCGATCGAGCGGCAGGCCTCGCGCGTGCGGGTGATCGCCTACCGGGGTGGCACGACCGAGGCGCGCGAGGACCGGCTGACCGGCGAGGAGCCGATGGCGATCCGCGCCTGCGGTCCCGGCCAGGCCCCGGCCGACGTCGCCGTCACGATGCGCACGCCGGGCCACGAGCCGGAGCTTGCCGTCGGGTTCCTCGTGACGGAGGGCCTGCTCGAGGACGCGCGCGTGGTCGAGGTCGCCTTCGCCGATGCCGCGACGACCTCGCGGCCCGACGACGAGGTCACCGTCCACCTCGACCGCCCGTTCGACGCCTCGCGCGTCGCCGAGCGTCACTTCGTCGCGACGGCGTCGTGCGGGATCTGCGGCAAGGCGTCGCTCGACGAGATCGAGGTCCGGTGCGACCCGATCCCGGCGGGCCCCGTCGTCGGTGCGGACGTCGTGGTCGGGCTCCCGGCCACGCTGCGCGGCGCGCAGGCGGTGTTCGAGGCGACCGGTGGGCTCCATGCGTCGGGCCTGTTCGACGAGGCCGGCACGCTGCTCGCGCTGCGCGAGGACGTCGGCCGCCACAACGCGCTCGACAAGCTCATCGGCAGCCAGGCGCTGGCCGGCTCGCTGCCCCTCCACGACCGCATCGTCCTCGTGTCCGGCCGCGCGAGCTTCGAGCTCGTCCAGAAGGCGGCGGTGGCCGGCGTCCCGATCCTCGCCGCGGTCTCCGCCCCGAGCGACCTCGCGGTCGAGGCCGCCGAGCGGCTCGGCGTCACGCTGGTGGGCTTCCTGCGCGGCGACGGGTTCAATGTGTACGCGCACCCCGAGCGGGTTGACATCGCGCGCGGATAATCGAGCCCGACCCGCGCGACGCGCGGCGACAGGAGGTCACGATGCGACTCCCCTGGGCTCGGCGGAAACGCGACGAGGCGATGGATCGGAACCGGCCGCACCCCTACCGCACGAACAGCGACGCCGGTGTCGGCGCGCTCGCGCCGGTCGGCGGCGCGCTCGGCCGTGGCGTCGGCGACCTTGCGGCCGCGAGCGCATACACGCGCACGCTCGGGTGTGCCGTGCCGGGTTGCGGCAGGCTGCCCGACGATCTCATCCACGCGCCGCAGGACTAGGGCCGGCTATCCCTTGGGCTCGACGGCGAGACGGACGAGCAGGCGGCAGTGATCGCCGACCGTGCGGCAGTCGAGCGACGTGTCCACCGGCCGCAGCCAGCCGCCCGTGAGCACGTGGTCGATGCGCAGGACGCCGACCCCGAGGAACTCCAACCCGTCGGGCCGCCACGTGAACCCGGGGCCGATGCCCGCAACCTCGTGCGCGTCCTGGGTCAACTCCCGCAGCGGCTCGAGGCCGGGCTCGGTCCACACCCCGTTGAGGTCGCCCATCACGAGGGCCGACCGCGGGTCGTCGAGGCCGGCGAGCGCGCTCGCGATCTCGCGGACGTCGGCATCGCGGACGTGGGTGTCGAGCGCGATCGGGACGGGGCCGGCGTTGCGATAGTCCGGGCGGCGCGGGTGCACGTCGAACAGCTCCACCGTGCGGCCGTCTCGCAGCAGCAGACCGGCCTGGAGGATGCTCGACGAGAAGGTCGTGTCGCGGACGACGAGCGGCAGCTTCGACAGGACGCCGAGGCCGAAGGCGCCGGGCTGCGGGTCGAGGATCCGGTACGGGTAGCGGGTCGTCAACGTCGCGTCGGCCAGGATCCCCGCGGTGTACTCGGGCGTGAGCTCCTGGACCGCCACGAGGTCCGCGTCGATCGCCGCGATCCCGGCGGCCGCCTCGGGACCCGGCTTCGAGTCCATCTCGAGGTTCCACGAGAGCGCCGTGATCGTGTCGCCCGTGGGCGGTGCCGCCGAGGGTGACCAGACCTCGCCGCCCGTCCGCACGATGACGACGACGACCACCGCGAGCGCGACGAGCCGCGTCCATGCCGCCGCCGGTCCGGCGTACAGCGAGCCCGCGATCGCGCCGACCGCCAGCAGCACGGCGATCGCGAGCAGGTGCAGCTCGAACACGCCCGCGAGCGGCAGCGGCCCGCTCTGCGCATGGACGACCTGCTGCGCGACGACGGCGAGGACGAGGAACGCCGCGAGGCCGGCGAGCACGGTCGAGCGCATCAGCGGGCGAAACGTCCGGGACGGCGGCGGTGTGACGCCGTCACGCGGCGGGCGGGTCGCCCGGCAGCCTGGTTCCCTTCGGCAGCAGCTGCACGAACTCCGTGCCGAAGCGGCCCTTCACGCACAGGTTCCCGTGCGTCACGCCCGAGTCGAGCGGGGACATCACCTTCACGATGCGCTCGTCCTGCACGTGGAGCGACAGCGTGCAGCCGACGCCGCAGTACGGGCAGATCGTGTCCGTGACCGTCTGGCTCGGCTCGTCCCAGGCGCCCGCCTCGCGGAGCTCGTGCTCGGAGCGGAACATCAGCGCACCCGTCGGGCACACCTGGATGCAGTTGCCGCAGTACACGCACGCGGATTCCGGGAGCGGGACCGCGAACTCGGTCGAGATGCGGGCGTCGAAGCCGCGGCCGGCGACGGCGATCGCGAACGTGTTCTGGGCGTCCGTCCCGCACGCCTCGACGCACTTGTAGCAGAGGATGCAGCGGGAGTAGTCCCGGACGTACAGGTCGTTGTCGACCTTGACCGGCTGATCGACCGTGGCCGCGGCCGGCGCGTCGCCGGCGGGGGCGTGGTGGTGTCCGGGCTGCCGGGCGTCGCGGTCGCCGGCGGCCGCGGCGGCCGCGGGCGGGCCGAACCGGGTCGGGTCCGCGTCGTAGCGCTCGAGGTAGCCGGCGATGGACCCGTCGGGGAGCGCGGGTCCGGCGAGGTCGACCTCGACCGACGAGCCCAGGAGCTCGAGCACCATGCGCCGGGCGAGGCGCACTCGCTCCGAGTCGGTCCGCACGTCCATGCCCGGCTCGACCTTCCGCGAGCACGCCGGCGCGAGCACCCGGGCCCCGGCCACCTCGACGACGCACACGCGGCACACGTTGACCGGCGTGAGGGTCTCGCCGTAGCACAGCGTCGGCGTGTCGATGCCGAGCCCGCGGGCGGCCTCGAGGATCGTCGAGCCGGCGGGTACCGTGACCGGCGTCCCGTCGATCGTCAGCTCGACGACCTCGCGCGCCGGCGGCGGCGGCGCCTCCGGCACGCGCGACGGGCGGGCCGGCGGCTCGCGGAAGATCCGGTCGAGGTCCTGCTGGGCCGTCACGCGGTCGCTCCCGCGGGTTCGGCCGGCTCGGCGAAGCGGACGAGGCCGGCCCGGAGGGCGCTCTCGATCGCGGAGGACGCGGTCTGCCCGAGGCCGCAGATCGACGCGTCGCGCATGCCCTGCGCGAGGTCCGCGAACAGCGCGAGCTCCTGGTCCAGGCTCCCCAGCGGCCGTCCCGCCGCGAGCCGCGCGAGCAGCTCCTCCTGGCGGACCGTCCCGACACGGCAGGGCACGCACTGGCCGCACGACTCGTCGCGGAAGAACGCGGCGATCCGGTGCAGCGCGTCTGGCAGGTCCGCCGTGTCGTCGTACACGAGGACGACGCCCGAGCCGACCGTCGCCCCGGCGGCCCGCGTCGCCTCGAACGTGAGTGGGAGGCCGACGGCGTCGGGCCCGACGAACACCCCCGCGGCGCCGCCCAGGAGCACGGCCTGGAGCGGGCGGTCGTCTCGGACCCCGCCCGCGAGCGCGAGGACGTCGCCCAGCGTCGCGCCGAACGGCGTCTCGTAGACACCCGGCCGGGCGACGTCGCCGGAGACGCAGAACAGCTTGGGGCCGGTGGACGCGCCGCCGGTGCCGATCGCGCGGTACGCGTCCGCGCCCAGCCGGAGGAGCAGCGGGACATTGGCGAGGGTCTCGACGTTGTTGACCGTCGTGGGCTTGCCGAACAGTCCGAACTCGACCGGGAACGGCGGCTTGTTGCGCGGCTCGGGGCGTCCGCCCTCGATCGATTCGAACAGCGCGGTCTCCTCACCGGCGATGTACGCGCCCGCGCCGATGCGCAGCTCGATGTCGAAGCCCGCGTCCCCGCCGAGGAGGCCCGCGGCCCTCGCCTGGGCGATCGCGTTCTCGAGGCGCGCCCGCGCGAGCGGGTACTCGCCGCGCAGATAGCAGTAGCCGAGCTCCGCGCCCGTCGCGAACCCGGCGATCGTCATGGCCTCGATGATCGCGAACGGGTCCTCCTCGAGCAGCGCCCGGTCCTTGAAGGTGCCGGGCTCGGACTCGTCGGCGTTGCACACGAGGCAGTGGGGCGTGGCGGGCTGCGCGGCCACCGCTGCCCACTTGCGGCCGGTCGGGAAGGCGGCGCCGCCCCGGCCGACGAGTCCCGACGCGGTCACCTCGTCGATCACGGCACCGGGTCCCATCGCGCGCGCCCTCGCGAGCGCCTCGTACCCGCCGCTCGCCCGGTACGCGTCGAGCGACGTCGGATCGACGCTGCCGCAGCGGGCGAGCAGCCGGAGGCCTGGGTCGCCGGTCTGCGGCACGAGCGTGGCGACGCGCTCGGGATCCGGATCGGGGCTGTCGCCGGGCGTCGCTGCGGCGTCGAGGAGGGTCGTGTGGGTCGCCGGCGCGACGGCGCGCGCCCGCGGTGCGCTGCCGGCGATCGTCACGAGCGCCGCCGGCGCGCGCTCGCACTGCCCGAGGCACGGGCTGCGGAGCCAGGTCGTGTCGGCTCCGTCGTCGGCGTCGCCCGCGGGGCCGAGCGCCGCCTCGAGCCCGGCGCACAGCGCCTCGGCGCCGGCGAGCCGGCACGCGAGGTCGTCGCACGCGTGGATGACGGTCGGCGGTCGCGGCGTCGTCGGCAGCAGCGCGTAGAAGCTCGCCACGCCGTAGACCTCGGCGGGGGGCACCGACAGGCGCCGGCTCACGTGGTTCAGGCCACCGCGCGAGACCCAGCCGGCGCTGCCCTGGAGCGCCTCGAGGGCCGGCAGGAGGAGGTCCCGCCGCGACCGCGCGCCGTGGCCGCCATACGCGACGTGGCCGTCGCCGGGGGATCGCTCGCCGCCCGTCCACCCCGACGCGACGCCGATCTCGGGGTCGAGGACCGCGTCGACCGCCGCCCGTTCGTCCGGCGTGGCGGCAGGGCCGACGACGTGCAGGTCCATCGCCCGCAGTGTAGGCCGTGGCCGATCGCACGTTCGGTGCGGCATCATCCGGCACGACATGACCCTGCGCCGGCACGAGATCTCCGAGGCGGACCACCGCATCCTCAACCCGTTCAGCGAGGGCAAGCTGCGGCTGCTGGGCGAGGCCGCGGAGGTGGGGCCTGGCGATCGGGTCCTCGACCTGGCGTCCGGCAAGGGCGAGCTGCTCTGCCGCTGGGCCGAGTGGTTCGGGTCGGGCGGCATCGGCGTCGACATCAGCGAGGTGTTCGTCCCGATCGCGGACACCCGGGCGCGCGAGCTCGGCGTCTCGGACCGCGTCTCGTTCGTGCGCGGCGACGCGGCGGCGTTCGTGGCGGAGTCCCCGTCGTTCGACGTCGCGTGCTGCATCGGCGCGACGTGGATCGGGAACGGAATCGCCGGCACCGTCGACCTCCTGCGACCGGCGATCCGCAACGGCGGCCGGATCCTGATCGGTGAGCCTTACTGGATCGAGCCGCCGCCCTCCGCCGCGGTCACCGAGCGCGGGTTCGCGCCCGACGAGTTCGTCTCGCTCGAGGCGACGATGGACCGGCTGGGCGAAGCCGGGCTGGAGCTGGTCGAGATGGTCCTCGCGAGCCCGGACGACTGGGATCGATACGAGGCGCGGCAGTGGCGGACGATCGCCACGTGGCTGGCTGCCAACCCGGACCACGCCGAGCACGACGACATGCGGCGGTTCCTCGACGACAAGCGGCGGACGTACCTGCGCTGGGACCGCCGCTACCTCGGCTGGGGGGTGTTCGTGACGCGGCCGCGCTCGGGCCGCTAGGCCGGGATCGGCGGCCCGTACCAGACGGACGCCGCGATGATCACGTACAGGCCGAGCAGCATCAGTCCCTCGAGCCACGTGGATTCGCCGTCGAACACCACGAGCGCGCCGAGCAGCGCCGTCAGCCCGAGGCCCACGAGCAGCGTCGGCGGCAGCACGAGCGTCATCGGCGTCGGTGAGACGACGAGGCTCGCGAGGACGAGCACCGGCGTAAGCGCGATCGCGACCTGGAGGCTCGAGTTCTGGATGAGGCTGATCGACAGGTCGGTCCGGTTGCGCATCGCCTGCTGAACGCCGGTGACGTTCTCCACGGCGTTGCCGGCGAGCGCGACGACGACGAGCCCGACGAACGCTTCCGACAGCCCGAGCGACGCCATCGCCGGCTGCAACGCCTCGACGAACCAGTCGCTCACGAGGGCCGCGGCGATCGCGGCTGCCGCGAGGACCGCGACCGCCATCGACATCGGCCACGGTCGCTCGACGCTGATCTCGGCCAGGGACGCGCCGCGGCCGCCGCGGAGCGAGTAGGGGATCGATGCGACGAAGACCACCAGCAGGACCAGCGACACGAACACCGAGATGTCGATGGCGTGCCCCTGGTCGTACTGGCCGGGCGACGTCGACACCGTCGGGATGGCGAGGGCGGCAACGGCGAGCACGAGGACGATGGCGATGGTGCGCACGGGCGCGGCGTCGAACCGCTGCGTGCCGTGCTTGAGGCCACCGGCGAGGAACGCGATGCCGAGGACGAGCAGGCTGTTGCCGAGGATCGACCCGATCAGCGCGGTCTGCGTGAGGACGACCAGCCCTTCGCGGAGCGCGAACAGCGAGATGAACAGCTCGGGCAGGTTGCCGAGCGCCGACTGGAGGACGCCGGTCGCACCGGGCCCGAATCGGCTGCCGAGCTGGTCCGTGCCGAGCCCGACGAGCCCGGCGAGGCCGGCGAGCGTGATCGCGGCGACGACGAAGACGGCCGTGTCCGCGCCGCCGATCAGCCGCAGCGCGAACGTGACGACGATCCCGGCGACGCCGACGCCTGCCAGCACCAGGCCCTCGCGGCCGAGGAGCGCGGGGATGCTCGGGCTGGGCGATCCGGACACGGGCGAAGCGTCCGACGCGACGAGCCCGGCGTCAACGCTCCCGGCGCCCCGCGAACGATCAAGGGCATCGCAGGATGGTTGCGACGGGGTTGTCGGGCTCGAGCCACGGCTCGTTGCGCCGCGCACCGCGGCTCGTTGCGCGGCGCACCGCGAGCCGCCTGGTCTACCCGTGCTGCGCAATGCCGTCGATTTGTCGAATGCGGGGTCGCGCGACCGTCGTTCCTCCGTCAACCTGATCGACACGTAACGGAGGATCGAACGGTGAAGTACCTGCTCCTGGTCTGCTGGGACGCCGAGCGCCAGAACGCGCAGCCCGAGCCCGAGCGAAGCCCGGCCGACGCAGAGGACGAGGGCTTCCCGTGGCTCAACGAGCTGCGGGCACGCGGCGCGTGGATCCTCGGCGACCAGCTCGTGGCGCCGCGGCGCGCGCGGTCCGTCCGGAAGCGGGCGGGCAAGGTCAACGTCACCGACGGCCCGTTCGTCGAGACCAAGGAGGCCGTGGGCGGCTTCGACCTCATCGAGGCGGGCAGCTTCGACGAGGCGGTCGAGATCGCCGGCAATCATCCCGTCGCCGAGTTCGGGACGATCGAGGTGCGCCCGCTCCTCGGCGGCTGACCGGCTGCGATGGCCGCCAGTTCCGCCGGGTGACGCCCCGGTTCCCGGCGGATACGGGCCGCACGCGTCACGTCGCCCCGGTTCCCGGCGGATACGGGCCGCCCGCGTCACGTCGCCCCCGTTCCGCCGGATGCGAGCCGCACGCGTCACGTCGCCCCCGTTCCGGCGGATGCGAGCCGCACGCGTCACGTCGCGCCGGTCCACCGGATACGAGCCGCACGCGTCACGTCGCGCCGGTCCACCGGATACGAGCCACCGTCGTCGTATTCGGCTTCCCGTCAGCCTCCAACGGCCCGAATCCGCGCGGCCCGACCGTCCCAAGCGTGAGCGGCGACTCGGTCGCACCACGTACGAACCAGGTGCGTACTCGGCGCGAAGTGCGAGTCGGATTCGCACCGACGACGAACCACGTGCGTATCTGGTGCGGAATCCAGCCGGCAGCTCCGTTACCACGACCATGGCGCGTACCCGGTGCAGCTCGCGGCAACCCGACCGTATCGCACGAACTCCGTGCGTATCCGGTGGCCGGCAGCCCCGGGGCGGGTAGTCCGGTCGCCGAGCGGGGCGGGTAATCCGGCGGGGCGGGGCGCGTCAGGGCCGGGCTGGCGGTGGCGTCAGTCGAGTGACCGTGGCGGGGCGCGTCAGGGCCGGGCCGGAGCGGGCCGGCGCGGGTTGACCGGGTGGGGCGCGATGGGCAGGCCGGCGCGGGTTCGTCGGGCACCGGGCGGGTCGCCACGGGCCGGCGCAGGTAGTCCAGCTCCCGGGTGGGGCCCAAGCCCGGCCCGGGATGCGCAGCGCGATCAGCCCGCCGGCGCGGCCTCGCGCTCGCCGAGCTTCTCCACGCGGATCGCCGTCGCCTTGAACTCCGCGGTGCCCGACTTCGGATCCACGGCGTCGATCGTCAGCTCGTTCGTCGGCACCTCGTCCTGGAAGTGCAGCGTCATGAACGCGAGGCCCTCGCGGAGCCCCGGATCCACCCGCACGGGCGCCTCGACGGACCCGCGTCGCGACACGACCCGCACGCGCTCGCCCTCGCGGAGCGCCAGCCGCGCGACGTCCTCGGGCGACAGGTCGACGGTCTCGCCGCGTCGCCGCGGGTAGCGGTACCGACCGGACTGGACCCCCGTGTTGTACGAGTCCAGGTGGCGGCCGGTCGTCAGCCGCAACGGGAACTCGTCGGACAGCCGGTCCACCGGCGGGTCGTGGTCCACCGCGACGAACGGCGCCCGGTTCCCCGGCACCGGGTCCTCCCAGAGCCGCGAATGCAGGAACAGCTCGCCCGGATGCTGCTCGTCGTAGCACGGCCACTGGAGCCCGCCCTCGGCCTCGAGCCGCGCATAGCTCATGCCCGCGTGCACGGGCGACAGCAGCCGGACCTCGTTCCACACCGCCTCGGGATCGGCGTCGCCCCAGTCGGCGCCCATGCGCTTCGCGATCTCGAAGATGATCCACAGGTCGTCGCGGGCGTCGCCCGGCGGCGTGAGCGCTCGGCGCACGCGCTGGACGCGCCGCTCGCTGTTGGTGACGGTGCCCTCGCTCTCGGCCCACGACGCGGAGGCGGGCAGCACGACGTCGGCGATCTCGGCCGTCGCGGTCATGAAGATGTCCTGGACGACGAGCAGGTCGAGGCCCTCGAGGAGCCGTGCGGTCCGATGGTGGTCGGCCTCGGACTGCATCGGGTTCTCGCCGATCACGTACAGCGCCGTCAGCTCGCCACGGTCCATCGCGTCGAACATGCTCGACAGGTGCCAGCCGCGCTTCGGCGGGACCTTGACGCCCCACAGGTCGTCGCACCGCGAGCGTGGCTCGTCGTGCTCGACGTGCTGGAAGCCCGGCAGCCGGTCGGGCAGCGCGCCCATGTCGCCGCCGCCCTGGACGTTGTTCTGGCCGCGCAGCGGGTTGATGCCGCTCCCGTACCGGCCGACGTGCCCGGTCAGCAGGGCCAGGTCGATCAGCGCGAGGACGTTGTCGACCGCGTTGTGGTGCTCGGTGATGCCGAGCGTCCAGCAGATCATCGCGCGATCCGCCTTCGCGTACGCGATCGCCGCCTCACGGATTGCCGCGGCCGGCACGCCGGTCTCGCGCTCGGCGTACTCGAGCGTGTACGGCTGGACCGACGCCCGGTACGCGTCGAACCCCGACGTCGCTCGGTCGATGAACTCCCGATGCTCGAGGCCTTCCTCGATGATGACCCGGCCCATCGCGTTCGCCAGCGCGATGTCGGAGCCCACGTCGAGGCCGAGCCACAGGTCGGCCCACTGCGCCGACGAGGTCCGACGCGGGTCGATCGCGACGAGGCGCGCACCCCGGCGCACCCCCTTCAGGAGGTGGTGGAAGAAGATCGGGTGCGTCTCCCGGGCGTTCGAGCCCCACAGGAGGACGAGGTCCGTCTCCTCAGCTTCCTGGTATGAGCTGGTTCCGCCACCAGCGCCGAACACGGTCGCCAGACCGGCGACAGAGGGGGCGTGTCAGGTGCGGTTGCAGCTGTCGATGTTGTTGCTGCCGAGGACGCCCCGGGCGAGCTTCTGGGCCGCGAAGTTGACCTCGTTGGTCGACTTGCTGCAGCTGAAGATCCCGAACGTCCTCGAGCCGTGCGCCTCGCCTGCCGCCCTCAGCCCGGCGGCCACCCGGTCGAGCGCCTCGTCCCACGTCGCGGGTCGGAGGACACCAGTCGAGCGGTCGCCGTCGCGGACGAGCGGCGTGGTGAGGCGGACGTACTCCCTCGGCACTCGCGTACCTCGTTGCTGGAGGGTCCGACCGGGCGAGTGTAGTCCTCGCGTGCCCCTGGGCGAGACCGTTGCCCTCGCGACCGTGAGTCGCTGACGGGCGGCGCAACCAAGCCCGGGACGTGCGGTCGAGCCCTGTTGAGCGCGAATCCGCGACGCACCGTCGCGCACTGGAGGCCGGAGGAGCGCGAGCCGGCCGAACGCGGGCCGTTGCGCCCGGTCGCAGCGACGCTGGGTCGCGGGATCAGCGCGGCTGGCCGTACGACGCGAGCTGCTCGCGGACCCGCTCCAGCTCCGCGTCGTCGAGGATCACGGGCTCGCCGAGCGCCCGCGCCCGGCGCCACACGCCGCACAGCCACTCGACGTCGCGGGCCCGCGCGGCCGCCGCGGCGAGCGTCGGACCGACCGCCACGGCGCCGTGGCTGGCCATGAGACACGCCCGGTACCGGTCGCTCAAGGTCGCCGCGACGGCATCCGCCAGCTCGATGGACCCGTACGTGGCGTAGGGCGCCACCGGGAGCACGACGCCACCGAACGCCGCGACCAGGTAGTGGACCGCCGGCACGGGCTGTCCCACCGCCGCGGCCGCGGTGGCCTCGAGCGAGTGCGTGTGGACCACGGCCCCGACGCCGGGCCGCCGGTATTGCGCCACATGCAGCCGCCACTCGCTGGTCGGCAGGCGGCCACCGCCCTCGCGCGGCGTCCCATCCTGCAGCAGGACCACGCCATCGTCCGGGTCGAGCGCCGCTGCCGGGATGCCGGTCGGCGTCACGAGGACCCCACCCTCGATCCGGACGCTGAGGTTGCCCGTCGCGTTGTGGTTCAGCCCGTCGGCGTCGAGCCGGCGCGCCATCTCGACCAGCGCGATCCGCGCCGCCCGCTCGTCCATCGCCGCCGTCACCGCAGCACGGGCTCGAGCCGGCCGGGCGCCAGATGCCCGCGGTCGGTGAGGTAGCCGTCGACGAGCCGGGCGGGCGTCACGTCGAACGCCCAGTTGCGCGCCCGGCTTCCGGCCGGCGCGATCGGTCCCCCGTTCACGAGCAGGACCTCGTCCTCGCCGCGCTCCTCGATCGGGATCGCGTCGCCGTCCGGGCACGCCGGGTCGAACGTCGACGCCGGCGCCGCCACCAGGAACGGCACGCCCGCATCGCGTGCCGCGACCGCCTTCAGGTAGGTCCCGACCTTGTTGGCGACGTCCCCGTTCGCCGCGATGCGATCCGCGCCCGTGATGACGACGTCAACCTCGCCGCTCCGCAGCAGGTGACCGGCCGCGTTGTCGACCACCAGCGTGTGCGGCACCCCGCCCTGGGCGAGCTCCCAGGTCGTGAGGCTCGCCCCCTGGTTCCTCGGCCGGGTCTCCGAGACCCAGACGTGGACCGGGAGTCCCTCGGCGTGCGCGAGATACACGGGCGACAGCGCCGTGCCGAGCTCGACGCAGGCAAGCCACCCCGCGTTGCAGTGGGTCAGGACCTGGACCGGCCGGCCCGTCCGCGCGTGGAGGTCGCGAAGGACCTCGAGGCCGGCCTCGCCGATGCGCCGGCATGCGTCGACATCCTCGTCCGCCATCCCGTCGGCCAGGCGGCGCGCCTCGGCGGAGCGACGCTCGACGGCGACTGACGCGAGCGCCTCGGTGACCCGATCCACGGCCCAGCGCAGGTTCACGGCCGTCGGCCGCGCCTGGGCGAGCACCGACCCGGCCGGCGCGAGCGAGGCATCCGACGGGTCGTCGCGCATCGCGAGCGCCATGCCGTACGCCGCCGCCACGCCGATGAGCGGGGCGCCACGCACCTCCATCGAGCGGATGCCCTCGGCCGCGGCCTCGACCGTGGTCCAGCGGGCGGTCGTCGCCTCGTGGGGCAGCTTCCGCTGGTCGATGACGACGACGGCGGCCGCGGGGGAGTCGTCCTCCCACCAGATCGTGCGCGCGAACGTCACGCGAGCGCGACGCCCGGCTCGGCGGCCTCCATGCACCCGACGCGCCAGCTGCCGACGCCCGCCGCCGCGAGGTCCGCCTCGACGCCGTCGACGTCACGCGCCGGGATCGCGGCGAGGAGGCCGCCGGACGTCTGCGGGTCGTGGGCGAGCGTGACGAGCTCCGGCGCGACGCCGTCGCTCACCGCGAGCGCCGGGCGCGTGAACCTGCGGTTGTGGGCGGCGCCGCCGGTCTCGACGCCCGCGCGCGCAAGCTCGAGCGCCCCGTCCAGCGCCGGCAGCGCGGCCGCCTCGAACACGAGCCGCGCGTTCGACGCCCGCGCCATCTCGAGCCCGTGCCCCAGGAGGCCAAACCCGGTGACGTCGGTCGCCCCCCGGACGCCGTGCCGCGCCAGCACCTCCGACGCGGCCCGGTTCAGCGTCCGCATCTGGGCGACGGCGGCGTCGAGGTCCGCGTCGGCCGTTCGGCCCTGTCGCCGGCCGCTGACGAGGAGCCCGGTCCCGAGGCGCTTCGTGAGCAGGAGCACGTCGCCGGGTCGAGCGCCGCCCTTGCGGAACAGCCGGTCGGGGTGCGCGGCTCCGACGACCGCGAGCCCGTACTTCGGCTCCGGGTCGCGGATCGTGTGGCCGCCCGCGAGGATCCCGCCCGCCTCGCGGACCTTCGCCGCCGCGGCCTCGAACACGGCGGCGAGCGCCGCCTTTGGAAACGCCTCCGGAAATGCGGCGATCGACAACGCGAACAGCACCCGGCCGCCCATGGCGAACACGTCGGAGAGCGCGTTCGCGGCGGCGATCTCGCCGTACGCGACCGGGTCGTCGACGAGCGGCGGGAAGAAGTCGAGCGTCCCGATCACCGCGAGATCCGGCGCGACCAGGTACGCGGCGGCGTCATCGGGCGGTTCGAGCCCGGCGATCAGCTCTTTCGGCGCCGGCTCGCCCGCGCCGAGCCCCGCGAGCGCGTCCGCAAGCAGCTCCGCGCCGAGCTTCGCGGCGCAGCCCCCGCAGTCCGTGAGGTCCGTGAGGCGGATGGGCGGCTCGAGGTCGATGGCCACGCCGGGATCATACGGGCGCCGTCCGGGCGCCGCACTTGGGGTCTTACATTGACGTAAACGTCAAGGTTCGGTGGTAGACTCGTTCGCCTGCCCATGAGCCTGCGCACCCGTTCTCGGTCCGCCCAGCCCCGCACCGCCGCCGACGTTCCCGCCAACTATCGCTGGCTCGTCCTCGGCATCACGAGCCTCGGCGCGCTGCTGTCGGCCCTGAACTCGGGGACGCTCGTCATCGCGCTGCCCGACATCCTGCGCGACCTCCACACCGACCTGTTCGCGCTGCTCTGGATCGTCGTCGGGTACACGCTCGTCGCCACCGTGCTGGTCCTCAACGCGGGGCGCCTCGCCGACATGGTGGGCCGTGCGCGGACGTTCGCGGCGGGCCTTGCGGTCTTCACCGTCGCCTCGCTGTTCTGCGCCGTCGCTCCGACGGCCGAGCTGCTCGTCGCCGGCCGGGTGGTCCAGGGCGCCGGCGGGGCGCTGATCATGGCGACGTCGACCGCGCTCGTGACCGACGCCTTCCCGCGCCAGGAGCTCGGTCGCGCGCTCGGGATCAACGCGATGGTCGTGGGCGCCGGGCTGATGCTCGGCCCGATCCTCGGCGGGTTCCTGACCGGCCTCGGCTGGCGCACCGTGTTCTGGTTCAACGTCCCGTTCGGCGCCGTCGGCGCGATCCTCGCCGCGCTCCTGCTGCGCGAGCTGTCCGCGCCGACCGGGCGGAAGTCGTTCGACCTCGTCGGCTCGGCGCTGTACCTGATCGGCCTGCTCGGCCTCATGATCTCGCTCGCCTTCGGCGGCCTCTACGGCTGGACGACGGCGTGGGTCCTCGGCGGCTTCGTCGCCTTCGCCGTCGCGCTGCCGGCCTTCCTGTGGGTCGAATCCCATGTCGACGCGCCGCTGCTCGACCTGTCGCTGTTCCGCATCCGGCTGTTCGCGATGGGGAACCTCACGAGCCTGCTCAACGGCATCGCGCGCAACGGGGTCCTGTTCCTGCTGGTGTTCTACCTCCAGGGCGCGAAGGGCGACGATCCGGTGACCGCCGGGCTGCTGCTGGCGCCGCTCGCCGTGGGGCTGCTCGTCCTGTCGCCGATCAGCGGCGCGCTCGCGGATCGCTTCGGGTCGCGGCTGCTGGCGACGGCCGGCATGGTCGTCACGGCGGTCGGCCTGTTCGGTCTGACCACGCTGACCGTCGACACCCCCTACGCGGTGCTCGCCTTCTGGCAGCTGGTCATCGGCGCGGGCTCCGGCCTGTTCGCCTCCCCGAACGCGTCCGCGGTCATGGGCGTAGTCCCGCCGCAGCAGCGCGGCGCGGGCGCCGGGACGCGGATGATGCTGACCAACAGCGGGTTCGTGATCTCGATCGCGCTCTCGATCGGGCTCGTCACGAGCGCGATGGACCCGAAGGTGCTGCTCTCGATCTTCTCGGGGACCCAGGTGGGCGCCGAGGGCATCAACCTCGACCCGTTCATCGAGGCGCTGCACATCGCGTTCTTCGCGGGCGGGGTCGTGAGCCTGATCGGCGCGGGCGTGTCGCTGCTCCGCGGGCCGCACCAGTCGTGGGACGAGGAGCCGGCGACGAGCGAGCGGACGAGGATCTCGCCGGCTGCGTAGGCGCCGCGCATGCAGGGCCGCATCGACCTGCGACCCCTCGAGCAGGCCGCGCCCGTAGCATCCGGCGCATGGTCGTCGACTCGATCGATCGCGCCGCCGTCGAGGCGTATCTCCACGAGCACATCCCGATCTCGTCCGCGATGGGCATCGCGGTGACGCTGGCGAGCCCGGTCGAGGTCGCGCTCAGCGCGCCGCTCGTGCCCAACGTCAACCACCGCAGCACCGTGTTCGGCGGCAGCATCGCGTCGGTCGCGATCCTCGCGGCCTGGACGCTCGCCCATCTGCGCGTCGCCGACCGCCCGTCGCGGGTCGTGATCCAGCGAGCCGAAACCGACTACCTGCTGCCGATCCGCAGCCCGTTCACCGCGACGTGCCGGCTCGACGACGAGGCCGCCTGGGAGCGATTCGATCGGACGCTCGCGCGGCACGGCAGGGCACGGATCGCGCTCGAGGCGACGGTGTCGAGTGGCGGCCGCCTCGTCGCGACCTTTCGCGGCACGTACGTCGCCATCGGCGGCGAGGTGGAGGACGGCTCCCTGCACGGCTGAGCCGCGACGATGCCCGAGACGGGGCTGGGAGCCGGGTGAGCGCGGCTACCATCCACCCGGGAGCGGAGGGGTCCCGGTGGGTCTCCCGGTCTTCAAAACCGGTGGCGCGGCGCCCGGCGTCGCGCGGTGGGTTCGACTCCCATGCGCTCCCGCCACACGACTCGCGAGGCCCGGTTGCGCATGGCGCTACGGGCGCCCGATTCCGCGACGCACGACGGTGATCCGGAGCCCCGAACGCCCGGATGGGCCCCGAATCGGCGTCACGCGGGTCCCGATGGGCGCCCGGAGCGCCTGCTCGGCTGGTGGGGGCGCAGGATCGGGTGCTCCCGGCGCCCGCGGCAAACGGACGGCTGGCGCGGGAGGCCGACGGCGCTCGCGGCAAACGGACGGCTGGCGCGGGAGGCCGACGGCGCTCGCGGCAAACCGACGATCCCTGGCGTCACCGTGAGGCGGCGACTCCGCGCCGGGTTTCGGCGCGGCGGGCGGCGCTCCGTCACGCGGACCGCGGGGTAGGCTCCCCGGGATGAGCAGCGTGGCGCCGCATCCGCCGAGCGTCGAGCGGATCCTTGCGATCCTCCGCGCCGACCTGCACCCGTCGACGGACGCCGCGGCGCTGGCGGTCGTCGTGCGAGAGGTGATCGCCGAGGAGCGCGAGCGGCTGCGTTCGGGCGCGCCGCCACTGGCCGAGCGGGACCTTGCCGACGCGGCCATCGCCCGGATCGACGACCTGCTCGATCCCGAGCTCGTGCTGCCGCCGCGCGTGATCAACGCGACGGGCGTCATCCTGCACACCAACCTGGGGCGTGCGCCGTGGCCCGCCGCCGCGATCCGGGCGGCTGCCGCGGCCGCCACGGGCTACGGCTACCTCGAGCTCGATCCCGAGACCGGGCGGCGGGGGGCCCGATTCGCCGCGGTCGAGGAGGCGATCCGTGCGGTCACCGGCGCCGACGCCGGGCTCGTCGCGACGAACAACGCGGCCGCGCTCCTGCTCGCGGTGGGCCTCGCGGGTCGTCGCGGCGCCGTCGTCGTGTCGCGCGGCGAGCTCGTGGAGATTGGCGGCGGGGTGCGGATCCCCGACGTCGTCGCACGGGCCGGTGCCCGGCTGATCGAGGTCGGGACGACGAACCGCACGCGCGGCGCCGACTTCGCGGAGGCGCTCGCGGACGGACGGGCGAGGGTCGTCCTGCGCGTGCACCCGTCGAACTTCTCGATGCACGGGTTCACCGAGTCCGCGGACCTCGCCGAGGTCGCCGCGATCGCCCATCGGCACGGCGCGATCGTCGTGGACGACCTCGGATCGGGGGCGCTGCTGGACACGGCGGCCTTCGGGCTCGTCCACGAGCCGATGCCCCGCGAGCGGCTCGCGTCCGGCGCCGACATCGTGCTGTTCAGCGGCGACAAGCTCGTCGGCGGGCCGCAGGCGGGGATCGTGGCGGGACGGACGGACCTGGTGGATCGGATGCGCCGCGATCCGCTCGCGCGGGCGGTCCGGCCGGACAAGGCGATCCTCGCCGGGGTCGCGACGACGCTCGGCCTCTACCGAGCCGGTCGCGCGCTGACCGAGATCCCGGTCTGGCAGCAGATCGCGGAGCCCGTGGGGGCGCTCCGAGCGCGCGCCGAGTCGATGGCCGCGTCAGCCGGGAGCGAAGGCGGCGCGAGCGTCCGCGTCGTCGACCTCGAGTCGCCGATCGGCGGAGGCTCGCTGCCGGGACAGGTCCTCGCGTCGGCGGGCGTCGCCGTCCGCGTTCCGAGGCCCGCGCGGGCGGCGGCCGCCCTTCGCACCAACCCGCCGCGCATCCTCGCCGTCGTGGCGGACGACGAGCTCCGGTTCGACCTCCGCACCGTCCGCCCGTTCGACGACGCCACCGTCGCCGCCGCGATCCACGGGCTCCGCGGCGGCGCGTGAGCATCGTCGTCGGCACCGCCGGCCACATCGATCACGGCAAGACGACGCTGCTCCGGGCGCTGACGGGGATCGACGCCGACCGGCTCCCCGAGGAGCGCCGCCGCGGAATGACGATCGACGTCGGGTACGCGCACCTGGCCCTGCCGTCGGGCGCGATCGTCGATTTCGTCGACGTGCCGGGCCACGACCGGCTGGTGGGCAACATGCTCGTTGGGGCCGGCGAGATCGACGCCGTGATGCTGGTCGTCGCCGCGGACGACGGGCCGAGCGCCCAGACGCTCGAGCACCTGGAGCTCCTCGACGCGATCGGGATCCGCGACGGGATCGTGGCGATCACGAAGGCCGACGTCGTCCCGGCGGAGCGAGCCGCCGCGGTGGCCGACGACGCGCGCGGGCTCGTGGCGCGGACGACGCTCGCCGGGTCGCCGGTCGTCGTCGTCAGCGGTGTCACCCGGGCCGGACTCCCCGAGCTGGTCGGCGCGCTCGAGGTCCTCGCCGGCCGCGTCTCGGCGAGGTCCGGGGAGACCGGGACGGGCGGCGCGCGGCTCGCCGTCGACCGCGCCTTCACGGTGAAGGGCCGCGGCACCGTGGTCACCGGCAGCCTTCGCGGCGGCCCCGTCCGCGCGGGCGCCTCGCTGCGGCTGGTTCCCGGCGGGGCGGCCGTCCGCGTCCGGGAAGTCCAGGCCCGCGGCTCGCGGGTCGACGCGGTCGATGCCGGCCGGGCGGCGCTCCTCCTCGCCGGGACCGATGGCCTGCCGGCGCGGGGGTCCGTGCTCACCGCGGACGCGCGGGTGGTCTCGACCTCCCGGCTCCTCGTCGCGCTTCGCGCGCCGGCCGGGCTCGGTTCCGCGGCGCGGCGCGGGATCCCGGTGGATCGCGCCCGCCTCCGGCTGCACGCGGGGACTGCCCGGGCCGGCGGGTTCGTCGTGCGTGGTCCCCGGGAGTCGATCGACCTGCCGGGCGGTGCTGCCCTCGCGATCCTGAGGCTGGACGCCGAGATCGCCGCGGCGATCGGCGATCCGTTCGCGCTGCGCGACCCGTCGCCGGCCGCCACCGCGGCCGGCGGCGTCGTCCTCGACCCGTGGCCGCCGCGCGGCGTGTCGCGCCGCCGGCTCACGCCGGAGCGAGCGATCGCGCTGGCCGACGCCGTCGCCGCGGGCGACGCCGCAGCGGCGGATGCCGCCCGGCTGGACCTGCACGGCGCCGTGCTCCATGGGCCGCGATGGCGGCTCGCCGACGACGTCGCGGCGGCGCTCCGCGGCGTCGCGATCGGGCTCGTCACAGACCATCACGAGGCCGACGCCGCGTCCGCCGGCCTGCCGATGGCCGATGCCCGCGCCGAGCTCGCGCTCGCCGCGCGCCGCCGCGTCACGCTCGGCCGGGAGGCCGCGGACCACGTCGCCCGCGACATCATCGCCGCCCTCGTGGACGGCGGGGCGCTGGCACGGGACGGTGACCGGCTGCGCAACCCGGCGCGCCGGCCCGGACTGCCGCCGGAGACGGTCGCGGCGATGGACCGGCTCGAGGCGGCGCTCTCGGTCGCCGCGCCACCGCCGCTGGCCGCCGCGGCGCAAGCGGCCGGCTGCGGCGTGGACGGGGTTCGCGCCCTCGAGACCACGGGCCGCATCGTCCGCCTCGAGGACGATCTCGCGTGGTCCGCGTCGACCTACCGCGAGCTCGTCAAGCGCGCCCTGGCGATGGCCGCCGTCGGGCCGCTCACGCCGGCGGCGTTCCGGGACGCGACCGGGAGCAGCCGCCGCTACGTGATGGTCGTGCTCGAGGACCTCGACCGCCGCGGACTCCTCCGCCGCACGGATGCCGGACACGTCCTCGGGCCGCGGGCCGTGGCGCGGATGCGGGCGGGGCCGGTGCCGGTGCCGGATGCCGATCCAAAGGCGGACGCATGACGCCGGCGGCGATCGTGCTCGCGGGCGGCGCGTCGACCCGGTTCGGCGGCGACAAGCTCGCGGCGCAGCTGGACGGCCAGACGGTGCTCGCGAGGTCAGTCGCCGTGGCGCGCGCGGTCGCCGGCGAGGTGCTCGTGGTGCTCGGGCCGGACGATCCCGACCCGGGGATCCACGGCGCCCGGGTCGCGCGAGACCCGATCGCCCACGCCGGGCCGCTGGCGGGCGTCGTGACCGGGCTCGGCGCCCTCCACGACCGGGGCACCGCCCTCGTGCTCGCAGGCGACATGCCGCGCGTCCGGCCGCCGGTCCTCGGGCTGCTCGTCGCGGCCATCGAGGACGACGACGACGTGGCCGCCGCCCACCTCGAGGCGGACCCCGTCGCCACGCTTCCGCTCGCGGTGCGTCCGTCGGTCGTGCTCGCGGCCGCTCGCCGGCTCCTCGGCGAGGATCGACGGAGCCTGCGCGCGCTGCTCGACGCCCTCCCCGCGGTCGTCGTCCCGTCGGCGACGTGGCGCGCCGTCGACCCCGAGGCCGAGACGCTGCTCGACATCGATGTGCCCGAGGACCTCGCGAGGTAAGGATCCGGCCGGCCCGGACGCGAAGACACCCGCCGGTCTGGCGGGTGTCCTGCCTGGATGGCGCCGGGCGCGAGGCCCGGTGGTGGCAGCCGCCTCGGGATTCTGCCGAGGGCCGGGTTCGGTGTCAGGCGGCGGCGGGCGTCGGCGAGGCCGTGCTCGTCGCGACGGCCGACCGCACCGCCGCGAGGATGCGGCGCACGAGCGAGGGCTGCGCGGGGCCCGCGAGCCGCGCCTGCCGCGCCTCCTCCTGGAGGTCGCTCAGGTGCTGGTTCACGTAGTAGATCGCGACGGCGTTCATTCGGGTTCTCCCCTGGGCGGTGGACCGGGGCTCCGGTTCCGCTGCGAGGAGTGTCCTCCCGCAACCACGGGCGGCCAGTGGACGAGGGATCGCGATCGGGCTACGTCATCCGGCCGACGGCACCGCCTTCGCGCGACGACGGTCGACGTCAGCCGCCGAGGCCGGGCGCCTCATAGACGCTCTCGCCCTCGACGAACGTGCCGACGACCGTCGTGTCGCCGATCGCGCCCGCACCCGGGTCGAACAGGTCACGATCCAGCACCGCGAGGTCCGCGAGCCGGCCCGGGGCCAGGACGCCGGCCTGGTCGAGGTGCTGCGCGTAGGCCGAGCCCGCGGTGAACGCCGTCAGCGCGTCGACGAGCTCCAGGCGCTCCTCGGGCAGGAACGATTCCGCGTGACCCCGGCGGTCGGGCGAGATCCGCGTCACGGCGACCTCCATCTCGAGGAACGGGTCGGGCGTCGAGACGCTCCAGTCCGAGCCCATCACGAGCGTCGCGCCGTGCGCCCGGAGCGAGCGGAACGGGTACTGGCGCGCGGACACGACAGGCCCGAGGACCGGGAGCGTCAGCTCCGTCATCTGCTCCTCGAGCACGGCCCACAGCGGCTGCGCGTTGGCGAGCGCGCCCAGCTGGCGGAACCGCGGCAGGTCGTCCGGGTGCACCACCTGGATGTGCGCCAGGTGCGGTCGCGTGTCGCTCCAGCCGTTGGCGGTCCTCGCCGCCTCGACCGCGTCGAGCGCCTGGCGCACGGCACGGTCGCCGAGCGCGTGGAAGTGCGGCTGGAACCCGAGCGCGTCGAGCTTCGTCACCGCCTGCTTGAGCACCTCGGGGTCGATGAAGTCCTTGCCCCGGTTCTCCGTGCGGTTGCCCTGGCCGTCGAAGTACGCCTCGGTCATCGACGCGGTGAAGTTCTCGACGATGCCGTCGCACATGAGCTTCACGCTGGTCGGTGAGTACCGGCCGGCCGGCCCGCGATCGCGGCGCGCGACCAGCTCGTCGATCTGGTCCAGCCCCTGCTCGCGCTCCCACCACAGGGCGCCGACGACGCGCGCGGTGAGCTCGCCGGACTCGCCGAGCGCCCGGTAGGCGGGCTCCGTCTCGGGCGTGACCCACGCGTCCTGCCAGTTCGTGATGCCGAGCGAGTGCAGGTAGCGCTGGCTCTCGAGGATCGCCTTCCGGTAGTCGTCGGCCGACGGCGGTGGGATCAGGCGCTCGACGAGGTCGGCCGCGCCCTCGTGGAGCGCGCCGCTCGGCGTCCCGTCCTCGTCGCGCTCGATCCGCCCGTCGGCCGGGTCCGCGGTGTCCTTGCGGATGCCGGCCCGCTCGAGGGCCGCCGTGTTGACCCAGGCGTCGTGGCCGTCGCGATTGGACAGGAAGACCGGGCGATCGGGGACGATCCGGTCGAGGTCCTCGCGGCGCGGGTTGCCGCCCGGAAAGTCGGCGAGCGACCAGCCGCCGCCCTCGACCCACTCGACATCCGGATGCGCGTCGACGTACCGGGCGATCGCCTCGAGGTAGCCGTCGCGGCCGCGGACGTCGTGGAGGTCGCACTGGAGCCGGGTGATCCCGGCGCTGGGCGGGTGCACGTGGCTGTCGCCGAAGCCCGGCGTGACCGTGCGGCCGCGGAGCTCGATCACCCGGGTCGACGGCCCGGCGAGCGGCCGGACGTCGCGGTCGCCGCCCACGGCCACGATCCGGCCGTCGCGCACGGCGAGCGCCTGCGCCCACGTCTTGGCGGCATCGGCGGTGAAGATCCGTCCCCCGGTCAGGACGAGGTCGGCGGCAAGGTTCGACATGGCCGCGAGTGTCGCAGGGCCGTCCAGCCCGCGGGCTCGGGTTGCGCCTCCTGCATCCGGGCCCGTGGCGGGCGGCCGCGGAGTAGGCTCCCGGCCATGACGAGCGTCCACCTGCTCCACGCCGGGTACGCCGGCGACCGCGTCGCGTCGAGCGTCGTGCTGGTCCGCGACGGCGACGCGCTGATCGTCGTCGATCCCGGCATGGTCGCGGACCGGTCGCGGATCCTCGACCCGCTGGCGGCGCTGGGCGTGGCGGCCGAGGCGGTGACCCATGTCACGCTGTCGCATCATCACCCGGACCACACGATCAACGTGGCGCTCTTCCCGAACGCCGAGGTCGTCGACTTCTGGGCGCGCTACGTCGGCGACCAGTGGCTGGACCACGACGGCGACGGGTACCGCGTCGCGCCGCGGTCGCAGCTGTGGCTGACGCCCGGCCACACCGAGGAGGACATGACGCTCATCGTCGAGGCGGACGACGCCGTCTACGCGATGACCCACCTGTGGTGGCGCGGTGATCGGACGCCGGCGGAGGATCCGCTCGCGTGGGACCAGGCGCAGATCGACCGCCATCGCGAGCGGGTCCTTGCCGTCGCCGACGTCGTGATCCCGGGCCACGGCGAGCCGTTCCGGGTCAACCGCTGACCGGCGTCAACCGCTGACCGGCGTCAGCCGCTGACCGGCGTCAGCCCCGCGTCGCCACGATGTTCAGCCGCACGTAGTCGATCACCCCGTCCGGCAGTCGCGCCGCGACGGCGTCGACGAATGACGCCCTCGCATCCGCCGACCGGCGATCGAGGTGGGCGCCGAGGACCACCGTCCTGAGGTACTCGCGGAGGGGCTCGCCGGGGTCGATCCGCGTCGGCTCGTCGTGCAGCCACACGTCGACGTCGCGGAATCCGGACCGCTCGAGCCTGGCGCGTGTCTCGTCCGGCGTCGCGAAGGTCCACGGGCCGGACCACGGATCGCCGGCGGCGCGGATCGCGTCGCGGACCCGGGCGATGTTCCCGGCGCCGCCGCATTGCGCGACGAGCCGCCCGCCCGGGACGAGCACTGCGGCAAGGTTCGAGAACAGCGCCTCGTGATCGGGTACCCAGTGGAAGGTCGCGGTCGAGAGCACCGCGTCGACGGACGCATCCGGCAGCGGCAGCGGCCGGCCCAGGTCCGCAACGACGAGCCGGACGCGGTCGCCGTACGGCGCGAGGCGCCGCCCGGCCGCCTCGACCATCGACGGGGACGCGTCGACCGCGGCGACCTGCCCGCCCGGCAGCTGCTCGAGGAGCCGCTCGGTCACGCGGCCCGACCCGCAACCGGCGTCCAGCACGGTCTCGTCGCCGCGAAGCGGCAGCCGGTCGAGGACGTCGGCGCCCCAGCGGGTCATCGGGTCCGCGATGCGGTCGTACGTCGCGCCGTCCCAGTCGCGCGAGCGGGCCGCAGGCGCTCCGCTGGCGTCGTCCGACGCTGCCGCCACCTCAGCCGATCCCGGGTGCGTCGGCCGGCCCGGGCGCCGAGGTTGTCGTCGATTCGGCCTCGTCCTCGCCCGGCCGGGGACGGAGCCCGACGGCGTTCGCGGCGGCGCCGCCGAGCAGCAGGACGCCGCACACGATGGCGGCGAGGTGGAGCGCGTCGACCGAGGCCTCCTTCGAGGCCGCGACGAGCTCCGGCGACGCGGCCGCGTGTGGCGGGTTGAGCGGCTGGACGATTGCGCGTTGCGCCGGATCGTCGGCGTTGAACGACGGAACGGCGGTCGTGATCGCGGCGTAGAACGAGCCGGAGACGACCACGAAGATCACCGCGGACAGCAGCGGCTGGCCGATGCGGCTGATCGCGTTGTTGATCGCCGACGCGAGCCCGGCGTTCGCGACCGGCACGGACGTCATCAGCGTCGTCGTGAGCGGCGCGACGACGAGCGAGATCCCGACCCCGAACAGCAGGACGTACGGGAGGACGTCGACGATTACCGACGCGGGCGGGAGCCACGACGCCGGGTCACCGGGCGCGAGCCGCCACGGCTCGGTCGTGGCCGGCATGCGGGCGAACCAGAACAGCCCGAGCGCCATGAGCGCGGGACCGACGATCAGGAACGGCCGCGCGCCGATCCGACCGGCCGCGGTGCCGACCCGCGCCGAGAGCACCGTCAGCAGGATCCCCGTCGGGATGCCGATGACCCCGGCCGCGGTCGCCGAGTAGCCGATCGTGTTCTGGAGGAACAGCCCCTGGAACAGGGCGATCGTGTACAGCGCCCCGTAGATCAGGAGCGTCGAGAGGTTGATCGTCGCGAACCGCCGGCGCCGGAACAGGTCCAGCGGCACGAGCGGATTCGGCCGGCGGGCCATGAGGATCGGGAACGCGACGAGCGCGATCGCGCCGACGAGGAGCGAGGCCCACGCGATCGTGTCCTGCCACTGCTTCTGCTCGCCGCGGATGGCGCCGAACGCGAGGCCGCCCACGGCCACGAACGCGACGGCCGCCCCGAGCCAGTCGAACCGGCCGGACGCCCCCTCGGCCCTCGTCTCGGGCATGTGCCGGATCGTCGCGAACAGCGCGACGATGACGAGGGGCACGTTGATCAGGAACGCGATCCGCCAGCTGGCCGTGTCGACGAGGAGCCCGCCGACGAGCGGCCCCACGAGGCTGAGCGCGGACGTCGCCGACGCCCAGATCCCGAAGGC
>JAICUI010000052.1 GCA_025935925.1 Chloroflexota bacterium
GCGCCGGCGTGACCTGACGGGCAACGGGATCGCCCAGGCGCGGATCGCCGCGCACGCAGCGACGCTTCTGGAGCGATCGGGGCTCCGGCTCGTCGTCGGAACCCGCGACGGGGCCGCGCCCGTCGACCCGCCGCCCCCCGAGGACGCGGAGCTGGTCGCGTTCGACGGATCGCGTGGGGCGTGGGCCGGCGATCGGGCCCGTCCGGGCGACCTCGTGCTGCTGCCGGGCGGATCGGCGGGCCTCGTGTTCGACATCGAGGCCACGCGGGTGGCGTCGCTGCCCGGCGTGTCCGTGGCGGTGGCGGTCAGCCCGTACCACCCGTCCGCGATCCCGGCCGGCCCGGAGGTCGGCACGCTCGTCGTCGGCCGGCCCGGCGCCTGACCTGACGCGGCGGCGCGGCGTTCAGTCGCCGCGGTGGCCGCCGCTCTCGATCCGGAACCCGCCGCCGATCCCGCGTGCCGGCTCCCAGCGCGTCGTGACGCCGTCGACCCACCCCGCGGGCGGACCCGCCTCGAGTCGCGGGACGAGCGCCTCGAGGGCGTCTCGGGGACCCTCGGCGACGACGTGGACCGAGCCGTCCGATTCGTTCGCGACCCAGCCCGAGAGGCCCAGGCTGCGCGCCTCCCGCAGGGCGAAGTACCGGAAGCCGACCCCCTGGACCCTGCCGCGCACGATCGCGTCGAGCCTGGCCGGGGCGGGTCCGCCGCCCTCCGTCGTCACGCCGCCACGCCGGCCCGCGGCCAGCGGACGAGCAGCACGTCGAGGAGCAGCTCCGGGGTCGCGTTGACGTCGAGCAGCTCGCCCGCCCTCACGAGCCGCGCGAGGGCGTCGGCCGCCGCACCCGGCGCCAGCCATGCCGCCGACGCCTCCAGGTCGTCGAGCAGCGCGACGTCGCGGACGGACGCGGTGGCGGCGCGCGACACGCACTCGAGGTCGCGAGCGACGTCGCGCCACAGGTCGAGCAGCACGGCGATCGCGCGTCGCCGCTCGGCGGCGCTCGCCTTCGCCCCGCCGGCGGCATCGGAGGACGACGCGTCGTCGCCGGCGGGCTCGCTGCCGTCGGTCCCCGGCCCGCCTGCGGGTCCGGTCGCCGCGGGCGCCGAAGCGGCCGCGCCTCGTCCCCGTCGGCGCGCGCCCTCGACGGGCGTCGTGGCGGGCGGCTCGAGCGCCGAGACGAGCGCCATCGCGGTTGCCTGCAGGTCGCGTGCCGCGACGAGCCGATCCGCGCGGGACCGCGCCAGCAGGTCCAGCAGCGACCGGACGAGCTCGCCGCGAAGCCGCTCGGCATCCGGGGAGCGGGCGTACGCGACCGCCAGACCCGGGCGCCCGCCGGCGAGACGCGCGAGCCGGGCCGCGGTCGGCGCGTCGGCGAGCTCGAGGTCCGCGAGCAGGCGCTCCACGTCGCGCGCGTTCACCGTCCCGAGCCGAACCCGCGCGCAGCGCGAGCGGATCGTGGGCAGCAAGAGCTCCTCGTCGTCCGCGCACAGGATCAGTGTCGTCGCGGGCGGCGGCTCCTCGAGCGTCTTGAGCAGCGCGGACTGCGCCACGTCGTTCATCCGCTGGGCGTCGCGGACCACGGCGACGCGCTCACCACCCTCGACGGGCAGCAGCGCGAGGTCGACGGTGAGGCGGCGCACCGTGCCCGGCTCCGGGTGCTGGTCCTCGCCGATCCGGATCTGGTTGCCGGGCCCCGACGGGGCCAGGAGGTGCAGGTCGGGATGGTTGCCGTGCTCCACCATCCGGCAACCGCGACAGTCGCGGCACGGCCGGGCGTCGCCGGTTGCCCCGGTGCACAGCAACCCCGCGGCAAGGTCGAGCGCGAGGGTGTGCTTGCCGACCGCGGGCGGACCGACGAGCAGCAGAGCGTGCGGAACCCGTGATCCGAGCATCGCGCGGACGGCGCCGGCAGCGGCCGGCTGGCCGACGGTCCGGAAGCCGTCCACGCGCGTCTCGATCGGCGCGGAGCTCAGCCCTCGGCCGGCGTCGTCGCCGTCTTCCGCGTCGTCCGGCGCTTGGGCGCGGCGTCCGCACCGGCGTCGGTCGCCGCGGCCGGAGCCGCCGCGTCGGCCGGAGCCGCCGCGTCGGCCGTCGCGGCCTTCCGCGTCGTGCGCCGCTTGGGCGTCTCCGCGGCCGCCTCGGCGGGAGCAGACGCCAGCGCGGACGGCTCGGATGCCGTCGCGGCCTTCCGCGTCGTGCGCCGCTTCGGCGACGCGGCGGGCGCCTCCGGCGATGCCTCGGTCGCGGACGCCTCGGGCGCGGACGCCTCGGGCGCCGCCTTCGCGGTCGATGCCCGGGTCGTCCGACGCTTCGGGGCGTCGGTGGCGGCATCGGCCCCCGCCTCGGAGGCCGTGGCCTCGGCGACGGGTTCGGTTGCCTTCCGCGTGGAGGCCCGGGTGCGGCGCGGCGTCGTCGCCGCGGGCCCGGCCTCGGACGTCGCCGGCGCGTCGGCGGACGCCGGCGCGACCGGCTCGGGCACCGCCGCGGGTCGGCGCTGCTGCTGCGCGAGCAGGAGCGCTTCGAGCTCCGGCGGCACCTCGCTCCATTCGTCGCCCGATCCACGCGGCGCGCGCTCGGGACGGTCCGAACGTCCGCCGCGGAGCGGCGGCTGCTGGCTCCGGCCGCCCTGGCCGCCCTGGCCCCCGTGACCGCCCTGGCCGCCGCGCGACGGCTCCGCGTACCGGCTCGTCCCGGTGCCGCGGCCGCCGCCGTAGCGCTCGCGCTCGATCGCGGCAGCGTACGCGCTGCGCGCACCGCCCCGGCCCCCACGGTTGCCGCGGTAGCCCTGGCCGCCCTGGCCGCCCTGGCCACGGCGCCGCTCGGCGAGCAGATACTCCGGGATCTCCGGCTCCTCGAGGTCCTCCTCGTCCACCGGCAACGGCGCGCGCTCGGCGGTCGACCGCTGCGCAGGCGCGCCGAGCTGGCGATCCCAGACCGACCCGAACGACGGCGAGCGCGGCGCCCTCGGCGCGGACAGCGCCTCGAGATCGTCGAACGGCGTCGGCAGCTCGCCCGAGGCGGCGCGGCCGCGGCCGCGCGGAGCGCGATCCTCGCGCGCCGGCGCCGGTGCCTCGGCAGCGACCGCCTCCGCGGCGACCGGCTCGTGGGCGTCCTCGAGCTCGTCGGCATCGCCGGCGTCTGCCGCTCCGGCCACGCCGGCGGCCTCCGCCTCGAATCCGGGCTCGCCCTCCTGGCGGCGACCGCGTCCGCGACCCCGGCCACCGCGCCGGCGGCGCCGGCGGCGGCCATCGCCGTCCGCGCCGGCCTCGCCGTTCGCATCGAACGCCGCGGCGTCGTCGGCCCCCTCGAGCTCCTCGTCGTCGGCGACGGGCGCGGAGCTTGCCGCGGCCCGAGACAGCTTCTCGCCGGGCAGCGCGACGAGGTGTCCACCGCCAACGGGTGCGGCGGCAGCGGCGGCCGCGGCGACAGCCGCGACCTCCCGCTCGCGACCATGATCGCGATCGCGGTCCCGTCCACGGGAGACTTCGTCGCGTCCACGGCCCCGGCCACGTCCACGGCCCCGCCCGGTGCCCTCGGACTGCTTCTCGGGGACCTCGGTCATCGAGAGGTCCTCCTCGTCGTCCGCGACGCGGCGGCCGGAACGGGTGGAGCTCTTGTCGACCTTCGCGATCTGCGTGATGTCGGTGAACTGGTCGGCGACGTCGATCAGGTCCGACGACGTGTTGCCCCGGAAGCTGATGACCTCGCACCGCACGCCCATCTCCTGGACGGCGCGGATGGCCGAGGCGAAGTCGCCGTCGCCCGACACGATGACGGCGATGTCGAGGTTGCGGGCGGTCTTCATGAGGTCGACCACGAGCTCGATGTCGAGGTTGGCCTTGACCTTCCCGTCCCCGTACTTGCGGATGTCCTTGCTCACCACCTTGTAGCTGTGGCGCGCGAGGAACTGGTGGAAGTTGCGCTGGTTCTCGTTCTCCGGATCCAGCCCGGTGTAGGCGTACGCGCGGACGAAATCGCGTCCCGCGGTGGCCGCTCTGAGCAACGTGACGTAGTCGATGTCCACGCCGGCCGCCTTGGCCGCGTAGAAGATGTTCGCCACGTCCACGAAGACGGCGACGTTCTTCCCCACAATGACTCCTATGTCGTGGGCGCCGGCAGTCCGCCGGCCGCCCGTGGTGCGCTAGTGGCGGCGGATCGACCCGGCCGCCGCCAATGGCCGCCTGAACGCGGTTCCGGCGGGGGCGAACCCGGCTCGCTCGAGGCGCGCGAGGCTCGCGGGGTCCGAGGGCTGCTCCGCCTCCACCGCCGAGCAACCCTTGTTGCTGGCGGAGCGAAGCAGGTCCTCGACGAGTGCTTCGGTCACGCGGTCCGCGTCGTGGTCGGGGGCGACGACCAGGAAGTCGATCGTTCCCACGTAGCCGCCTGCGGCGACCGACGGCCGGAGCACGAGGAGTGCCCCGCCGGCGATCTCCCGGCGCGCTTCCGCGACGAGCAGGCTCGCGTTCGGCAGGTAGACGAGCTGTCGCAGGAGGTCTGCGGCGTCGAGCGATCCGCCGGCCATCCCCGGCATCGTCGAGCGGCCGATGGCGGCCAGCCGGTCGATGTCGGTGATGCGAGCCTCGCGGATCAGGTATTCCACGCCGTGGTCACGACCTCGTGCAGCGATGGAGACCCTGCGCAGGAACCCGGCCGACTGCCGATCGGGTGCGGCCCCGCGCCGGGCCGCGAAATGGGCGTCAGGGAGGCGAGCGCAGTGTCGCTCGAACAGCCATCCCGGACGAAGATCGACGAGGGGGGCGGGGCGTACCCAGACGACCTTGCATCCCCGTCGTCGGTGTCTATCATACGGCATCGCTTCGCCGCGCCGCGGCGGGGCGTTGCTGGTCCCTCGTCCCCGTTCCGCTGCCACCGCCGCGCCGGGCGTCAACCCCGGCCACCAAGGGGCGCCGGGACGCCGCCCGCCTGTGGAAGGGGCGGACGCACGGGCCGAGGGGAATTGGAGGAGGACTAGATGAAGTTCGCGCGTGTGGGCGCGGCGCTTGGCGCCGCGGCCATCTTCGCCGCCGCGTGCAGCAGCACGCCCAGCGGGTCCGGTGGTGGCGGCGGTGGCGGAACGGCGATCAAGGTGGGCATCGAGCTGCCGATGACCGGTGGCGAGGCGCCGAACGGCGTCCCGACGGCGAACGGCGTCGCGCTTGCGCTGTCGCAGATCACCGTCCCGGGATTCACGATCACGGTGAATCAGCAGGACGACGCGGTCAACGGCAAGCACGACGCCAACCAGGGCGCCAAGAACATGACCACGCTCGCCAATGACTCGCAGGTCATGTTCGTGGTCGGGCCGTACAACTCGTCGGTCGCGCAGGCCGAGATCCCGGTCAGCAACGCGGCCGGCCTGATGCAGTGCTCGCCGGCGAACACCGGCGTCGTGCTGACCAAGGGCGACGCCGCAAAGGCGCTCCGCAAGACGAACCCCGACAAGATCGCGTACGTGCGCGTCGCGACGACCGACGACAACCAGGGCGCCGGCACCGCCGACATCGCCTACAACACCGTCGGCGCGAAGACGGCGTACGTCCTCGACGACACGCAGACCTACGGCAAGGGCCTCGCGGACGGCTTCACGGACGCGTTCACGAAGTTCGGCGGCAAGGTCCTCAAGCGGGACGGCGTGCCGGACTCGACCACGGACTTCACCAGCTACGTCACGACCGCGAAGGGCCTCACGCCGGACATCGTCATGTACGGCGGCGTCACGACGTCGGGCCTCGGGCTGTTCCGCAAGCAGATGGCGCAGGCCGGGCTGGCGAATATCCCGTTCGTCGGCGGTGACGGCGTCAACGACGGCTCGGCCGCGACGGCCAGCTCGTTCCTCAACATCGCGGGCCCCGACGGCGACGCGAACACGTACAGCACGGTCGCGGCGATCCACGACATCCCGAACCCGGACAAGTTCGGCGCCGACTACAAGGCGAAGTTCAACAGCGACCCGGGCTCCTACAGCGCGCCCGCGTACGCGTGCACGCAGGTCTTCCTGCAGGCGCTCAAGGACGTCGGCAGCGGCGTCACGGACCTCGCGCAGCTGCGCGAGAAGATCCGTGCCTACGTCGCGGACCCGACCAAGAAGTACGACACCGTCCTCGGCAACTTCGGGTTCGACGAGAACGGCGACACCACCCAGCACACGATCTCGTACTACCAGTACGACTCCGCGTCGAAGGACTGGAAGTTCTCCAAGCAGCGCGACTTCACCGCCGACCCGGTCAAGTAGCCGGTCAGCGGCCGGAGGCCGGGGCGCCCAGTGCGGCGTCCCGGCCTTCTTCATACCGTCCATCGCCTGAGCAGCCGCAGCGGGTGACCCACCGATGACGACCGCAGTCCAGGAGCCGAGCCGGACGGCGCGCATCTCGATCGACCGTCGCTGGAACACGCCCATCGGCGTCGCGATCGCGCTGGTCGTCGCATACCTGCTGCTGGTCATCGCGGCGGGACCCCAGGCGCAGGACCAGTTCATCAACGCGTTGACGATCGGCGGCGTGTACGCCCTGATCGCGCTCGGGTACACGATGGTCTACGGGATCATCGAGCTCATCAACTTCAGCCACGGCGAGATCTTCATGGTCGGCTCGTTCGTGTGCTGGTGGCTCCTGACGACGCTCGGGTTCAGTGGCGCGATCACCGACCCGCTCGTGCTGATCCCCGTGCTCGTCCTGACCTTCGTCGTGTCGATGGCCGTGATGGGCGTCGTCGGCGTCGTCATCGAGCGCCTCGCGTACCGACCGTTGCGGAACGCGCCCCGGCTCGCTCCGCTGATCACGGCGATCGGCGTCAGCTTCATCCTCCAGAATCTCGTGTTCGTGGGCATCAGCAACTCGATCGTCACGATCCCGCAGATCATCCCGAACCCGGAGCTGCACATCGGGCCGATCAACATCCGGCTCATCAACCTGTTCGTGATCGTCCTGGCCGTCTCCCTGATGTTCGCGCTCCAGATGTTCATCTCGCGCACGAAGCTCGGCCGTGCGATGCGGTCCACCGCCATCGACCGCGAGGCGGCGCAGATCATGGGCGTGAACGTCAACTCCACGATCGCGCTCACGTTCTTCATCGGGTCCGCGCTCGCCGGGGCGGCCGGCGTGGTGCAGGGGCTGTACTTCGGCGTGACGGTGTTCAACATCGGGTTCCAGAACGGCCTGAAGGCGTTCACCGCCGCGGTGCTCGGCGGCATCGGCAACATCACCGGCGCCGCGATCGGCGGCTTCGTCATCGGCTTCATCGAGGTGCTCGCGTCGGCCTTCGGGTACGGCCGCTGGAGCGAGGCGGCCGTGTTCGCCACGCTCGTGCTCGTCCTGGTGTTCCGGCCAACCGGCATTCTCGGCCAGCAGCTGGCGGACCGGGCATGAGCCGCCTGGACGCGCTGCGCACGCGATCGGCCAGGCCGCGCACCTTCCTCGGCGGGCACCAGTCGCTGTCGGTCTTCCTGTTCGCGATCGCGATCACGGTGCTGCTGCCGGTCATCGCCACGCTGCCGCCGTTCAGCGGCTTCGGGACGCAGAAGGACTGGGTCAACGGGTTCGCCGATGCCGGGGTGTACATCCTGCTAGCGCTGGGCCTCAACGTGGTCGTCGGGTTCGCGGGCCTTCTCGACCTCGGGTACGCGGCCTTCTTCGCCATCGGCGCCTACACGTACGCCTACGGCAACTCGGGGTTCACGGGGCTCGACATCCCGTTCTGGCCCATGCTCATCGTGGGGGCATTGGTGGCCGCAACCTTCGGCATCCTGCTCGGAGCGCCGACGCTGCGGTTGCGCGGCGACTACCTCGCGATCGTCACGCTCGGGTTCGGCGAGATCGTGCCGGTCGTGTTCCTCAACTCCGACAAGTACACCAACGGCACCAACGGCATCACGGGCATCGGCCAGCCGAGCATCTACGGCGTGTTCGGCATCAACGGCTTCGGGTTCACGAACCCGTGGCCGTACTACATCACGATCGTGGTGATCATCACGATCGTCGTGTGCCTGCTCTACAGGCTCGAGGATTCGCGGCTTGGCCGCGCCTGGGTGGCGCTCCGCGAGGACGAGCTGGCGGCCGCCAGCATGGGGATCAACACCGTGACGACGAAGCTGCTCGCCTTCGCGATCGGCGCGTCGACCGCCGGCCTCGCGGGCGTGTTCTTCTCCTCGAAGCTGTCCTCGGTGACACCCGACTCGTTCGGCTTCACGGTGTCGTTCACCGCGCTGGCGATGGTCGTGCTCGGCGGCATGGGCAACATCTGGGGCGTCGCCGCGGGCGCGTTCATCGTCTACGAGCTCCAGACCCAGGGCCTGAAGCAGCTGAACACGTTCGCGCACAGCATCGGCCTGCAGAACGTGGACTTCACGAACTACCAGTACCTGCTGTACGGCCTGGCGCTCGTGCTGATGATGCTGCTCCGTCCCGAGGGCCTCTTCCCGAGCCGCAGGCGCCGTCGCGAGCTCCACGAGACGCCCGCGGAGGACGAGCTCACCGCGGCCGATCCGACGGCCGGAGTCGCGGCATGACCGCCGCCCAGCCCGACGACCTCGCCGGCGCGCCGGCCGCCGGGGCCGCGACGGAGATCGATCCGGACCGGCTCATCCTCGACGCCCGCAAGATCACGAAGCGGTTCGGCGGCCTCGTCGCCGTGCGGTCGGTGGACTTCACGATCCCCGAGGGTTCGATCGTGAGCCTCATCGGTCCGAACGGCGCCGGCAAGACCACGTTCTTCAACGTCATCGCCGGCCTGTTGGAGCCGACCGACGGCGCGATCGCGTTCAGGGGCAACCAGGTGGTGGCCCATGCGCGCCGCGCGTGGGCGGAGCCGTTCTTCTGGTTCGCGTTGCCGGTCGTCGTGCTGCTGATCGCCATCGGCATCGTCCTTGCGGGCGACGAGGCGGCGGGCGAGCTCCTGTTCCTGCTGGCGATCGTGCTCGTCGTGGCGTCGCTGCTGGTCGCGATCGTCCGGCCCCCCTGGTATCTCGCGATGCTCCGGCGGGCCGGCGTCTTCCGGAGCGCGCGGCCGAACGAGATGGTCGCGCTCGGGATCGGCCGGACGTTCCAGAACATCCGGCTGTTCCAGAACATGACGGCGCTCGAGAACGTGATGGTCGGGATGCACAGCCGGATGCGGGCGACGCCCGCCGACGCCGCGGTGCGCACGCGGCGGCACAACGGCGAGGAGGCGAAGGCCGTCGAGCAGGCGAGGCACTGGCTCCGGTACGTCGGGCTCCGCGGCCGGGACAACGAGGCCGCACGGAACCTGCCGTACGGCGACCAGCGCCGCCTCGAGATCGCCCGGGCGCTCGCGTCCGAGCCGAGGCTGCTGCTGCTCGACGAGCCCACGGCCGGCATGAACCCGGTGGAGACGCGGCAGATGACCGACCTCATCGCCAAGGTCCGGCGCGAGCTCGGCGTCACGATCCTCCTGATCGAGCACGACATGCAGGTCGTCATGGGCGTGAGCGATCGCGTGACGGTGCTGGACCACGGCGAGAAGATCGCCGAGGGCTCGCCCTCGGAGGTGCGGGCCGACCCCCGGGTCATCGAGGCCTACCTCGGCCGGGGGGCGACGGCATGACCGACACGCAGCCCGCCCCCGATCTCGCCGACGCATCGACCCCGAGCGGCACCCCGCTCCTCCGCCTGACCGACGTCCACTCGTACTACGGGCACATCCACGCGCTGCAGGGGATCTCGCTCGACGTCTTCCCCGGGGAGATCGTCACGCTCCTCGGCGCGAACGGGGCCGGCAAGACGACGACGCTCAAAACGATCCACGGGCTGCTGCGGCCTCGCCAGGGCAGGATCGAGTTCGAGGGAAACGACATCACGACGATGCCGGCCCACGACCACGTGAAGGTCGGCATCGGCCAGTCGCCGGAGGGCCGCCGGATCTTCTCGCGGATGAGCGTGCTCGAGAACCTCCAGATGGGCAGCTACAGCCGCAAGGACAAGGCGTCCCTGAACGAGGACTACGCGCGCGTCTTCGAGCTGTTCCCGCGGCTCGCGGAACGACGCAACCAGCATGGCGGGACGCTCTCGGGCGGCGAGCAGCAGATGCTCGCGATCGGGCGGGCGCTGATGACCCGGCCGAAGCTGCTGATGCTCGACGAGCCGTCAATGGGCCTCGCGCCGATCCTCGTCGAGCAGATCTTCTCGATCACGCAGGACATCAACCGGCAGGGAACGACGATCCTGCTGGTCGAGCAGAACGCGCGGATGGCGCTGGGCGTCGCGAACCGCGGCTACGTCCTCCAGACGGGGCGCATCGTCCGCTCCGGCCCGGGTCCCGCGCTGCTCGAGGACGAGGAGGTCCGCAAGGCCTACCTGGGCGGCTGAGTCCCGAACACGGGCCCTCCGAGCGCCCCGTCGTCGCGGCCGGCTCGCGCGCGGCGCACGCGGATCCGGTTGCCGCAGCCGCCCGGATCGCACCACCGACGCGCCCCGTTCCGCGTGTCGTCGAGGAAGGCGAGCCGGCACGCCGGGTTCCCGCAGCGGCCGAGGCGGTCACGGCGCGCGGCAGCTGCGACGAGCGGCGGCACGAGGTCGGCGACGAAGGCGCTCCAGCCGTCGCCGACCGCCGCGAGCCGTCCCGACGGATCGAGCCCGAACGCCGCCGCATCGAAGAGCGGCCTCGCCGCCGCGATCCACGTCGAGTCGCCGCCGTCGATCAGCGCGGCCACCGCGGCGCGTGCGGCGCGCAACCCGGCGAGGGCGTCGGGCGGCGGGGGCCCCGCCGGAACGGGGACGCCATGGTCCGCGAGGTAGCGGCGCGCGCCCGAGGCGTCGGCCAGGTGGTCGTGATCGGGCTCGCCGGGTCGCGGGCGCGCATGCCAGTGCGCCGCGGGGCCGTGCCCGGTGTTCGCGACCCACAGGAGGTCGTTCAGGCTGAGGGACCCGGTCACGGAGAGCTCGACGGCCTCCCGCGGGCCCATCCGGCTCATCGCGCCCCGTCGAGCCGGGTCCGGTGCCGCATCGGCGCGATCACGGCCATGGGCGGATCCACGCCGCCGCCTGGTTGTTGTCCGGGTACCCCGAGCGGCCGACGCCGAGCACCGCGTCGCCGGCGAGAGCGATCCCGCGCACCTGGCCGCCGGAGAAGGCCGGGACCCACGCCGCCTGTTCCCACCGGTCGCCGTCGGGCGACGTCCACGCGGCCGCGGACCCGTTCGCGGCGTCCGAGGTCCACCCGCCGGCGACGAGCCGGTCCCCGTCGGCCGCCACCGACAGCATCCGGATCGGCCCGGACACGGCATGGAACGCCGGCTGGTCGGCGACAGCCGTCCACGTGGTGCCGTCCCGCGAGCGCCAGACGCGCGCGCCGTCGTCGGACGCGTTCTGACCGACCACGACGAAGCCGTCGGGCGTCGCCGCAACGGCGTGCATCGCGCCGCCCGGGTCGGCGATCGCCGCTCGGGCCCATGACCCGCCGGTACGGACCCACGCCGCCGCCGGGCCGTACGTCGGGTCGCCCGCGGTCCCGACCGCGACCACCACATCGCCTCGCGCCGCCATGGCGTCGATCCGCCCTCCCGCGAACAGGTCGAACGGACCGTCTGCCCGCCATGAGATGCCGTCGCTTGAGCTCCAGGCGGCCGCGGAGGCGGACGCGTGCAGCGGGTCGTCGCGATAGCCGCCGGCGACGAAGCCATCGCCGGCCGGAACGACCGCGGTCATCGCCGTCGAGCCCGGTTCGCCGTCGAGGGCTTGGCCGGTCGCGGGGGTCCACGACCCCGCCTGCAGCACCCAGGCCGCGGCGCCCGCCGGGCCACTCCCCACGACGACCGTCCGGTCGCCGGCGCTCGTGGCGGCGATGGCCGTCGTGCTCTCACCGGGATCCCACGCCACCGGCTGCCACGTCGTGCCGTCCGACGTGGACACGGCAACGGCCTCGGCCGGCGGCTGCTGCACGCCGACGCCGAGGAACCCCGACGCGGTCGCGGTCACGCCGAACAGCTGGCTCGCCGCGGCGGGATGGCAGGGCGAGCAGTGGTATCCGGGCTCGAGCGACGGTGCCTGCGTGACGACGTCGGGCTGGACGACGTTCGCGAACGCCCACGCGTCGGGGTCGGCCGGCCCGGCGGCCGAGGCCGCGGGCGACGCGATCGTCGCCGGCGCGGACGGAACGGCCGTCTGTCCGCAGCCCGCGCTGATGGCGACGACGGCGATCAAGGCGACAAGGGGCTTGTAATGATCTATCACGGGAGACGGATATTACGACATCCCGGCGTCCGTGCACGCGCCATCCGTGCGGTGCCGCCCGGCGTATGGTTGCGGCACAGCCACCATGGGCGCGCCTGCCGCCGTTCCCACCGCTCGAGTCACCGCCCGCCGTCCCGGGCCGGCTCGCGCCGCCGTGGCCGTCGCGATCTTCGTCGGCCTGACCGCGCTCCGGCCATGGAGCGCCGTCGTCGGACCAGCCAGCCCGTCGCCGGCCCCGGTCCCGCCCGTCGTCCAACGGCACGTCGCCGGGGCAGGTGCGGGCCTCGTGACCCCGCCGCCCGACCCGTCACCGGAACCGTCGCTCCTCCCCGACCAGATCGCCTGCAACCCGGGCGGCTGGACGATCGTCTCGTTGGACCGGATGGGTCCGTGGACGGTGCGCAGCTGGGTCCCGGCGACGCCCGTCCTCGCGGCCGGCCCGCTCGACCCGCGGATCCGCCGACTGACGCTCGAGAGCCCGGGGGTGCTCGCCATCGGCGCCTGCAGCCCGTCGGGCGGCGAGGGGCTCGCGGCCGGCGACGGCGTGGGCGCGGCGCGCTTCGTCGGCGCGTGGCGGATCGCGGCTGGCAGGTCGACGCCCGTCGGCCTCGCCGCTCCCGGACAGCAGCGCGCGGGCATCGCGACCCTCTACCGCCCGACCGACGCGAACGCCGACCCGGCGCCGCCCCGCTGGCCGGCCGGCGTCTACGTGGTCGAGATCGAGGCCGCGCAGGCAGCGGTCGGGACGGACGGTCAGCGCTGGTTCCTGGCACTGGTCGTGCGCGGTCCCGCCTGACCTGGCGGCGCGCCGGACGTCAGAGGCGGCGCGGCGGCTCGCGCGAGATGTCGAACGCCGCCCGGGCGAGCATGATCGCACCGGCGGCCGCGATCCAGAACCCGAACGCGCGGTTGGGCAGCAGCCCCCCGAGGTTGTCCGCGACCGCGGGCACCCACAGCAGCACCCCCCCGATCGCGAGCGCCGCGAGGATGCCGAAGCTCAGGCCGCGGTCGATCGCCACGGGCCTCGGGCGCATCGCATACGGAAGCGCGATCAACGCGAGCGTCGCGAGACCGGCGAGGAACGCCAGCACGCCCTGCGGGTACCGGAACGCCATGTACGACTCGGCGGGCAGGCCGCCGTCGCCGCCGACCGTGTACCACGGCATGAGGCAGCCGACGATCAGGACGATCGCGCCGGCGAGGGCCAGGCGGCGCCCGCCGCCGAGCGCCCGGGATTCCATCATTCGCCGGCGTAGACCTCGGGCCGCAGCACGCCGACGAACCTGAGGTTGCGGTAGCGCTCGCCGTAGTCGAGCCCGTAGCCGACGACGAACTGGTCCGGGATCTCGAAGCCCTGGTAGTCGACCGGGATGTCGACGAGGCGCCGCGCCGGCTTGTCGAGGAGCGTGCAGATCCGGAGCGACGCGGGGTTCTTGCCGCGCAGGTAGCGGACGAGGTAGTTCAGCGTGAGACCGGTGTCGATGATGTCCTCGACCAGGAGCACGTCCTCGTCCGCGATGCTCGCCGAGAGGTCCTTGATGATGCGCACGAGCCCCGACGACTCGGTCGCCGTGCCGCCGTACGAGCTGACCTCCATCAGGTCGATGCGCAGCGGGAGCGGGATCTGGCGCATGAGATCGGCCATGAACGGGAGCGACCCCTTCAGCACCGACACCAGCGTGAGCGTTCGCCCGGCGTAGTCGGCCGCGATCTGGCGCCCGAGATCCGCGACGCGCGACGCGATCGCCTCCTCGGTCAGGAGGATCTCGCCGATGTCGGCCTCGAGGTCTGCGGTCTTCGTCATGCGCGGCCGGCCGATGCCTCCTCGTGGCGGGTCCCGTGGGTGGGTCCCGATGATCGCCGGTCCGGCGCCGACGTGCACGGCGCGCTGGGGGTCACGCGTCGCCCGGCTCGCGCGCGGGTTCGGGGGTCAGCTCGTGCGCGATGGGCGCGGGCTGGAGCGCCGGGCCCTCGTCCCGGCGGCGGCGCCGGCCGCGCCGACGCCCGCGCGGCGGCTGCGAGGGTCCCGCCGCCGGCTGCGGCGGTCGGGCCGCGGGGTCCGTGACGGGCTCCGCCTCGTCGGCGCCGGCGGCGTCGGACCGCTCCCGTATGGCCGCGCTCGCCGTTCCCAGTCCGGCGCCGGCCTCGAGGACGATCCGGTCGGCGGGCCGCGGCGGCGTCGCCTGGCCGGTGGTCCCGGACAGGTCGTCGAGCAGGGCCAGCCGGCCGAACTTGAGGAGGAGCATCCGGAAGTCGCGCGCGTAGAACAGCTTGATCCGGATGTCGGGATACAGCTCGCGGAGCCGTCGCAGCTTGCGGTTCTTCTTGCGCACCAGCTTCTGCTTGAGCGTCGTCAGCTCGACGTACAGCTCGACGTCCGGGAGGTAGAAGTCCGGCGAGAAGCTCTCGATGACGTCCCCGGACATCGACCAGCCGATGGGAAACGTGTCGGGCTCGTATTCCCAGCGCACCTGGTAGAAGTCCAGGATCCGCGCGAGCTCCGCCTCGCTGGCATGCGCGAACGCGGGCCGCGGAGCGGCGGGGTCGTCGCTCACCCGGCCGTCCCGGTCTGGTCGGGCCGCCGCGCGACGAGCGTCCGCAGGTCGCCCTGCCAGCCATCGAGGAAGCGCGCCATCGCGGCCACGTCCTCGTCCCCGATCGGCGGCGTGGCGGCGAGCCGCGCCTCGGCCATGGGATCCAGCTCCGGGTGCGAGGCCGTGTCCGCGACGGGCGTCGTCCCGTCGTCGCGGACGACGACGGCCATCGTGCGGCTGCCGCAGGCGGCGCAGCGCAGCTCGACGAAGGCGACGTCGCCGCGGTCGGCGAGGACGGCGATGCCGTCGAGGGGGATCGTCGCGCGGCACGAGGTGCAACCGGTGCCTGCGAGTCCGGCCCGGAGTCCGCGTGCGTCCATCGGCCCTGAGTCTAGCGAAGGCGCCGCCCCGTGGCGCAGCGGGGTTCCGATACTCCCATGGGGTATCATCGCGCCATGCCCGAGACCCCCGCCCGAGCGGTCCACCCGGACCACGGGTCGTTCCGCCACAGCTACAGCAAGGACAAGGCGCAGCTCGTCCGCCGGCTCAGCCGGATCGAGGGCCAGGTGCGCGGCATCGCGCGCATGATCGAGCGCGAGGAGTACTGCGTCGACATCCTCCAGCAGACGGCCGCCCTCCGGGCCGCCGTCGACGCCGTGTCGATCCTGATCCTCGAGGACCACGTCCAGGGGTGCGTGCGGACGGCCGCCGAGCGCGGCGAGGCCGACAAGTACGTCGACGAGGTCGTCGACGTCGTGCGGCGGACGCTCGGGCGGCCCGTACGCGGTACCAAGGCGGCCGGCTGACCGGGTTGTCCACGGCCCGCGACGGTTGTCCACAGCCTCCGACGACCCGAGCCGCGATTCGTGGACAAGCCCCCTTGACGGTCACCGGACGTCGCCCTAACGTCCGGACTCCGCACGCGACCATGTGCGCTCGGGGAGCGCTTCCTGCGAGGGGCCACGGGGAGACCCGGGCCGGAACCGACCGGGAGGCGTGAGACCGCCAGACGCCGGCCGCGGCGAACACGACACGCCGGGAGCGGCTCTCCCGGGCGACATGGCGCCAGTCCGTCCGAGGGAGGGTGCCCTGTCCGGCCCGAGAGGTCCGCTCCCGACGCGCGTTCAGGACCTGGAACCCCTGCCCCACCCGTACCACGCGGCCCTCGACGGCGGGCTTCGGGCGCTCGGCGTGACGCTCGACCCGGTCGCGCGCGAGGCGATCGACGCCCACGCGCGGTTCCTGCTCGCATGGACGGACGCGATCAACCTCACGGCGATCCGGGACCCGGCCGAGGTCGCGCGGCTCCACGTGCTCGACTCGCTCGCGGCGATGCCGCACCTCGCCCTGCGCGGCCTCACGCGGGTGCTGGACCTCGGATCGGGCGGCGGCTTCCCCGGGCTGCCGCTCGCCGCGGCGCTCGGCTCGGACCGGGCGCTCCTCGTCGACTCGGTGGGCAAGAAGATCCGGTTCCTGCGGACCGTGGTCGACGCCACGGGGCTCGGACGGCGGATCGCGGCCGAGCAGGCGCGCGCCGAGGTGCTGGCGCGCGACCCCCGCGACCGCGAGGCGTGGCCCGTCGTCACCGCACGCGCCGTCACGTCCCTCGCGGACCTCGTCGAGATCGGGCTGCCGCTCGTCGCGCCGGGCGGCGTCATGGTCGCCTGGAAGCGCGGGCCGGTCGACGAGGAGCTGGACCGGGCGGGGCGCGCGCTGCGCGCGTTGCGCGCGGGACGCGTCGAGGTCGTGCCGGCGCGAATCCCGGGGCTCGAGTCGCACCGGCTGGTGATCGTCGAGCGCGATGGGCGCATCGACGTGCGCTTCCCGCGCGACCCCGCCGAGCGTCGCCACCGCCCCCTGTGAGGCGCTACCCTCGGCACTCATGCGGGTCGCGGTCCTGTCTGACATCCACGCGAACCTCACGGCCCTCGACGCGGTCCTGGCCGCGGTCCCCTCGGTCGACGAGGTCTGGCACCTCGGCGACGTCGTCGGCTACGGCCCCAACCCCGACGAGGTGGTCGCGCGGCTGCGCGAGCTCGGCGCCGTCGGCGTCCGCGGCAACCACGACGCGGCCGCGCTCGGCGGACGCGAGATCGAGTCGTTCAACGTCGACGCCCGGCGGGCGGCCGAGTGGACCCGTACCGCCATCGCCGACGAGACCCGCGCGTGGCTCTCGGCCCAGCCGGAGACGCTCGAGCGGGAGGGCTTCCTCCTCGTGCACGGGAGCCCGCGCGACCCGATCTGGGAGTACATCACCTCGACGCCCGTCGCCCGGGCCGCGATGGCGGACCTCGGCAAACGCTCGGGCCTCCACGGCCACACCCACCTCCCCGTCGCGTATGTCGAGGACGACGGGCGGCTGGAGACGATGAGCCCGGGCTCGGGCTCGCGCCTGTCGTTCGATGGGCGCCGCGTGCTGCTCAACCCGGGCAGCGTGGGCCAGCCGCGCGACGGGATCCCGACCGCGGGCTGGATGCTGCTGGACACCGACGCGGGCACGGCGACGTGGCGGCGGACCGCGTTCGACATCGCCACCGTCCAGGCGGCCATGACCCGGCTTGCGCTGCCCGAGCGGCTCGTCACCCGCCTGGCGTACGGCCTGTGACCCGATGATCGGCGGCCGGCGTCCCATCTCGGGCCGGAAGCCCGGGGACAAGCGGATCCGGGTCGAGCGGCCGCACACCGCCTACTTCCGCTACTCGGGGCCCAACCAGCTGACGGCGAAGGCCGCCGCGAGCGCCCCGACGACCGGTCTCGGCCGGGCGCGCGTGCGGCTCAAGGGCGTGCTCATCGGGCGCCCGCTCGCGAACGAGGAGGAGACGGGCGAGCGACTGTCGAAGAAGAAGGCCCTCGCGATCTTCAGCTCCGACGCGATCTCGTCGTCCGCGTACGCGACCGAGGAGATCATCCTCGCGTTCATGCTCGCCGGCGTCGCGGGCGCGGCGTTCATCTACTCGATCGAGGTCAGCATCGCGATCGCGGTGCTCCTCGGGATCGTCGCCTTCAGCTATCGCCAGGTCTGCCTCGCCTATCCGACGGGCGGCGGCTCGTACTCGGTGTCCAAGGCGAACATCGGGCGGATCGCCTCGCTCGTCGCGGCGTCGGCGCTGCTGATCGACTACACGCTGACGGTCGCGGTCTCGACGTCGTCGGCCGTCGAGCAGATCGCGTCGGCGGTCCCCTCGCTCGACCCGGTGCGGGTCGAGATCGGGATCGTGGCCATCGGCCTCATCACGCTCGGGAACCTGCGCGGGCTGCGCGAGGCCGGCAACATCTTCGCGATCCCGACCTACCTGTTCCTCGGCAGCGCGTTCGTGATGATCGCCGTCGGGACGTACCGCATCGTGTTCCAGGGCGACACGGGCCCGGAGCCCACGCCGGCGGTGGTGGCCGCGATGTCGCAGACGGTCGGCAGCGTCTCGATCCTGATCCTGCTGCGAGCCTTCGCCTCGGGCGCCGTCGCGCTCACCGGCACCGAGGCGATCGCGACCGGCGTGCCGGCATTCAAGCCGCCCGAGGCCAAGAACGCCGCGACCACGCTGATGGCGATGGCGGCCATCCTCGCGACGCTGTTCGTGGGCATCACCTTCCTCGCGACCCACTTCCACATCATGCCGATCGACGAGCCGAAGCAGACGGTCATCGCCCAGATCGCCCGCCACGTCTACGGCGACACCGTGCTGTTCTACCTGTTCCAGGCGTTCACGGCGCTGCTGCTGTTCCTCGCCGCGAACACGTCGTTCGCCGCGTTCCCGAGGCTCGCGGCGGTCCTCGCCGAGGACGGCTTCATCCCGCGCCAGTTCGCGTTCCGCGGCGACCGCCTCGCCTACTCGACCGGGATCATCATCCTCGGCACGGTGGCCGCCCTGGTCGTCATCGCGGGCGGCGGCTCGACGAGCGCGCTGATCCCGCTGTACGCCGTCGGCGTGTTCATCGACTTCACCATCTCCCAGACGGGCATGGTGCGCCACTGGATCCGGACCAAGAGCCAGGGCTGGCGCCGCCGGCTGTCGATCAACGCGACCGGCGCGGTGCTCACGTTCATCATCGCCATCGTCGTCACGTCGGTGAAGTTCCGCGACGGCGCCTACCTCGTCGTGATCATGATCCCGACGCTCGTGGCGATCATGCTGTTCATCCGACGGCAGTACGCGGCCCAGACGGAGGAGCTCGCGGTCCGCGACGACCTCGTGTTCAACAAGCCGCACCGCCGGCAGCGGGTCGTCATCCCGGTCAACGGCATCAACCGCTCGGTCGTCCAGGCCGTGATGTTCGGCAAGTCGCTGGTGAGCGACCCGGCCATGCTCCAGGCGGTGTACGTGACGACCGACCTCGACGAGGCGGAGCAGCTCCGCGACCGCTGGGAGCGCCAGCTCCCGGGTGTGCCGCTCGTCGTCGTGGAGTCGCCGTACCGGGCGCTGGTCGGGCCGGTCGTGACCTACCTCGACGTCCTCGAGCGCGCTTGGCCGCCGGACGAGCAGCTGCCGACGACGATCGTCGTGCTGCCCGAGTACGTGGCCCGTCACTGGTGGGACCGGCTGCTGTACAACCAGGCCGCGAAGCGCCTCAAGTCGGCGCTGGTGGGTCGCGAGCACACCGTCATCGCCGACGTCCCGTACCGGCGCAGCGAGACGCGGGATGACGCGGGCACGCCGATCCCGCCCCATCCGCAGGCGTGACGGATCAGGGGTTCCCCGAGCGAACCCGGTAGCCCACGCCGGGCTCCGTGACGAGGAGGTCACGCAGCGATCCGTCGGGGTCGGCGGCGGCGAGCTTGCGCCGGAGCTGGCTGACGTGGACGTACACGTAGCTGTCCTCGGCCTGGTACGCCTCGCCCCACACGGCACGCAGGAGCCGGCCCTTCGTGACGAGGCGCCCGGCGTGCGTGAGGAGGACCCGGAGGATCTCGAACTCGCGCGGGGTCAGGTCGAGCGGTCGCCCGGCGACGGCGACGACGTGGCGCGCGGGGTCGAGCTCGAGCGTGCCGTTCACGAGGCGGCCGCCACGGTCGGCGGCGGGACCCGCGGCGCGCCGGAGCGCGACGCGCAGCCGGGCGTTGAGCTCGTCGACGCCGAATGGCTTGGTGACGTAGTCGTCCGCGCCGCGATCGAGCGCCTCCACCTTCTCACGCTCCTCGTACCGCCCCGACAGGATCACGATCGGCGTCGCCGCCTCGCGGCGGATCCGGCGCACGACGTCGAGGCCGTCGACGTCGGGCAGACCGAGGTCCAGCAGCACGACGTCCGGCCGGCGCGCGGACCAGCGGTCGAGGGCCTCGCGGCCGTCGCGCGCCTGGTCGACGCGGTAGCCGCGGCCCTGGAGCTCGCGCACCAGCGCGGCACGCGCCTCCTCGTCGTCCTCGATGATCAGGACCGCGGGTCCGTCGCGGCCGTGGCCGGCGGCGGCCGAAGGCGCCTCGCCCGACCGGCTCGCCCCGTGGTCCATCGGTGCGAGTATGCGCCGCATCCAGCTGCCGGCGGGCCGTCGTCGCCCGCTGGTGGCGCCCTTCGCCGGTGGTATCGTGGCGGCTCACCGTCGATCACCGGACGAGACCCGGTGGGTCCGGATCAACGTCCCTGACAGCGGAGGCTCCACGCGCCCGTGGGGGATTCCTCGACACCACAGTTCCGGCGCGCCGTCGTGGCGCTGTCCGGGGGCCGGACGGACCGGCAGATCGTCTCCCTCGCGTCGGAGATCGCCAAGGCCGGCCACGCCGAGCTCGTCGGGGTGCACGTCGTCGAGATCGACTGGACCCTGCCGCTCGATGCGGACGTCGCCGGCCGGGACGAGGCCGCCCAGCGCGTCCTCGACATCGCCGAGGCGACCGCGGAGGCGAGCCGGTTCAAGCTCGAGACGGTGCTGCTCCAGGCCCGCGACGTGGGGGCGGCGATCGTCGACGAGGCCATCGAGCGGAGCGCGGACCTGCTCATCTGCGGCCTGCCGTTCCGCCGCCGGTTCGGCGGCGAGTTCGCGGTCGGTCGCACCATCCCGTACATCCTGAAGAACGCGCCGTGCGCGGTCTGGGTCATCCGCGAAGCGATGCCCGAGGAGCAAGCATGAAAGCCGTGATCGTCGGCTGTGGACGAGTTGGGGCCGAGATCGCGGCCGAGCTCGACCGCGCCGGCTGGCAGGTCCTGATCATCGACGTGACGGCGTCCGCGTTCGACCGGCTCCCGTCGTCGTTCGGCGGCACCGCGCTCCGCGGCGACGGCACCGACGAGGACGTCCTCCGCAGGGAGGGCGCCGAGAACGCCGACGTCTTCCTCGCGCTCACCGAGGGCGACAACCGGAACGTGATGGCGGCGCAGCTCGGCATCGAGTCGCTCGGCGCCCGGCAGTGCGTCGCGAAGATCAACGACCCGGTGCGGGCCGAGGCGTATGCCCACCTGGGCATCACGACGCTGTGCCGGACCAACCTCATGGTCGGCGCGACCCTCGGCTTCCTGGGGCAGGCGGCGCCCGGCCAGCCCGGCATCTACGCCGCGGAGCGGCCGCACTCGCACCCGCTGGTCGAGGCGGCCCCGCCGCCCATCGTCGGGATGCCGGCTGCGACCCAGCCGGCCGCCGCGGGCGCGTCGACGCCGGACCTGGAGGGCTAGGCGATGTTCGTGCTCGTCGTCGGCGGCGGCAAGGTCGGCTACTACCTCACGAAGGAGCTCATCGCCTCGGGCCACGAGGTGGTGCTGATGGAGAAGCACCAGCAGCGCGCCGACCAGATCAAGGACGAGATCGGGTCGGTGGTCATCGCGCACGACGGGTGCGAGGGCAAGTACCTCGCGGAGGCCGGCGCGAACCGTGCCGACATCGTCGCGGCGGTCACCGGTGACGACGAGGACAACCTCGTCATCTGCCAGATGGCGAAGCACCACTTCGACGTCCCTCGGACGATCGCGCGCGTGAACAACCCCAAGAACGAGGGCCTGTTCCGGCATCTCGGCGTCGACGAGATCATCAGCCCGACGCGGATGATCCTCGGCTCGATCGAGCAGGACATCCCGGTCCACGAGCTGCTCCACCTGGCGGCGCTGGGCATCGGCGAGCTCGAGATCATCGAGGCCCGCCTGCAGCCCGGGTCGCCGGCGGTGGGCCGGCTCGCGGCCGACCTGTCGCTCCCCCAAGGCTGCTCGCTGTTCGGCGTCATCCGCAACGGGATGCCGACCCCCCTCCGCACCGACACGGTCCTCGCGGAGGGCGACAAGGTGATCGCGATCGGCAAGCCCGACTGCGAGGCGGAGCTGCGTGGCCAGCTCATCGGGCACGGCGTCGAGGCCTGACCGGCCGGGCCGCAGCGTCAGCGGAGGGCCAGGAACCCGTCCACGTAGAGCGGGCCGTTGCCGGCCGGGCGGATGGTGATGCGGTGCGTCCGGGTCGTCGCGAAGGCCCGGCGGAACGCGATCTGGCGGTAGCTCGTCGCCGCCGCACGAAGCGACACGGGCGACCCGATCGGCGTGCCGTCGACGGTGATCCGCGCGTCGCCCACCGCGGGGCCGCGGCGCGAGATCCACACGAGCTCCCGGGCGGTGACCGTGAACGTCACGGAGGCGGAGCGGGACGTCGCCATCCTCGCGACGCCGCCGCGGTACGCCGCCCCGTGGACCGTCGTCCAGTGGCCGGCATAGGTCACGCCCGAGCCCGGCGCGTCCGAGCGACCCCAGACCCGGAACGACCGGCTCGTGGACGGCGTGCCGGCACGGCCCAGCCCGTCGTACGGGGTCACGCGGAACGCGACCGCGGCCGACGCCGACAGCCCGATCGTCACCGTGCGGGTCGTCGAGGCGCTCCGACTGCCGACGAGATGCCACGCCCCCGTCCCGACGCGCCGGCGGAGCGCGAACACGGCGGCGTGGTGCCCGGTGAACGTGATCGTGGCGCGCCCGTCGGCGGCCGGCAGCGTCCCGGACGACGGCAGGTGCGCCACCGGTCGGCTCGCGGACGGCGGCGGCTCGCGGAGGTCGATCGCGGCGAGCCGCCAGCCGGGGGCGGCGAACGCGCCGCGGATGCTGCCGTCGGCACCGCGGACGATCGCCGGCGCGGAGTCGTCCGCGTCGTCGGTGACGCGCAGCGCCCCGGCGAAGCCCACCTCGTCGGACCACCAGCGGAGGCCCGGCGCCTCGTCGCACAGCGGGAACCGGCAGATCGCGTACCCCACGTTGCGGGCATACAGCACCTGCGTGTGACCCGCCCGGTCGACCGCGACGGACGGGTCGCGGTCGTACGGGCTCGAACTGATCGTGCGCGTGCTCCACGCGCTGCCCGTCCACGTCGCGACGCGGACGCCGGCCGGCTGGGTGTCGTCGGCCGTCGGATTCGCGATCCACCAGGCGATCCGCGGGCGGCTGCCGGACAGGGCGATGGAGGGCCCGACGCGCGGCCCCGCACCCGACGAGACGACCCGGTTCGTCCAGCTGCCGGACGCGTTCGTGGCGTACCGGATCGACACCGCGCCCGAGGACGGGA
>JAICUI010000069.1 GCA_025935925.1 Chloroflexota bacterium
GTCCAGGCGCTCCAGGCCGCGGGCGCGGACGTCAAGGTCGTCCGCAACGATGCGATCGACCGGGCCGGGATCGAAGGTCTCGCAGCGGACGAAGCGGCCGACCTCAAGGGCATCGTCATCTCGCCGGGTCCCTCCGATCCCGACCACGCGGGCGTCTCGATGGACGCCGTCCGGGTGGCGAGCGAGCGCGAGATCCCGCTGCTCGGCGTGTGCCTCGGGATGCAGTCGATGGCCCAGGCGTACGGCGGCTCGATCGTCCGCGCCCCGACCCTGGTCCACGGCGAGGCCGCGGCCGTGACGCACGATGGCGCCGGCCTCCTCGAGGGCATGCCGCCGGAGTTCATGGCCGCTCGGTACCACTCGCTGTGCGTCGATCCAGCGACGCTCCCGCGGGAGCTCCGAGTCACCGCCATGAGCGAGGAGGACCAGGTCGTGATGGGCCTGCGCCACGTCTCGCTCCCGCTGGAGGGCGTGCAGTTCCATCCCGAGAGCGTCCTGACCCCGGACGGCCCGCACCTCCTCGCCAACTTCCTTCGGCTGGCCGGGGAGGGCGAGGCTTCGAGACTGGATGCCGCCTCTGGCACGTTCGCGACGTCCGGGATGGCGGACTCGCTCGCGAGCTCCGCAACGGAGCCGATGCGATGAGCGACGCGGTTCGCGCTGCCCTCGCGACGATCGTCGATGGCGGCAGCCTCTCGATGGACGAGGCGCGGGCCGCGATGGGTTCCGTCATGGATGGCGAGGCGACCCCGGCGCAGCTCGCCGCGCTGCTGATGGGCCTCCGGATGCGCGGCGAGACGGTCGAGGAGCTGGCGGGCTTCGCGTCGGCGATGCGCGAGCGGGTCCTGCATGTCGACGCGCCGGAGGGCACCGTCGACGTGGTCGGCACCGGCGGCGACGGCTCGAACACGTTCAACATCTCGACCGCCTCGGCGCTCGTCGTCGCGTCGGCGGGCGTGCCCGTCGCGAAGCACGGTAACCGCGCGATCACCTCGAGGTCGGGGTCGGCCGACGTGCTCGACGCGCTCGGCGTGCGGATCGACCACACCGCTGAATCCGCGGGCGCTGCGCTTCGCGAGAACGGCTTCGCGTTCCTGTTCGCGATGACGTTCCACCCCGCCATGCGCCATGCCGGCCCGACGCGCCGCGAGATCGGCGTCCGCACCGCGTTCAACCTCCTCGGGCCCCTCACGAATCCCGCGGGAGCGCGACGAGCGCTGCTCGGGGTGGCGGACCCTGCGGCGGCGGGCAAGATCGCCGAGGTCGCGGCGCTGCTGGGAACGGATCGGACGATGGTGGTCCACGGCAGCGGCGTGGACGAGCTTCCGCTCGACGGCTCCGGCCAGGTGCACGATGTCTTCGGGAGCGGGATCCTGTCGTTCGCGATCAACGTGGAGGGACTCGGCCTCGGGCGCGCGCCGACCTCGGCCCTGCTGGGCGGCACCGCGGAGGAGAACGCGGCCATCGTCGAGTCGATCTTCGCCGGAGAGGCGGGCCCACGGCGCGACGTCGTGGTGCTCAACGCCGGGGCGGCCCTCGTCGTCGCGGGCGTGGTCGACGGGTTCGACGACGGGATCGCCGTGGCCCGGGAAGCCATCGACTCGGGCAAGCCCCGCGACCTGCTCGCACGGCTGCGCGAGGAGCGCCGGGTGGCGGAGGCCGCCGCGGCCGCGGAAACCGCGGAGACCGCGTCCGCCGGGGCGTCCGCGTGACCGTCGCCGAACGCCCAGGGCGGTCGCCGGCTTCGTCGCAAGCCGGGGTGGTCCGGGAGATCGCCGATCGGCGGCTCAAGGATCTGGCGCCGATGCTCGACGAGCTCGGGGCGGCGGAGCTCCGCCGTCGGGTCTCGGCGGCCCCCGAGCCACGACCGTTCGCGCTCCGGCTGGCCCAGCCCGGGCTGCACCTCATCGCCGAGATCAAGCGCCGCTCGCCGTCGGCCGGCAGGATCGCCGCCGAGGCCGACGATCCCGTCGCTCGGGCGCGCGCCTACGACGCCGGTGGCGCGGCCGCGATCTCGGTCCTCTGCGAGCCGCACTGGTTCGGCGGGTCCATCGAGGATCTCGCCTCCGTGCGCGTCGCCGTCACCGTCCCGGTGCTGGCGAAGGAATTCGTCGTGGATGCGCGCCACCTGGACCTGCTGCGTGCGACTGGCGCGGACGCCGTGCTCCTGCTCGCGGTCCTGCACGGCGGCCGCGCGCTCGCGAAGCTGGTCGACGAGGCGCTGAACCTGGGGCTGGAGCCGCTCGTCGAGGCCCACGACGAGAAGGAGCTCGAGGCGGCCCTGGCCACGAACGCGCGCGTCATCGGCATCAACAACCGCGACCTCCGGACCCTCGATGTCGATCCCGAGCGGGCCGCCCGCCTCCGGACGCTCATCCCCGAGGACCGCCTCGCGATCGCCGAATCGGGCGTCCGCGACACGGACGCCGTCCGGGGCTGGCGGGCGCTCGGCTTCGATGCCGCGCTGGTCGGCGAAACCCTCGTTCGCGCCGCCGATCCGACCGGCGCCGTCCGAGCCTTCGTCGCGGCCGGCGCCGTCCCGATCGACCCGGTCGAAGCCAGCCGCGCGCCGTTCGTGAAGATCTGCGGGATCACCGACGTGGCGGGCCTCGAAGACGCGGTGGCGGTGAATGCGGACGCCATCGGCCTGAACCTTGTGCCCGGAACACCGCGGGCGCTCGAGCTCGAGGAAGCCGTGAGCCTGGCGGGCCATCTGCGCCGGATCGCGGCGCCGGGCCGGGCGCCCGTCGTCGTGGTGATCACGGTCGACCGGTCGGCGCAGGACCTCAACGCGATCGCCAATGCCGTCGACGCCGACGCCATCCAGCTGAGCGGCAATGAGCCGCCCGAGCTCATGCGCGAGCTCGACCGGCCGGCCTGGAAGGTGCTCCACCTCCCGCCAGCGGAGCTTGGGGGGAACGGACCCCAGGCCGACTCCAGGGTCGCCAGCGGCACGATCCGCCGAGCCGCCGAGTATCAGTCCGCCGGCGCCGCGCGGATCCTGCTCGACACCTCGGGCGGGCCGCACCCGGGTGGCACCGGGCGCCGCGCCGACCCGCGCGCCGTCGCGGCCGTCGCGCGCGAGCTCGAGGTCACACTCGCCGGCGGGCTCGACCCGTCCAGCGTCGGGGACGCGCTCCGGATGTCCGCGGCGGTCGGCGTCGACGTCGCGTCCGGCGTGGAGCGGCCGCGCGGCGAGGGCGAGCGGCCGCGCAAGGATCCGTTGAAGGTGGCGCTCTTCGCCAAGCGCGCCCGACAGGCCCGGATCGACCGCCCCAACCTCCCGGTCCGGCCGACGCCCGTGCACGCGGCCCTGCTCGAGGCGGACGCGCGTGGCTGGTGGGGCCCGGAGGGGAGCTTCGGCGGACGTTACGTGCCCGAGACGCTGATGGGCGCGCTCATCGAGCTCGAGCGTGCCTATGGCGAGCTACGCCACGACCCGCGCTTCTGGGCGGAGCTCCGCGAGCTGCTCGGGACTTTCGTCGGGAGGCCCACGCCTCTCTATCGCGCCGACCGGCTGGCCGCGCTCCTCCTCGATCGCGCTGGCGCAGCGACCACGGGCGCCACGACGAGGAGCGCCGCGACCGCGAGCGCTGCGGTCCCGCGCTCCCTGCGCCTGTACCTGAAGCGGGAGGACGTCGCACATACCGGCGCCCACAAGATCAACAACGCCCTCGGGCAGGCGCTGCTGACGCGCCGGCTCGGCAAGACCCGGGTCATCGCCGAGACCGGTGCGGGCCAGCACGGCGTGGCGACCGCCACGGCCTGCGCGCTCCTGGGCCTGCCGTGCGTCGTCTACATGGGCGCCGAGGACATCGAGCGCCAGCAGCCGAACGTGCTCCGCATGCGGGCGCTCGGGGCCGAGGTGCGCCCGGTCCATTCCGGGAGCGCGACGCTCAAGGACGCGATCAACGAGGCGATGCGCGACTGGGTGACGAACGTCCGAACGACGCACTACGTGCTCGGCTCCGCGATGGGGCCGCACCCGTACCCGACCATCGTCCGCGACCTCCAGCGTCGAATCGGCGACGAGGCAGGCGTCCAGCTGCGCGCAGCCGAGGGCCGCCTCCCGGACCTCGCGCTGGCGTGCGTCGGCGGCGGCTCGAACGCCATCGGGCTGCTGCAGCGGTTCATCGGCGAGCCGTCCGTCCGGATTGCCGTTGCCGAGGCCGCGGGGGAGGGGATCGCCACGGGGCGCCACGCCGCGGCGCTGGCCGGCGGCACGCCGGGCATCCTGCATGGCACCCGATCGATGATGCTCCAGGACCGCGACGGCCAGGTGGTCGAGGCGATCTCCGCCTCGGCAGGGCTCGATTACCCCGGCGTCGGTCCGCAGCTGGCGGCCTTGTTCGAAGCGGGGCGGCTGGAGCTGGCGGCCTCGACCGACGACGACGCCTTCGAGGCGATGGCCTACACCGCGGAGGCGGAGGGCATCCTTCCGGCCCTCGAGACGGCACACGCCATCGCCGCGCTGCCGCGGCTGCTGGCCGGCGTGGAAGGCAGCGGCGCGGCGTATCCCGCGGACGCCCTGGTCGTCCTCGGCTTCTCGGGGCGCGGCGACAAGGATCTCGCGTCGTTCGGGACGTGGCGGGAACGCCGCGAACGGCGCATCCCGGTATGACCCAGACGTCGGGCGGCACCCGGATCCGCGCCGCGTTCGATGCTGCGCGGACGGCCGGAGGGACCGCCCTCGTGCCGTACGTCGTCGCCGGCTATCCGGACGCCGAGACCAGCTACCGGGCCGCGCTGGCGTGCATCGACGGTGGCGCCGACATCCTCGAGGTTGGCCTGCCCTATTCCGATCCGCTCGCCGACGGGGCGACGCTCCAGCGCGCGTCCGCCGCGGCGTTGCAAGCGGGCGCGACGTTCGACGGCTCGATCGAGCTCGTCCGGCGCATTGCCGAATCTCGCCCCCGTGTTCCGCTCGTTCCCATGTGCTACGCGAACCAGGTGATCGGCGGCGGCGACGGCCGCGAGGCGTCGCGGCGGCTGGCCGATGCCGGAGCCGTCGGGGTCATCGTCGCGGACCTGACGCCGGACGAGGGCGCGGCGTTCGAGGCGGTCGCCGCGGAGGCCGGACTCGCGGTCGTCTACCTCGTCGCGCCCACGACGTCCCCGGAGCGACGGCGGATGATCGCCGAACGCAGTGGCGGCTTTCTCTACTGCGTGTCCCTTGTGGGCGTGACGGGCGCCCGGACCGCCCTGCCGAGCGACACGGCAAGGCTCGTACGCGAGGTCCGTGCCGTATCGCCGGTGCCGGTCGCCGTGGGGTTCGGGGTGAGCCGGCCCGCGCACGTGCGGGCCCTCGCGAAGGCCGGGGCGGACGGGGTCATCGTGGCCTCCGCGCTCGTCGATGCGCTCGGCGAAGACGGCCGCGACATCGCGGCGCTCGCGAAGCTGGTGAGTTCGCTGCGAGACGCGGCAGGCGGCGCGACGACGAGCTCGCGAGCCGCGAGCGCTGCCTGAGCCGTACCCTCGCCGGGTGACCCGGCTGCCCGTCGCCATCGAGAAAGGCGACAAGAAGGTCTTCGCCTCCGCCCTCGAATGGCCCGGCTGGTCGCGGTCGGGCAGCCTCTCGCTCGCGTTCGACGCTCGATTGGTCGATGCCGATGAGGCCGGCCGGCTGGCGTGGCACGCCCTGGACCACGCCTTGGAGATGGAAGACCGCTTCGAGCCGGAGGCCGGCTGACAGTGACGAGGCTCAAGGGCGCGAATCTCGCCGACCCTGCGCACCAGCGGCCCATCGGCCGTGGCGTCGGCACGATGAATCCCATCGGCCCGATCGTCGTCGGGCGCGCCCAGCTTGAGCCGGGCTGGCGCTGGTCGATCGACCTCCGCCCGATCGTCGGGACCGAATCATGCATGGTCCACCACCTCCAGGTCCTCCTCGCCGGCCGGCTGGCGGTGCGGATGGACGATGGCGAGGAGGCGGTCTTCGGCCCGCTCGACACGTTCGAGATCTTCCCGGGCCACGACACCTGGGTCGTGGGCGACGAGCCCGTGGACATCCTCGACATCTCGGGGAACGTCGAGGACTTCGGCCTGCCCTCGACGGTGTCGCGAGCCGTGGCGACGCTGCTGATGACCGATATCGTCGACTCGACCGCGAACCTCGCGCGCATGGGCGATCAGGCCTGGCGGCAGACGCTCGCCGACCATGATCGGATCGTTCGCAGCGAGCTCCACCGCGGTCAGGGCCGCGAGATCGCCACGACCGGCGACGGATTTCTGGCCGAGTTTCCGAGCGCGGCCGCGGCGCTTGCGTCCGCGCTCCGCATTCGCGGCGCGGTGCGGGCGCTGGGGATCGAGATCCGTGTCGGAGTCCACACCGGTGAGATCGAGCGGGCGGGCGACGACGTCCGCGGCCTGACCGTGCACACGGTGGCGCGGGTCATGTCGAGCGCGGGCCCGTCCGAGGTCCTCACGACGATGATCACCCGGCTGTTGTCGGCCGCCGGGCCGTATGCGTTCGACGATCGCGGGGAGCACGAGCTGAAGGGCCTGCCGGCGCCGGTCGAGCTGTTCGCCGTGACACCGGCGTGAGCCAGGAGGGGGCCTTCGAATGCTGAAGGACTGCGCCGCGTACACGATCCTGCTCTCGAAGGATCTCGACGCCAGCCGGCGCTTCTATCACGAGGTCCTGGGGTTGGAGATCCTCCGCGAGGATCCGGGACCGGACGTGGAGCCGCGGATCGTCTTCAAGACGGCCAACGGCCGACTGATCCTCTCCAAGAGCACCATCGGCACATCGGATACGCAGACGCAGATGGCATGGATCGTCCCGGACATCCGTGCCGCGGTCGCCGATCTCCGGGCACGGGGCGTGAAGATCGAGGAGTACGTCGCGCCCGATCCGGTCACCGACGACGGCGTCGCCGACATGGGCTACTCGTGGGCGGCCTGGTTCATCGATCCCAGCCAGAACTGCCTCGCGGTCGTCCAGCCGAAGGATTGACGAGCTGCCGGTCGACGCCTCACACGGGTAGCGGACCAGTCCAGCCCACCGCGGCCGCAGCCAACCGGAACAGCTCTGTCACGGAGCTGCCGGCGTCCAGGAGCTCGCCGATCGACTCCGCTCCATCGGCCTTGCTGAGCTTCGTGCCGTCCGCGCGTCGGACCAGCGGATGGTGGGCGAACCCCGGCGGCCTCTCGCGGCCCAGCAGCCGCCCGAGCCGGATCTGCGCCGGCGTGGCTTCGAGGAGGTCCTCGCCCCGGATCACGAAGTCCACGCCATGCCGCAGGTCGTCCACGACGACGCAGAGTGCGTACGTCCAGTTGCCGTTGCGGTCGCGGACGAGCAGGTCGCCTTCCCCGGTGACCGGGCCAGCCTGTTCGCCGAGCAATGTATCGGTCCACGCCTCGTCACCTTCGCCGAGCGAGGCTCGCAGCCCGGCGCCTGGGCCAACGGGCAAGCCGCGAGCGCGGCAGTCGCCCGGGCAACCCGGCCCGGACCACGTCCGCCCGTTCGCCTCCCGCCAGGCTCCGAAGGTCGATCGCGAGCAGTCGCAGGCGTAGACCTGCGTCGCGACCTCGAGTCGCCGGACCGCGTCCTCGTAGGCGGGACCGTTGTCGCTCTGCCGGAACAGCGACGGACCCGACCGGAATGACGCCGTCGAAGGCAGGTCGGCGGCGATCCCGAGCCGATCGAGGTCGTCGAGGAGGGCAGCCTCGTACTCGGGACGGCAGCGCTGGCGGTCGTGGTCTTCGACCCGGAGCAGCACACGCCCCCCGAGCCGTTGCGCCAGGCCCCAGACGTAGACCGCGTTGGCGAGATGTCCGAGGTGGAGGCGCCCGGTGGGCGCCGGCGCGAAGCGGGTCGTGACACGAGGTGTCGCTTTCGCCGCGGGCGAGACGACGGACGTCACGCGCTCGGCGGCTCCGGTGGCTCGTCCTCGTCGCGCCGCAGCCGTTCACGCTCGGCCGTCTCGAGCGCGCGAGCGGACGCAATCAGCCGCCGGAAGATCGAGAGCAGGTCCGCCTGCGGCGTTGGGCCGTCGTTCGCGATCGAGACGCGGAGCAGGACCTCGCGCTCGCGCTCGCGGTCGCGGACGAAGCGCCGCCCGATCGCGAGCTTCTCGTGGCCGATGGCCTGCACCCGCGTATTGCGCTCGTTGATCAGCTCGACGATCCGTCGATCGAGCGCATCGATCTCCAGCCGGAGTCGCGCGAGCTCGGGGCTGACCGGCGGCCGGGGCCGGTCGGTCGAGGGCATCAGCGGTGACCGGGGTGCGAGCTCGTCAGCTCGTCGCGATGCGCCGCGATGTAGTCGACCGCCTCGAGGTAGCCGGCCGGCCCCTTGCCGACGATCGACGTGAGCGCGATGTCGTGCAGGAAGTTCACCGCACGGAACGGCTCGCGCGTCGACGGGTCGGTGAGGTGCACCTCCACGAATGGACGCTCGACGGCAAGGAACGCGTCGCGCAGCGAGACCGAGGTGTGGGTCAGTCCGCCGGCGTTGACGATCGCCGCATCGAAGTCACGTTCGTGGACGCGGTCGATCAGCGCACCCTCGTGGTTCGACTGGAAGAACACGACCCCGAGATCGAGCTCCAGGGCACGGCGCGAGATGGTCGTCTGCAGCTGGTCGAGCGTCTGGCTGCCGTAGATCTGCGGCTCGCGCGTCCCGAGGAGGTTGAGGTTCGGGCCCTGGAGCACGAGGATGCGGGTCACCGCGCGGCTCCGACGGGGGCTTCGCGGCCCGCGAGGACCCCGGTGGCGATGTCTCGAACGAGCGTCATCGGGACCTCCTTGTCGATCTGGTAGCCGTCGGCGGTGGGGAGGACCCAGCGCAACGAGCCGGCAGCGTGCTTCTTGTCGGTCGCCAGGTGTTGCAGGACCGTCTCGATCCCGAGCTCGAGAGGCGCGACGCCGAGCTCCAGGCGATCGAGCACCGCCTCGATCCGCGCAGCGCGCTCCGGCGGCGTGACGCTCCGAGCCGTTCCGAGACGGGCCGCCGCCCGAAGGCCGTAGCCGATGGCCTCGCCGTGGAGGAGCCCCCCGAAGCCGGCCGCGGCCTCGATGGCATGACCGAGGGAGTGGCCGAGGTTCAGCGCCATTCGCGCCCCGGCCTCCTTCTCGTCCGCGAGGACGACCTCGACCTTGGCCCAGGCAGCCCGCTCGACGACCTCGGCCAGCGCGCCGGACTCGGTCGCCGAGGTGTCCCCGAGGGCGATCGTCGGGCCCGCCAGCTCCAGCGTCTGGAACAGCCGCTCGTCGCCCAGGGCGGCCATCTTGACCGCCTCGGCCAGGGCCGCGCGGCGCTGCCGCACGTCGAGCGACGCGAGGACGGAGACGTCGGCAACGATCGCCGCCGGCTGGTGGAAGGCGCCCAAGAGGTTCTTGCCCTCGGGCAGGTCGACCCCCGTCTTCCCGCCGATCGAGGAGTCCAGCTGCGCGACCAGCGTCGTCGGAACCTGGATGTACGGCACGCCCCGCAGGTACGTGGCCGCAAGGAAGCCCGCCGTATCGCCGAGCGCCCCACCGCCGACGGCAAGCAGCGGCTCGGTGCGCTCTACGCGCAGCCGTGCCAGCTCGCTGGCCGCCGCCTCGACGATGGAGAACCGCTTCGCGTCCTCGCCCTGGGGGAGCAGCACCCGTTCGGCGCCCCAGCCGAGACCCTCGAGCTCACTGGCCAGCTTCGATCCGACGGCGCCCCAGGCACCCGGCTCGGACACGACGATCGCGCGGCGGGCGCCGAGCTCGCGCAGTGCGGCGTCGACTTCCGGAGCCAGCAATGCGTCGCCGACCACCAGCCTGCCGAGCCGCGTCTCGGCCCGCAGCAGCACCGTGCCGGCGCTCGCCGGAGCGCGCACGACGGTGTCCACCGCGTCCACGACGGACTGCATCTCGGCGACGCCGGCGACGCGGACGCCAGCGCCGTAGAACCGCGCTCGCGCGGCGGCGAGGTCGCGAACGGCGCCCATCGGGTCTCGCCCGGCGACGAGCGGCCGAACGGTCGGGGAGCGGCGGAGGCGTTGCGCGACGACCTCCGGCCGCACGTCGAGCCAGACGACGCGGCGGCCGCGGAAGAGCCGCCAACGGTTGCGCGGGTCCACGATCGCCCCGCCGCCGGGTGCGATGACCCGGGTCAGCTTCGCGGATTCGTCCGGAGCGCCGAGCGCCTCGATCGCCGCCCGTTCGCGCGTCCGGAAGCCAGCCTCACCCTCGTGCTCGAAGATCTCCGGAATTCGTTCGCCGCTGGCGCGCTCGATCTCCTCGTCGAGGTCGACGAAGGCGGCGCCGTGCCGCGCGGCCACGCGCCGCCCGATCGCCGTCTTGCCGCTCCCCGGCAGTCCGACGACGACCAGCTCCATCTCAGTCGTCCCCGCCGGAGGCGACCGTCGGAGCCTGGTCGTCCTCGTCCGCGGAGTGGTCGTGGCTCGCGCGTCCTGCTCGCGCCAGCCGCTCGCGCCAGCGGTCCATCGACTCCCGGACCTCGTCCATCGAGTCGCCGCCGGTCTTCTGCAGGACGAAGTCGGCGAGCGTCAGGAGCACCATGGCCTCGCCGACCACGCCTGCCGCGGGGACGACGGAGATGTCGGATCGCTCATAGTGCGCCTTCTCGACCGCCTCGCCGGTGAGCAGATCCGCCGAGGGCAGGGGACGCGCGAGCGTCGAGATCGGCTTCACGGCGCCGCGGACGACGATCGGCTCGCCGTTCGAGATCCCGGCCGTCAGGCCCCCGGCGTTGTTCGATCGGTGGATCCAGCGACCGCCTTCGCCGCGACCCTCGATGACGTCGTGGACCTCGGACCCGAAGCGGCGCGTCTGCTCGAAGCCGAGGCCGAGCTCCACGCCCTTCACGATGTTGATGCTCATCACCGCGGCTGCCAGCGCCGCGTCCAGCCGGCGGTCCCACTGGACATAGCTGCCGAGCCCGATCGGGACGCCCGTTGCGACCACCTCGAAGACGCCGCCGATCGTGTCGCCGCGCTCGCGCGCCTCGTCGATCCGGGCGACCATCGCCGCCTCCGCGCCGGCGTCCGGGCAGCGCAACGGGGAAGCATCCGCGTCCTCGCGGGAGCGCGTCGCGCGCGCGGGATCCACCGCGACGCCGCCGACCTCGGCGGTGAAGGACCAGACCTCGATGCCGAGCTCGCGCAGGAACGCCCGGGCGACCCCGCCGGCGGCCACGCGTGCCGCCGTCTCCCGCGCCGAGGCTCGCTCGAGGACGTTGCGGACGTCGTCGTGCCCGTACTTGAGCGCGCCCGCGAGGTCGCCGTGACCCGGCCGAACTCTGGTGACCGGCACCGCCTTCTTGCTGCCGTCGGCGGAGGCGGCCGCAAGCTCCGCGGCGTCGTCCTCGGACAAGGGGTCGACCTGCATCACCCGGCCCCAGTTCTCGAAGTCGCGATTGGCGACGAGCAGGAGGATCGGCGACCCGAGGGTCCGCCCGTGCCGCACGCCGGCCACGATGCGGGCCTGGTCGTGCTCGATCTGCTGCCGCGCCCCGCGACCGTAGCCTCGCTGGCGCCGGGCGAGGTCGACCGCGAGATCCGAGGCCGTCAGGGCCAGGCCGGCCGGCACTCCTTCGACGATGGCCCCCAGGGTCTCGCCATGGGACTCGCCGGCCGTCAGGAAGCGGAAGCGCTCACCCACGTGGGCGCTACGCCTCGACGGCGATCGGGGGGTCGCCGGCCGGGGTACCTGCGTCGCCGCCGGCACTTGCCGCGTCGCCGGCGGAACCTGCCGCGTCCCCGGCGGAACCTGCCGCGTCCCCGGCGGCGTCGCCCGCCGGCTCGCCCTCCGCTGATCGCACCCCCTGGGCGCGCGCGCCCGCGAGGGCCTCGCTCATGATCTGGAGCGGCGCGTTCTGGCCGGTCCACAGCGCGAACGCGGCGGCGCCCTGGTGGAGCAGCATCGTCTCGCCGTCCATCGTCGCGGCGCCCGCGGCCTGGGCGTCGCGGAGGAGCCGGGTGCGGTTGTAGATGAGGTCGAGCACGAGCAGGTCGCCGGTGATCACCTCGGCCGGCACCGGCGACACGTCGGATGTCAGCCCGATCGAGGTCGCGTTGATCAGGACCTTCGTCTTCGCCAGCTCCGACTCGATGATGGAGTCGTGCCAGGGCATCGCCTTGAGGTCCATGTGCGCGGCGCTGCGGGCGAAGAACTTCACCAGCGACTCACCGCGGTGCAGGTGGCGGTTGAAGATGATGATCCGCTGGAAGCCCGCGCGAATCAGACCGTAGACGACGGCTCGAGCGCCACCACCCGCGCCGAGGACGACCGCCGCGCGCGGCATCTTCTGCCGCCCGACCAGCTGGTCGAGCGCGGCGGCGAAGCCCGGGACGTCGGTGTTGTGGCCGACGAGCCGGCGGCCCTCGCGCGTGAGCGTGTTGACCGCGCCGGTGGCCTGCGCCTCCTCGGTCAGCTTGTCGATGAGGGGGACGACCCGTTCCTTGTGCGGGATCGTGACGTTGGCGCCGAGAAAGGCGTCGCTGCGAACCTCCTCGATCGCCTCGGGAAGCGCGATCGGCGCGCGGTCCCAGAGCTCGTACTTCGCGTCGATGCCGGCGGCATCGAAGGCCGCCTGCTGCATCGCGCCGGACAGCGAGTGGGCCACGGGGTGGCCGATGAGGACGACCCGCTTGGTCATGATCGGATCCTTTCGAGGTCGGCGAAGAAGGTCGGGTACGAGATCGCGACGCTGTCGGCGCCGCGGATAGTGGTGCTTCCAGTGGCGATGAGGCCGGCGATGGCGAAGGTCAGCGCCAGTCGATGGTCGTCGAAGCTGTCGACGCTGGTCCCGCGCAACGCCGTCGGGCCGTCGATGACGATGTCGTCGCCGTCCGCGGCGATTCTCGCACCGAGGCGGGAGAGCCCCTCGACGATGCCGGCAATGCGATCCGATTCCTTGTGGCGCAGCTCGCCCGCGCCGCGGATCAGGGTGCGGCCCTGCGCCTGCGTGGCCGCGAGGCAGAGGGCCGGGATCTCGTCGATCGCGGCGGCGGTCTCGGCCGGCTGGACCTCGATCGAGCGCAGGCTCGACGACCGAACCACGAGGTCCGCGATCGGCTCGCCGACGCCGTCATCGGGCGCGCCCTCCTCGTCGATCGACGCGCCCATCTGCCGGAGCAGGTCGATGATCGCGTGGCGCGTCGGGTTCACGCCGACGCCCCGAAGCCGGAGCTCCGCCTGCGCGTGGATCGCGCCGGCGACGAGCCAGAACGCGGCCGCGGACGGATCGCCGGGCACGTCCTGGTCGACGGCGCCCACGGTCGCGGGACCATCGATCTCGACCGCGTTCGCTCCGGCCTCCGATCGCGCGGACCGGACGGTGACGGCCCGTGCGCGAAGCATTCGCTCGGTGTGGTCGCGCGTCCGGATCGACTCGCGGACCTGGGTCGTGCCCTCGGCGGCGAGTCCGGCCAGCAGGACCGCGGACTTCACCTGTGCGGACGGCATGGGGGTCGCATACACCATGGCCGAGAGCCTGCTCCGCCCAGCGATGCGGAGCGGCGCGCGCGCGCCATCGGATCCGGAGCCGTCGACATCCGCACCCATCGCCCGCAGGGGGTCGATGACGCGCCCCATCGGCCGGCCCCGGAGCGAGGCATCGCCATCGAGCGTCGCCTCGACCGGCAGGCCGGCGAGGATGCCGGCGAACAACCGCATCGTCGTACCGGAGTTGCCGCAGTCCAGGCCGGTCGCGGGCTGGTGGATCGCCGTCGCGCCAGGGGAGTTCACGACGTAGTCGACGTTGCCCGCCCGGCCAGGCGAGCGCGTCACAGCGGCGCCCAGCGCCCGCACGATGCCCGCCGTGGACCGCACGTCCGCGCCGTCCCCGGCACCCGCGATCCGCGTCTCGCCGCCGGCGAGCAGCGCGAGCATGAGCGCGCGGTGGCTGATCGACTTGTCACCGGGCAGCACGAGGTCGCCCCGCAGGCGCGCGGCCGGCTCGACCCCGGCTTCGGAGGACGCCATCGTGGTCGTCACCTCAGTGCTTCGACAGCCCGCCGCCGTCGGGCGCGTCGGCGTGAACGGGTCGCATCACGACCCCGTTCAGGTCGCTGACGTGCTCGTGGACCGGGACGAGGTCGACCATGAGCGCCTCGAACTGCTCGATCGTGAGCTGTTGCTCGGAGTCCGACAGCGCCGAGTCCGGATCCGGATGCACCTCGACCATCACCCCGTCGGCGCCCACGGCCACGCCGCCCAGCGCCAGCGGCGCGACGAGGAAGCGCTTGCCGGTGGCGTGGCTCGGATCGACGATCACCGGCAGGTGGGTGAGGCTGTGGAGCAGCGGCACCGCCGCGAGATCCAGGGTGTTGCGGGTGTACGTCTCGAACGTGCGGATGCCGCGCTCGCACAGGATCACGTTGGGATTGCCGGAGGAGACGATGTACTCCGCGGCCATGAGCCATTCCTCGACCGTGGCCCCGTAGCCGCGCTTGAGCATCACCGGGCGGGCCACGCGACCCGCGGACTGCAGCAGCGAGTAGTTCTGCATGTTCCGGGTGCCGATCTGGAGAATGTCCGCGTACTCGGCGACGATGTCGACCTGGTTGGGCTCCATCACCTCGGTGATGACGGGCAGCCCGGTCTCGTCGCGGGCCTCGGCAAGGTAGCGGAGCGCCTCGACGCCGAGGCCCTGGAAGGCGTACGGCGAGGTCCGGGGCTTGAACGCCCCACCGCGGAGGATCGTCGCGCCCGCGGCCTTGACTCGCCGGGCCGTCTTGAGCAGCTGCTCGCGACTCTCGACCGAGCACGGCCCCGCCATGACGGTCAGCGAGCCGTCACCGACCGCGGCGTCGAGCACGCGGATCACGGTGTCGTCGGGGTGGAACTCCCGGGACGTGAGCTTGAATGGCCGCTTGATCGGGGTCACGCGCGCGACCCCGGGCAGCTGCGCCAGCTGGCCGAGCAGCGCCTCCCGCCGCCCGCCGATCTCGCCGACGACGGCAACCTTGAGCCCCTCGGCCGAGGGGTTCTCGTATGGCGTGAGGCCCTCTGCGAGGATGCGGCTCTTCACGCCGAGGATCTCGGCCTCGCTGGCGGCGCGCTGCATGACGACGAACATGGGTGTCGGGTGGTCCTCGAGCGACGCCCCGCCGGCGACCCCGGCAGGGAAACAAAAAAGCAGAGGTCTCGCGCCTCTGCCGTCGCCCGACAGGTCCTGCCCCCGGTCATTGACCGGGATCAAGTCATGCCGGGCTGGGGTACCAGAAATAGGTGCTCATCTGCGTGGGCGGATGATGCGGCGCGCCCGATCGGGTGTCAATCGAGCGACGGGCCGGGCGAAGGGCCTGTGGTAGCCTCTCAGCCGCCTGCGGAGAGGTCGCATAGAGGCCTAGTGCGACGGTTTGCTAAACCGTTAAGTGGGGTAACCTGCTTCGAGGGTTCGAATCCCTCCCTCTCCGCCACTGATCTCCCGCGGGTCAGCATGCGGCATCACGCGCCCGTAGCTCAGCGGATAGAGCGTCAGGTTGCGGACCTGAAGGTCGTGGGTTCGAGTCCCGCCGGGCGCGCCAGTTCCCTCGCTCCTTGGACGCCGAGCGGTGCCTCGTCGCCTGCGAGCGCCCGCTTGCGCACGTTCACGTGCGCGCTCGACGGCTCACCGACGTTGGCATCCGCTCGCGGCGCGGCGGCTCACGGACGTTCGAGCCCGCTGGCCGCGCGGCGCTCACCTTCGAGCCCGCCCGCCGCCGCCGCTCGGGGCCGCCTTCGGCTGACCCGCCCTCCCGAGGTCCCACAGCATCCAGCCCAGCAGGGCGATGAGCAGGGCGTTGCGCGCGTTGAGCACCAGGATCGGCAGCGCCTCCTGCTTCACCAGGCCCTCGTAGAGCAGCGGGTGGATCGGGATGGTCAGCGCGACGACGGCGGCCGCGAGCCAGAAGCGCCGCCCGCCCAGCAGCGCCGCGAGCGGCACGAGCCAGACAACGTACTGGATCGAATAGACCTTGCTCGTCGCGAGCAGCAGGAGCAGCGAGGCGGTCGCCAGGGCGACGACGGTGCTGGGCAGCACGCGCGTTCCGGCGTGCAGCTCCCGCCGGATGCGCTGCCAGGCAAGCCACGCGAGCAGTCCGAAGCCGACGACCGTCAGGACGGGCAGCAGCGCGAGCCACCCCTGGGCAAAGCCGCCATCGACGTTCACCGAGCTGAACCGGAAGTCCATGTCGACGGGTTGTCCGCGCAGCAGCCCGCCCAGCACGGCCAGCCCGCCGCCGATCGACTCGACCTGGAGGCCGCGTTCGGCGTTGTACCGGAGGAACTGGAGGGTCGGTTCGGCGCCGGCGAGCGCAACGAACGGCAGGAGGCCCGCGACGATGGTGGCGACGAGGCCCTGGCCGAGACGGACGAGCCCGCGGAGGTCGAGCGGGAGCAGCCACGGGATGGCGATCGCGGGGAGGATCACGAGCGGGAACAGCTTCGCGAGCACGCCGAGGCCGATCGCGACGCCGGCGGTCGCAGGGCGACTGCCGAGCGCCGCCCAGACCGCGATCGCCAGGAGCAGGGCAGGGAAGAGGTCGAACCGGAAGGCGATCGCCAGCACGGCGCCACCTGTCAGCAGTACGAGTCGAAGCCCGGTCCGGCGGCGCCGGCGCTCGTCCGAAGTGATCGTGCGGGCCTCGGCGTCGCCGCGCCGAGCAACGATTCCCGCGAGGACCATCGCGAGGGCGACGATCAGGGCTGCCTCGAAGCCCCCGAAGAGCCACTTGTAGGCATCGAGGTCGACAGGGCCGAGCAGCCTCCCCAGCAGGTACGGCACGACCATCGGCACCAGCGCGGCGGGCGGGTACTCGAACGGGAAGTCGCGATAGGGCACCTGCCCCGAGCCGAGCGCGGTCGCCTTCTCGAGGTACAGGTTGACGTCGCCCTGGTTCGGGAAGAGCTCGCTCGTCGGAGTGAGCGCCACGGCGCCGAGGACGAGCAGGGCGGGCAGCGCGAGCAGCGCCGGAGTCACCAGCCGTCGCGCCGCCGTCACGCGGGCCAGCCTACCGGCACCGATCCGGACCTGTTCACGCGCGGCCGCCGTTCACGCGCGGCCGCCGTTCACGCGCGGCCGCCGTTCGCGCGGCCGCCGTTCGCGCGGCCGCCGTTCGCGCCGCCGCCGACACCCGTCGCGCCACGCCGCCTATGCGTCGCGCTCCGCCGGCACCTGTCTCGCGTCCCGGCATCCCCCTAGCATCCGGCAGACGAGGAGGATCCGCATGGGCGACCACATGCCGCGCTTCTACGACGACACCCTGGGCACCGAGGTCTACGACCCCATGAGCGCCGCACTCGTCGCCGGAGGCCCGA
>JAICUI010000087.1 GCA_025935925.1 Chloroflexota bacterium
GTGATCACCGCCGGCGGCGGCGCGATCGATCTCGCGCCGTCGAACCTGCTGGCGGATGGAGTGATCGAGCTGGATGACCCCGAAGGAATTGCTACCGGGACAGCGTTCGTGTATCGCCATGACCCCGGTGCCACGTCGATCGGCGGCCTGACCGAGGGCAAGCTCTACTACGCGATCGCCGACCCGGACGACGCGCACCGGTTCCGGCTCGCGGCCACCCTCGCCGACGCCCTCGCCGTGGCCGCCGAGGAGAGCGAGGCCTGGATCCACCTGGACGCCTCGAAGATGACCGGCTCCGGCCACCGCCTCGTCGGCATCGGCCTCGACGTGACGGCGACGACGGACCTCCTCGACATCGTGATCGTCGAGGCTGGCAGCAGCGCCAGCAAGTTCGCGCTGGGCGGGGCCGTGGCCGTCGACGTGCTGACCGATCGAACCTCCGCCCGCCTCGAGCCCGGCGTCGTCATCCACGTCCGCGAAGGCGCCCTGCGCCTCGCCGCCGACGACACCCTCGCGCGCGTGGCCCTCATCGGCGGCGTCGTGGTCTCGGAGAACAAGGGCGTCGGCGTCTCGATCGGCGTCACGGTCCTCGACCGGACCACGGAGGCCGGGATCGGCAGCCCGGTCGGCACTCCTGCATCGACGACGCCCAGCGAGATCGCGGCCGAAGGCCCCGTGCTCGTCCTCGCCGGCACGCACGGCTACGTTTGGACGGTCACGCTGGCGGGCGCGGCCGTCGCCCCGAGCGCGCCATCGACCCCCGGACCGCCGACCTCCGCCTTCGACGTCCTCCGGCAGAAGAACGCCCCAGCCAAGGCGCAGGCGCTCCTCGGTGGGCAGGTCGGTGGCACGACGAAAGCCCAGGAGCTCCTCGGCGTGGGCATCGGGGACGCCGGCGCCGGGTCGAGCAACAACCTCGGCGTCGCGGGTGATGCCTCGATCACGGTCGAGATCGAGAAGACGCGGGCGTTCGTCAACGACCTGGGGACGATCTCGAGCGAGGACCGAGTCATCGTCGAGGCGCTCGCGGACGACTCCCTCGGCTCGCTGGCCGGGGGCGTGGCGATCGTCACCGATGGCGAGGGCTCGAAGGGCCTCGCGGGCTCCATCGCCATCAACTTCGTCACGGCGGAGACCAGCGCCAGCATCACCAGTGCGACGATCGAGGCCCGGACGATCGAGGTCACCGCCACGCGCAGCGGCTACCTGATCGCGATCACCCTGGCCGGCTCCGGCGCGCCGGCGTCCGACTCGACGTCGCTGGCTGGCTCCGTGTCCGTGAACATCGTCCTGCCGACGACCACCGCGACGGTGCGCGACGCCGAGATCACGCTGACCTCGCCGAGCGACGACGCCGTGGTCTCCGCGAGCGACACCAGCTTCATCCTGGCCATCGCCGGTGCGCTGGCCATCGCCGGCAAGACCGGCGTCGGGATCAGCCTCTCGGTCAACATCCTCGGCGCCGACGATGACCATCCGGCCATCGTCCGGGCGACGGTCGAGGACTCGCACATCGGGCTGTCCGGCGGCAAGCTCGTCGTCGCCGCCACCAGCGGCGACGAGGACGGCACGCCGCGGATCATCGCGATCACCGGCGCGGGTGCTGCGTCGAGCGGCCAGGGCGGGATCTCGGTCGCCGGGATGGTCGCGCTCAACCTCCTCGTGCTCGAGACCGAGGCGCTGGTTCGCACGTCCAGCGTGGAAGAGATCGCGAATGCGCCAGTCGCCATCGACGTCAAGGCGCACGACAAGTCGGGCATCGTCTCGATCGGCGGCAGCGTGGCGTTCGCGAAGGACGGCACCGGCGTCGGCGCGGCGGTCGCCTACAACGAGGTCCTTGCCACGGTCCGCGCGGCGGTCGAAGGCTCGACCTTCGACGTCGGGGGGCCGATCGACATCGACTCCAACTCGGGCTCCCTGGTCGCCGGCGTCGCCGTCGGCGTCGGGGTGAGCAGCGGCTCCAGCGGGCTGGCCGGCGCCGGGTCGATCGCGATCAACGCGATCGTCAAGACCGTCGACGCGCACATTGGCGCGGCGGATGGCAAGGGCACCGTGGTCGGGAGCCTCGGTTCTCGCGCGCCGCCCCTCACCGTCACCGCGACCGACACCTCGCTCCTCGTCGGGGCGGCGGGCTCCATCGCGGCCAGTGTCTCGGGCGGAACGTCCGTCGGCGCCGCGATCACCTACAACCTCATCTCCAACCACATCACCGCGTCGATCGACGATTCGACGATCTACCCGAGCGGCCTGTACGTCGGCGCGAGCTCGACCCCGGTCCTGGTGGCCATCGCGGTCGGCGGCTCCGGGACGGGTGAGGGCTTCACGCTCGCCGGCTCGGTCGCCGTCAACTCGATCGCGAACACGGTCGACGCGCACATCGCGGGCGCGACTGTCGACGCCACGTCCGATGTCTGGGTCACCGCCGCCGAGTCGGCGACCCTCGTCTCCGTCGCCGGGGCAGTCGGCATCAGCCTCGACGGCGCCGCGGTCGGCGGCGCGTTCGCGTACGACTACATCGGCGGCGACTTCGACCCGAAGAACCCCGGTGTTCGGCACGAGACCCAGACGAAGACCTCGGCGGTCGCGGCGCGCATCGACGACTCGACCGTCCACGCCGGTGGCTCGGTGCTCCTCGGCGCAGGCGTGCTGCCGCCGACGAACCTCCCGAACCGCCACGTGGCGCTGCCGTCCGTGCAGGGGATCGACCTCGCGTTCGACCTGCCGACGCCGATCGACTCGCAGCTCGTGGCGGTCACGGTCGGAGCCGCGGGCGCGCAGGGCATCGCCGCCAGTGGCTCCATCTCGTTCGCGGTGCTCGCCCCATCCGTGGAAGCGGCGATCGGGTCCGGCAGCACGGTCACCGCGGATGGCAGCGTCCGCGTCGCCGCCTTCGGCGACGCGCGCGTGACGTCGGTGGCCGGCGCGCTGTCGCTCGGCACCCAGGCGGCGGTGGGCATCGCCGCAAGCACGGTGATCATCACGGGCACGGTCCTCGCGTCGATCGAGGCCGGCGCGACGGTGACGGCCCTGGGGCGCGGCCCGGGCGTCGTGGTCCTGAAGGGCACGCGCCAGGGAGCGACGCCCGACACCGATGCCCTCAACGGCGTGGCGATCATCGCGATCGCCTTCGAGAACATCACCTCGGTCGCCGCGGGCGCGGCAGGATCGATCGAGGCCGGCGTCGCCGGCAACGCCACGATCACCGTCCTCGATCTCTCGAGCCACGCCAGCGTCGGCGACGGAGCGCACGTCACGGCCGGCGAGTTCGGTCCTGGCGGCACGCGTGTCACCGGTGGCTCGATCCTGGTACGGGCCAGCGACCGGACGACGGTCGTCGACGTGCCCGCTGGGCTCGCGTTCGGCGGAGAGGCCGGCGTCGGGGTCGGCATCGACGTGCTGGTCATCGGCAAGGACACCGAGGCCCACGTGAACGCCGGGGCGATCCTCGTCGCCGTCGACGACGTGGTCGTCGATGCCCAGTCGAACGAGACCGTGGTCTCCGTCGCGGCCGCCGGCAGCGTCGGTGGGACGGCCGGCGTCGCCGGGTCGGTCAGCGTCCACGTCCTCGACATCACGACCCGCGCGTTCGCGGGCGCGAACCAGAAGTCGCGGCTGGGAACCGTCAGCTTCGCCGGCGCCGACGGCGCGCGCACCATCCGCCGCTCCACGGGCAGCTGGATCCGTGACGGCTTCGCGGTCGGCCAGCAGATCTCGATCGAGGGCTCGGTCTTCGACGACGGCACGTTCACGGTCGTCGGCGTCACGGACGCGGTCCTGACGGTGGAACGCGATCTCACCGCCAAGGCCAACCTCGCGGGCGTCGACATCGCGGTCGTGCCGGCCGCCGCGGCCCACGTGACCGCGGGCGGGAGCGTCGTGATCGGCGCCCTCGAGCAGACTTCGATCCGGATGATCGACGGCACGGCCGCGGGCGGGACCGCCGGGGTCGCCGGCTCCGTCTCGCTGCCGATCGTCACACGAATCACCGAGGCGTTCATCGGCCGCGCGACGGTCGTCGACGCCCTCGCACAACGGCCGGGCGTCACCGTCCGGACCGGGGGGCTGAGCCTCACACCCGCGCCGCCGCCGGTCGCGCTGACCGGCCACCCGACGCTCGTGTTCGTCCCGGCGGCGGGCGGGGCCAGCGCCTTCATCATCCGAATCACCGGGAGCTGGCTCACCGACGGCTTCGCGCCCGGCCAGCGCATCCGGATCTCGGGCTCGACCCACAACGACGGGACGTACGTCATCGCCGGCGTGACGGCGACCACGATCACGCTCGCGGCGGGCTCCCGCCTCATGCCCGAGACCGAGATCACGCCGAGCGCCGTCAAGATTGCCATCGAGGGCCAGGTCACGACCGATGACCTCGGGTCCGCCCTGCTGGCCAAGCTCCCCGCGGGCGCGATCCCCGGCGCGACCGTGGCGACGCCGGCGACCCGGTCGGACTTCACGGGTCTCGCGGTCACGGCGGTCGCGACGTCGGACATCGGGCTGTTCGGGGTCGGGGTCGCCGGCTCCGCGGCCGCGAGCGTCGAGCTGTCGGGTGTCGTGCACGTCCTCACGGATGGCACTGCCGCGTACATCGGTCGCGCCGCCCAGATCAACCAGATGGCGGGCGCCGGGGCCAACCAGGACGTCCTCGTCGCCGCGGGCAACGACCTGACGCTCCTCGGCGTTGCCGGCGCGGTCGGTGCATCGGGAACCGCGGCCGTGCTGCCGGCGGTCGGCGTCCTCGCGGCCACGACCCAGGTCGAGGCGCTCGTGGGGCGCGACGCCACGGTCGTGGCCGGCGGGGATCTCAGCGTGAACGCGCACGCACGCCAGCACGTCCTGTTCGTCGCGGTCGGCGCGGCCGGCTCCGGCGAGGTCGCCATCGGCGGTGCGGTCCTGGTGCTGGTCATCAACGCGATGACCCGCGCCCTGATCGGTGCCCGCGCGATGACCAGGTCCGGCGGCAACACCTCGATCACCGCTACCGACCTCACCGAGGTGACCGGTGCCGCCGTCGGCGGCGGGGTCGGCGGCATGACGGGCGGTGTCGGCGCGGGCGTGGCCGTGGTCTCGATCGTGAAGGACACGCGCGCGCTCATCGAAGGCCTCGCCCAGGTCGATGCCGCCGGGCACTCCGCCACGGCCCTCCAGCCATTCGACGGGACGATCGACCCCGGCGACGGCTCGTTCAACGTTGCGACCACGGACCCGCGCGGCGTCCTCGTCCAGGCCGCGTCCTCCGAGCAGCTCCTCACGATCACGATGGGCCTCGCGGGTGGCCTGTTCTTCGGGGCGGCGGGTGGGGTCAGCGTCGAGGTCCTGGATGCCGACACGCGCGCCGAGGTCGGCGTCGGCGCGGTCGTGAACGCCTCGACGCCCGACGCCACTGCCGACGCGCGCCAGGACGTCCACGTCGTCGCTGTCGACAGCGTCAGGATGAAGACCGTCACCGGCGGCTTCGGCGGGGGCGGCGTCGGGGCGGGTGTCTCGGTCGACGTCGGGGTGATCCACAACGACACGACGGCGGACGTCCTCGGAGGCGTCCACGCGCGGCGGGACGTCGCGGTCCGGGCCGTGGCCAACCGCGATGTCGACGTCAACGTAGTCGCCGGCGGCCTGGGCGGCTTCGGGCTGGCGGGGGCGATCTCGATCCTCGCGCTCGGCGGCGACCTCGTGGACACGTACCCGGGCGGGTGCAGCGGCACCGCCGGAAGCTCGCTGAACCTTCCGACGGCGCCCAACAGCGACTGCTCACGGGGCACCGGCACGTCGATCACGGGCGCGGCCAACACCGCGGCCAGTGGCGGCGCAGGCGGCGCGGTCACCGGCATGCTGGGCGGTTTCGGCGGCTCCAGCAGCCCGACCGTGGTGAGCCAGACCTCGGGCGCGTCGAGCGCCGTCTCTGGTGCCGCGACGGCCTCGCCCGTCCCGGCGCCCGGCGGCGGCACGATCGCCAGCGGCACGGTCGCCCTCGTCGGGTCGGGCGGCGTCGTCGACGCCGGCCGGCACGCCGACGTCACGGCGTCCGAGCGGATGGTCATCGCGGACGTCGCCGGATCCGTCGGCATCGGCGGTGGCGCGGGTATCGGCGCCGGCGTCCTCGTGGACACCATCGACGAGTCGGTCCACGCGTATCTCGCCTCTGGCGCGACGGTGAATGCCGGTGGCGACGTCACGATCGCGGCCGGGCAGAACGCGGACATCGCGGCCCTATCGATCGCCGGCGCTGCGTCGGGCATCCTGGGCGTCGGCGCCGCGGTCGCGGTCGTCACCGACACGAGCGACGTGCGCGCGAACGTGGGCGACCTAACGATCATCGGCGCGACGATCTCGACCGGCGACGCGGTCACCGTGTCGGCGACGCGGATCACCTCGATCCACCTCGCGACCGGCGAGGCCGGGGTGTCGTCCGGCGCCGCGATTGGCGCGGCGATCGGCGTCGTCACCGTCGCTGGCAGCACGGTCGCGCGGGTCGGCGCGTTCTCCATCATCGGCTCGGGCGCGCGCGTCGGCTCCCTGGACGTCACCGCCGACGACACCGTGACCGTCGGCCCGCATGACGCCGGCGCCCCGATGGGCATCGCCCTCGGCGGCGGGCTCGCTGCCGGCCAGGGCGGCGTGACCATCGTCACGGTCGGCACCGCCGGGAGCGACGCGGTCCTCGCGGAGATCGCGGCAGATGCGTCCGTGCGCGCGGGCGAGACGACGGTCGCCGCGACGTCGACGCGCACGGCGAACGTCCACGTCGCGGTTGGCACGGGCGGGTTCTATGCCATCGGCGCCGCGGTCGCCGAGGCCACGGTGACCGGTCGAACCCGGGCGAGCGTCGGCCAGCGGGCGAACCTCGACGTGACCTCGCTCCAGGTGCTCGCGTCGGACACCTCCACGGTCGAGGCCGGGATCGTCGTCGTCGGGCTCCAGTTCGCGGGCGGGACCGGCGGCCGCGCCACCGCGACAGCCGATGCCGACACGGAGGCCGCGATCGGGGCGACTCGCGGCAGCTCTCCGTTCGGCCGGACGTTCGTCACCTCGACCGGCGCAGTCGACGTCCGCGCGCTCGGGTCGGAGACGGCGACCGCGACGGCAACGCTCGGGACGGGCGGGCCAGCACTCGCGATCGGCGCCCTCGAGGACAAGGCCTCGGTCGGCGGCTCCATCCAGGCCTACATCGGCGACGCGACCACGGTCACCGCCTCCTCGGTCTCCGTCCGGACCAACGACGCCACGTGCGGCGACCCGGCTGGCGATAGCGGCTGCACGACGAGAACGGCCACGGCCACCGCGACGGCGGCCGCCGTGGCTGCGCTCGCGGGCACTGGCGCGCGGGCGACCGCACAGGTGACCGGTTCCGTCGAGAGCTTTGTCGGGGTCGCGACCTTCATCTCGACGAAGGGCCGCCTCCTGGTGACCGCCCTCGAGAAGACGCGCTCCACCGCCGACGCGCGCGGCGGCGCCGGCGGCGCGATTGCCGTCGCCGGCTTCCTGTCGCAGGCCCTCATCGGCCAGGAGCTGGTGTTCTACGGTGACGCGACGGTCAACAGCGGGTCGGTCTCGATCGATGCCGCCGACGGTGACCTGGGCCGCTTCCAGATCGGCGACACGGTGATCATCCGGGTGTTCGTCGGGAGCGCGCCGCGGACCCTGGTCGGGACGGTCTCTTCCGTGAGCGCCACGAGCCTCGGCTTCACGGCGGCGCAGGGCAACAGCGCGGCCCCGGGTGCCGCGAACGGCGTGGCCATCCTGCGCGCGCCATCCGGCAACCTCGCCGGGACCCGGGCGTGGATCTCGGCCGGCTCACGCTACGAGGTCGGCCGGCTGGACATCGAGGCCAACGCCAACGACGTCGCCACGTCCTCGCTGCTGGCGGTCGGCGTCGGGCTCTTCACCGGCGCCGGCGGCCGAGCGGATGCGATCGTCGACACGGACACCCTGGCAACGCTCGCGAGCGGCCCGGCAGGCGGCGGGGCGTCGTTGGACGTGACGGGCAGCATCTCCATCGCGGCGACTTCGGCGCAGCAGGCCATCGCGAACCTGTCGAAGGGCGACGGCAGTGGCAGCGACAGCGGCGGCGGCTCGGGCGGTGGCGTGGCCA
>JAICUI010000016.1 GCA_025935925.1 Chloroflexota bacterium
GGGGCCGGGCGGCGGGCGCTGGGGCCCCGGCGGCGGGCGCTGGGGCTCGGGCGGCGGGCGCTGGGACCGGGCCGGGGTGCCGCGGCCCCGAAGGGCTCATGCCAGCTGCGGCGCCGTGGCCCGCTGCGGGTCCCGCAGCCTGACCCGCACTCGGGACGGCCCGCCGCGGCCATCGGGCGGCCCAACCAGCGTACGGTGACGCGGTTCGGCCGCCCCGCGGCCCGAACCGGGCTTGGAGGGTCCCATCGAGCCTCGTTCGGGCCATCTCGTGGTCCACCTCGTCCGCGGTGCGCTCGTTGGGCCGCGTGACGGACACCGGGCGCGTGGGGTCGGCAGCCTCCGCCGGGCGACCGCCGCCGGGCTGCTCGCGGAGCGATCGTACGGTTGCACCGCGGGCGAATCCGCTCGCCGGGCGACCGGAATCGCGCACCGACCGGCGAGTCCGTGCGTTGAATCGTTCGCGCGGCGAGCAAACGGCATGACCACGGAACCGTTGGCTCGCCACGCGAGCCGCCGGCTGCTCACCGCGCGAGCCGCGGACTGCTCACCGCGCAAGCCGCGGGCTGCTCACCGCGCAAGCCGCGGGCTGCTCACCGCGCAAGCCGCGTGACGATTCCTGCGACGGAACCGTCGGCTCGCCCGGCGACCCGCGGCGCTACTCGCGGGTGCCGCAGCCGCGCCTCGCGCGGCGAGCGCCGGGACGGTGTTACCGGCGATGCGTTGGTTGCTGGCGCGGTCAGAGCGGCGCGGTGCCCTTTACGGCCTTCTGCGCGTACCAGTGACAGGCGCCCTACTCGCCCGGCTCGTCCTCGAACGGCAGCCGGCGGAACAGCGCGAGCACCGGGGCGGTTCCCTCTGGCGCCCCCTCTCCGTCGACCTCGCCGTCTCCAGCCGCGACCTCCTCGGCGGGCGGGCCCGCGAGGATCGACTGCCAGAGGCGCGACCGGACGCCCGGCAGGTACGGGCTCGACCGCCGGCGCGCCAGGACCCCCGCGATCCCCTGTGCCGACACTGCCGCGTGGAGCGCTCGCCCCTCGCCGGTGATCGCCGGGACCGTGACCACCTCGTCCCCGGGCCGCAGGACCCGGCGCAACGCGGCGCGCCGCTTGTCGAGCGGCTGCCCGAGCAGCCACTTCCCGTCAAGGTGGAGCAGGTCGAACACGAGAAACGCGACCGGGCGCCCTTGCCTCCCGGAGAGCCGAAGCCGGAGCGCCTCGTCGTCGGCCCGTCCGCGGGCGTCTGCGACCACGAGCTCGCCGTCGAGCACCGCCGTCCCCGCCGCAACCCGGACCGCGAGACCGGCGAGCTCGGGGAGCACGAGGCCGACGTCCACGCCGCGCGGATCGACGACCCGCACCGTGCCGGAACCGGGCCCGCCGCCGGTCAGCCCGGGCGAGACGAACGCCAGCGCGCGGTGACCGCCCCACGTCGGTTCGAACAGCCAGTCGGGGGAGTCGAAGGCGTCGGCGCGGGGCGTCGGCCACATGGGCGCCACCTCGCCGGGCCGCGGAAGCGCCGCCTCGAGCGAGAACGTCAGCTGCTCGGCCATCGCGAGGCGATGGTAGCCCGTCGGTCGCGCCGATAGACTGGGAGCCCGCCCGCCCCGTGCGCGGGCACCCGGTCGCCCCCCGCTCGCGGGGCCATGCCTGCCCAGGAGAACCCGTGCCGAGATCCGCACGACCCGACGACCTGTACCGGCTCGTCGTCCCGTTCGACCCGCGGCTGTCGCCAGACGGCCGAACCGTCGCGTTCACGGTCAAGGTGCCGAGCGTCCTGCGCGACGGCTACCGGCAGGCCGTGTGGCTCGCGCCCGTCGACGGCAGCGGCGATGCGCGCCGCGCCACGTCGGGCGGTCGCAACGATGCCCATGCGCGGTTCTCGCCCGACGGCCGGACGCTCGCCTTCCTGTCCGATCGGCGCCTGTTCGTCGAGGAGGAGCCCGACCGCCCCAAGGAGGCCAAGGACCGCATCGACGCCGTCCAGGTCCATCTCCTGCCCCTCGACGGTGGCGAGGCGCGGCGGCTCACCGATCTGCCGCGCGGCGTGACGGACTTCGCATGGTCGCCCGACGGATCGACGCTCGCGGTGCTGAGCTCGTCGCTCGGCGCGACCCACGCCGAGGACGACAAGCGCTGGGGCCGGCCGTGGCGGCCGAAGCCCAACGAGCCGCCCCGGTCCGACTACCGGTACATCGACCGCCTCGCGTACCAGTTCAACGGCGTCGGCTTCATCGACGACCGCGACGCCCACCTTTGGCTCGTCGACGTCGCCACGGGGACCGCCCGGTCCCTCGTGAGCGGCCCGACGGCCGAAGCCTCGCCCGCCTGGTCGCCCGACGGCACGCGGATCGCGTTCACGGCCAACCGGCGGCGCGATCCGGACCTCGACGAGCGGTCGTCGATCTTCGTCGTGGACGTCGCGTCGGGCCATGTGACGACGATCGCCGGTGGCAACGACGCCGCGTTCGTCGAGCCGGCCTGGACGGCGGACGGGGCATCGATCGTCGCGGTCGGCGACCGCTTCCCGCGGGGCGGCTACCGGGCCGGGATCTGGGTCTTCGCCGCGGACGGCTCCGACGCGGGCGCGAGCGGAGGCACCGACCTGCTCGCGACGAGCGAGCTGAAGCCCGACGCGGCAATGAACAGCGACGTCGCGCTCGGCGAAGGGCCGCGGGTGTTCGCGTCCGCCGACGGGAAGAGCGTCGTGTTCCGCGCGCCGATCGAGGGCAGCTACGAGCTTTGGCGCGTCCCGCTCGCGGGCGGGGAGCCGGAGCGACTGACCGAGGACCGCCACTATCTCTCGGGCCTCGACCTCGTGGCGGTCGGCGGCAAGGATGCCATCGCGGCCATCCGCTCGACGGCGTCGTCGTTCCCGGAGGTGGTCGCGTACGAGGTCGTGAAGGGGAACGGGGCGACCGGCCCGACCACCCTCACAGCGCTCAACGGCGCGCTCGCGGCCGAGCTCGACCTCGTCGAGCCGCTGGACCGCCGCTGGCAGAGCGACGGCCGCGAGATCCAGGGCTGGCTCCTGCCCGCCGGCAAGGGCCGCCAGCCGCTCGTCGTCGAGATCCACGGCGGCCCGCACACGCTCTACGGCTGGTCGCCGATGCTCGAGTGGCAGATCCTGGCGGCAAGTGGGATGTCCGTCCTCGCGTCCAATCCCCGCGGTTCCGAGGGGTACGGCGAGGCGTTCAACCGCGCCAACTTCGGCGACTGGGGCGACGGGCCGATGGCGGACGTCATCGCGGGGGTCGACGCCCTGATCGCGGACGGCCTGGCCGACCCGGACCGGCTCGGCGTCACGGGCGGCAGCTACGGCGGCTACCTGACGAACTGGATCGTCGGTCGCACCCAGCGGTTCAAGGCCGCGCTCACGGCCCGGTCGGTCGTCGACATGAGCACCCTGTTCATGACGGGCGACATCTCGGGCGGCGAGTGGGCGAGGATCGAGTTCGACCACAACCCGTGGGAAGACCACGAGTACTTCCGCTCGATCTCGCCGATCTCGCTCGTGAACGAGATCCGGACACCGCTCCTCATCCAGCACAGCGAGCGCGACCTGCGGTGCACCATCGCCCAGGCCGAGATGCTGTTCACGGCCCTGCGGACGCTCCGGCGCCCGGTCAGGTTCATGCGCGTGCCCGACGAGAGCCACGAGCTCACGAGGAGCGGCACGCCGTTCCGGCGGCGCGAGAACCTGGTCCAGGTTCGCGACTGGTTCGAGCACTTCCTCGTGAAGGGCCAGACGCGGCTCCCGGCGCCGCCCAAGGAGCGAGCCGGTCGCTGACCGGCTCGGGAGAGGACTTCCCCCCGGGCGATCAGCCCGCCGCGGCGACGGCCCCGGCGGCGAGCAGGTGCGGGTCGAGCCCGTCGAGCCGGCGGATGCCGGGCACCGTCGCGGCGAGGTGGTCGAGGATGATCGCCGTCTGGCGGACGCGCTCGTCGATGTCGAACGACGCGTGGCCGGTCTGGTAGGTGTACACGCGCGGCTCGGCGCCCCGCTCGCGGAGCCGGCCGACGTAGTTCCAGACCTGGCGGATCGGGCAGCGCGAGTCGTTCTCGCCGGCCAGGATCAGCAGCGGGGCCGACACGGCGTCGACGTACTCGATCGGGTTCCGCTCCCGGTACAGGTCCGGGACGTCGTCGGGTGAACCTCCGAACAGCGCCCGGTCGAGCGCCTGGAGCATGGGCGCCTCGTCCTCGTACGCGGCGACGTAGTCCGCGACCGGGACCGCCGCGACGAGCGTCGCCCAGCGATCCGGGTGCCGCCCGGCGCCGAGCAGCGTGATGTAGCCGCCCCACGAGCCACCCATCAGCGCGACCCTCGACGGATCGGCGAGCCCTCGCGCGACGAGGTCGTCGAGGCCTGCGAGGACGTCCTCGAGCTCGAGGAACCCGATGTTGCCCGTGAGCTCGTCGCGCCACGCCTGGCCGTAGCCCTCGGAGCCGCGGTAGTTGACCATCGCGACGAGGAACCCGGCGTCGACGTGGGCGAGCAGGTCCGGCGCCCAGCGGTCCATGTCGAGCGAGTGCGGGCCGCCGTGGACGCGCATCATCGTCGGGTACGGGCCGTCGCCCTCGGGTCGGACGATGAAGCCGTGGACCCGCTGGCCGTTGGGGTTCTCGAACCACCACGACTCGAACGGCCGGCCGGCGGGCGCCGCCGGTCCCTGCGCCTCGAGCAGCGGCGTCGCGTCGCCCACCGCGAGGAGGCGCGCCGGGTGCTCGCCGTTGTGGCCGCGGTACCACACGGCGCCGTCCGGCCGCACCGCGGCCGCGGTGATCGACCCGTCCTCGGTGTCGAGCTTCGTCGCGCGCCCGGCCTCGATGTCGTCCCGGTAGAGGTGGTGCCGGCCGGCCTCGAGGTTGAGCAGCAGCAGCGCGGACCCGTCCGGCCACCAGTCGACGGGCTCGACGCTGCCTTCGAGATCGAGCGCGAGGTCGGTCACCTCGCCGGTCCGCGCGTCCCACAGCGCCGGCCGGCGATCGCCGGTGCGCTCGTGCGTGATTGCGATCCGCGCGTCCCCGGCAACCGGCGAGAACCCGAACCCGGCGAGCTCGAGGCCCGCGTCCTTGAGCTCGGCGAGCGTGGCGGCCGAGGCAGGATCGACGGACCGGAGCGACGGATGGAGCACGTCACCGTCCTCCATCACCTCGAGGACGACGATGGAATCGTCCGCGGACAGCGAGCCCCGGGCGACGGATCCCGCCATGCCCCAGCCGCCCGCGAGGCGCACCGGCTGCTCGTGGCGATGCAGGAGCGTGACGTCGCCCCCGTCCTCGGACACCCAGACGCTGTACGCCTCCTCGGTCGACACGGCCGCGATGGTCCGCCGTCGCCCGACCGCGAGCCCCTCGGCCCAGCCCTTGGGCAGCCCGGGCAGCAGCGGCTCGGCGCCCGCGTCCTCGTCGAAGGGGGCGACGACGTACGTCCCGGTCTCCGCGCCGGTCTCGTCGCGGAACCAGATGACGCCGCTGCCGTCGCGCGTCGGCCGGCCCTCGAGGACGCCGACGGGGTCGCGCGTGACCTGGCGCACCTTGCCGGTTCGCCGGTCCCACGCGTGGAGCTGGTACGAGCCGCTCTCGGTGGAGGCGACGACGAGTCGGTCGGGGTCGTCGGCGGCCCAGGACGGGAAGGACAGGAGCGGGGCGCGGAAGCGGCGCTCCCAGGCGGGTACGTCGGACATGCCGGGACGATACCCCGGGCCGCCAACCCGCCGCTTACGCGGGAGGGCGCCCGAACACGAGCGCCGCGTTCAGCCCGCCGAACCCGAACGAGGTCGACAGGACGCGCTCGAACCGCCCGTCGCACGGCTCGCGCAGGAGCCCCGGGAGGAGCGCGTCGAGCTCCGGCTCGGGCGCCTCGAGGTTCGCCGACCCCGGGACGAACCCGTCGCGGATCGCGAGCGCCGCCATGGCCGCCTCCATGGCGCCCGTGGCGCCGAGCGGGTGGCCGGTCAGGGCCTTCGTCGCGCTCACGGGAACGGTCGCGGCCCGGTCGCCGAGGGCCATCGCCAGCGCCCGTGCTTCCGCGATGTCCCCGATCGGCGTGGACGACGCGTGCGCGCTGACCCAGTCGAGCTCGTCGGACGCGACGCCCGCGTCCTGGAGCGCGAGCGTCACGGCGCGGGCCGCCTCGCGGCCGTCGGGACGGGGCTGCACCATGTGGTGGGCATCCGACGTCGCGGCGAAGCCGAGGATCTCGGCGTAGGGAACCGCTCCGCGCCGGCGCGCCACGTCCTCCGCCTCGATCACGAGCAGCGCGCCGCCCTCGCCCATGACGAAGCCGTCGCGCCGGGCGTCCATCGGCCGTGCGGCCTGCACGGGGTCGTCGTTGAACCCGTGGCCGAGGGCGCGGATCAGGTCGAACGCGCCGAAGGCGAGCGGCGACAGCGGGCACTCGACACCGCCCGCGATCGCGGCGTCGATCTCACCGTCGCGGATCGCGTTGAGCGCCTCGCCGATCGCGACCGCGCCCGACGCGCACGAGTTCGCGGTCGAGAGGATCGGCCCGCGGACGTCGAGCGCGATGCCGAGGTTGGCGGGCGCCGCGCCGCCGAACACCGCCAGCGCCAGGGTGGGGGACACGCCGCGGAGCCCGCGCGTGAGGTACTGCTCGTGCTGCGCCTCCGCGAACGCGATCCCGCCCAGCGCCGAGCCGAGGTAGATGCCGATGCGCCCCGGATCCGGCGCGCCGCCGGCCCCGGGGACGAGGCCCGCATCCGCCATCGCCATGCGCCCGATCGCGAGCCCGAACTGGCTGAACCGGTCGAGCGCCCGCGCGGCGCGCGCGTCCATGTGGTCGAGCGGGTCGAAGTCGTCGACCTGGGCCGCGACCTGTGACCGGAACGGCGACGGATCGAAGCGGTCGATTCGCTTGACCGGCGAGCGGTTGGCGCGGAGGCCGGCCTCGAACGCCGGCAGCCCGGTCCCGATGGCGGTCAGCACGCCGATGCCCGTGATCCAGGCTCGCCGCCGCGCTCCGTCCCGTGTCATGCCGGGGGATTCGTCGTGACGGCCGGTTCGGACGTGTCGGCGGCGAGCGCCTCGGCGAGCGCCTTGAACGTCGCGAGCGTCCGGCCGGCGATCGGGCGGGTGAACGCGGCATCGACGAACGCGGCGAAGCCCGGGAAGCCCGGCCGGAAGTCGTGGTCGATGTCGACGCGCGTCCCCGATCGCGAAGCCTCGATCGTCCACGTGACGTCCATGCCCTTCGTCGCGCCGGCGACGTGCACGAAGCGGAGGCGCCGGGTCGCCGGCTCGTGCCACGTCCGGCTCCGCCACGTGACCGGGATGCCGAGCCCGAGCACCGGGATGAACGGGCGGCGTGCCACGAAGTCGCAGACGAGGACGTCGCCTTCGTCGCGGACGACGGCCGAGCGGGTGTAGTGGGGAAGGAGCGCTGCCCAGCGCGTCACGTCGCGGGCGAGGCGGTACACGACCTCGGGCGGGGCCGCCACGTCGATCCCGATCGTCGATCGCAAGGTCAGCGACCGGCCTGCGCGCGGGCCAGCCGGACGAGGTCGACGAGCCCGATGCCGTCGAGCCGGCCGAACGCGATCCAATCGGCATGGTCGGTCGAGTTGCCGATCTCGTCGCGCAGCTGGCCGCCCTCCGGTGCGGCTCGGTACACCAGCTGGAGGTTGTGCAGCCGGTCGCCGCGCGTGGTGACGTCCGGCCCGAGGACCTGCGAGAAGATTCCGATGACGCCGGTGAGGCGGACGCTCAGCCCGGTCTCCTCCAAGATCTCGCGCCGCGCCCCGTCCGCGGGATCCTCGCCGAACTCCAGGCCGCCGCCCGGGAGCGTCCAGCTGCCGGCGTCGACGTAGCCCGGGGCGATCCGCACGAGGAGCACGGACCCGTCCGCCTCGCACCAGCCGTAGGCGGCGATCCGGGTGCGACGGGCGACCGCATCCGCCGGCGGCGCGTCCGTCACGGGACGAGGAGCCCGGCGAGGAACGCCGGGTCCAGGGCGCGGGACGCGGGCACGAGGTCGCCCATCACGAGGCCCATCGTCGCACGGATCGCGGGCTTTGCCGCGAGCCGCCTCGCCGCGTGCTCGAACAGCCGCGGCCGCGCGAGGAACACCTGCACGAGCAGCGAGACGGCGTCCTTCGCCTGGAAGCGCGCACGCATCGCCCGGTCGTACGCCGCGAGATCGCCGCGGCCGCGGAGGTGCGCGTCGATCGCGTCCGCGGCGAGGCGCGCCGAGACGAGCGCGCGGTGCAGCCCCTCGCCGGTGAACGGGTCGAGGAACCCCGCAGCGTCACCGACGACCAGCCAGTCGGGACCCGCGCGCTGCGCAACCCGCGCCCCGAGCGGGCTCGCGCCGGCGATCGCGTCTGTCATCCGTCCTTCGCGCCACGCCTCCTGATCTCCGGGGAGCGGCGGGATCGAGCGGAGCGCATGCTCGCCCGTCGCCGCGGCGCCGTCCCGCGCGAGCCGCTCCCGCCACGCGCGGCCCGACAGGACGATGCCGACGTTGATCCGCCCGCCGGGCACGGGCGCGAGACCGCAGTACGCGCCGTCGCGGAGCAGGACCATGCGCGCCGGCTTGGGCGGATCGCCACTCGAGCCGTCCGCGTCGTCGGCGACATGCCAGGTGAGGCCGATCCGGTCGCCGAGGCGCGGCGTTCGGACCATTCCGGCCGCGTCGGCGACCAGCGATCGTGGGCCGTCGGCGCCCACGACGACGCGCGGGGCGAGCTCCCCGTGGCCGTGCGCGTCGTCGAACCGGACGACGGCCCCGCGGCGATGATCGGCGAGCTCCACGTCGCGCGCGGTCGTCGCGAGCCGCACGCCGACGCCGGCGTCACGCGCGAGGTCGAGCAGCGCCGGGTCCAGCGCGGAGCGGTCGAAGCCGACGGCGGCCTCGCCGCCGGCCTCGGCGCCATAGGACAGCTCGAAGGCCGTGCCCGCCGGCGTCTCGACCCGCATCGCGGGGATCGGGCGCGCGACGCGCGCGAGGACCTCGTCCGCCAGCCCGAGCTGCCGCAGCTCCGCGACCGCCGCCGGTGACGCGAACACGCCGCCCGCACGCCAGCGCCAGGACGCGCTCCGCTCGAGCAGGACGACGCCGTGGCCCGCCCGTCCGAGGCGGGTCGCAAGCGCCGCACCGGCCGGCCCGCCGCCGATCACCACGACGGCGGCGGACGTCGCCCGATCGGACTCGCCGTGCTCGATCACGCGGTGGTCCGCGCCGGCAGCCGGACGGCCGCGATCGCCACCCGGTGCCCGGCGAGCGCCGTGACCTCGGCGATCGGGCGCAGCCCCGCGGCCGCGAGCAGCGCACGCAGCTCGACGCGCGTGTACGCACGCCGGACCGACAGCGGTCCGTCGTGTCGGGTGTACCGGTTGCGGGTGCCGACCCGGAGGAGCACCCGGGCCGCGAGCCAGTGCCGACGAGCTCGCACGAGGTCGTTGACGACGACGCCCAGCCGCGCGAGCCGCGCCGCCTCGCGCAGGAACGCGATCGCCTCGTCCGGCTCCAGGTGATGGACGAGCAGCGAGGCGTGGACGACGTCGAAGGCGCGGTCCTCCCACGGCAGCGACCGCCCGTCGCCGACCAGCAGCTCGAGGCCGCGCGCATCGGCGAGGCGGCGGTCGACCCCGCGCGCGGCGTCGAGGACCTCCGGCCGGCTGTCGACCGCGGTGATCCGCAGCTCGCGACCATGCCGCGGCGCGGCGGCGAGGAGATCGAGCGGGATGTCGGCGCCGCCCGTCCCGACGTCGAGCAGCGTGTGCGGACCGCGCCGGTCGGCCAGGAGTCGATCGAGGGCGCGGGCCGATGCGGACGTACCGCCGAGGCCGCGGTTCAGCCGCGCCAGGTCGCGGAGGTTGCCGCGGAGCGCGTCGGGATCGTCGAGGGGTCCGTCGAGGAGCTCGAGGGTGCCCGCCAGTCGTCGCATCGCGGCCGAGCGTAACGGACGCGCGTGCTGCAACGGTTCCTCGCGCATCGCGCGCGCGAATCGTTGCCCGGAGTTGACGAAGGCCGCGACAGCATCGATCGAGGGACAGTCGACGAGGAGGTGCGCGATGCGCGACGGCTTCCGGCGGTTCTCGTCCGCGATCACCGCGGCGGTCGGCACCCCGTACGCCCTGGTCATCGCCATCCTCGTGATCGTCCTGTGGGCGGTGAGCGGCCCGATCTTCGGCTTCTCGGACACGTGGCAGCTCGCGATCAACACCGGCACCACGATCGTGACCTTCCTGATGGTCTTCGTGATCCAGGCGAGCCAGAACCGCGAGGCGAAGGCAACCCAGCTCAAGCTCGACGAGCTGATCAGCGCGGTGGGCGCGGCGCGCAACGACCTGATCGGCGTCGAGGACGCGCCGGAGGAGACCGTCGAGCTCCACGCCGAGCACTTCCGGCGGATCGTCGAGCAGGCGCAGAAGCACGACCCGGGCGTCATGGACGATGTCAAGGTCCGACCCGGTCGCCCGCGCCAGCCGAGGCGCCAACCGCAGCACTGATCGGGCTCGCCTGAGCGCGTCCGAACGCCTCACAAAGTTTCAGTATTGACTGACACTTCCGAACGCCGTACGTTTCTACCGGCATGAACGACCGGCAGGCGGGCTTCGTCGAGGAGATGGGCACGTTCCTCGCGTCCGTCGGCATGACGCCGATGGCGGGCCGGCTCCTCGCGTGGCTCCTGATCTGCGACCCGGTGGAACAGACGGCCGCGGATCTCGCCCACGACCTGCATGCGAGCCGCGGCTCTATCAGCGGGGCGGTGCGGCAGCTCGAGACGGCGGGGTTCATCCGCCGCACGCGCCGGCGCGGCGACCGGCGCGAGTTCATCAGCATGCCGGCGGCCGCCATCCGCTCGCTCGTCGGCAGCGCCGGTGCGATCTACGAAGGACTCGCCGAGATCGCCGCCCGCGGCGTGAACGTCGTCCACGACCTGCCGCCGCCCGCCCGCGAACGGATCCAGGAGTTCCACGACTTCGTCGCCTTCGTGCAGGACGCCCTCCCCAAGCTCATGGCCCAGTACCTCGCCGAGCGCGACCACGCCCCAGCGACACCGGCCTCGTCCCCGTCCGACCTGCCGGCCGCGTAGCCATCCACCGAAAGGACACCATGACCACGAGCGTCATCCGGACCGAACGCCTCACCAAGTCCTACGGCGAGCACCGCGGCATCGTCGACGTCGACCTCGAGGTTCACGAGGGCGAGGTGTTCGGGTTCCTCGGCCCCAACGGCGCCGGCAAGACCACCACGATCCGGACGCTCCTCGACCTCATCCGGCCGACGTCCGGCAAGGCGTTCGTGTTCGACATCGAGAGCACCGTCGATCCCGTCGCGATCCATCGTCGCGTCGGCTACATCCCGGGCGAGTTCACGCTGTACGACCGGCTGACCGGCGGCCAGACCATGGACTACTTCGCCAACCTCCGGGGCGGCGTCGACCCGGCGTATCGCGCGACCCTGGTCGAGCGCCTGGACATCGATCCGTCCCGCCGATTCAAGGAGTACAGCAAGGGCAACAAGCAGAAGATCGGCCTCGTCGTCGCCCTCCAGCACCGGCCGGAGCTGCTGATCCTCGACGAGCCCACGTCCGGCCTGGACCCCCTCGTCCAGCAGTCCTTCTACACGCTCGTCCGCGAGGCTCGCGAGGAGGGCCGGACGGTCTTCCTCTCGAGCCACATCCTGTCCGAGGTCGAGCGGACCTGTGACCGGGTCGCAATCATCCGCGACGGCGTCCTCGTCAAGGTCGACAAGACGGACGCGCTGCGGGACCTCGCCCACCACCAGGTGGAGCTGCGGTTTGCCGACGGCGTCCCGACGGACGCGTTCGCCAGCCTGCCCGGCGTCTCGGACCTCGTCGCGGACGACCACACGCTGCGGATGCGGGTGGCCGGTCCGATCACGCCCGTCGTCCAGGCTGCCGCGCGCTACGAGCTGCTCGACTTCGTCAGCCGCGAGCCCAGCCTCGAGGAGACGTTCCTCGCCCAGTACGGCCAGGAGGCCGTGGAGGTGCGGCCGTCATGACCGCCAACGCCGGCACGCCGCAGGTCGCGGCGGCGCCGCTGCCCGCGATCTCGCTGCGGAGCCGGCTCGTCGGCCTCGGCAGCATCTATGGCAAGACCATTCGCGATTCGCGGCTCGCGTTCATCATCGCCGCCGGGCTGCTGGGCGGGATGTCGCTCGTCATCGGCGCCGCGATCGGCACCGTCTTCCCGACGCCCGAGACCCGGCACGACCTGAACGCCCTCGTCGGCAGCATGCCCGCCGCAATGGTCAACCTGTTCGGCAACGCCACCCTGATGGGGGACAAGCTGGGCACGCTCGGCGGCTACGCCACGTGGAAGTACGGGTCGACCTTCGCGCTGGGCACGGCGCTGTGGTCGATCCTCGCGCTGTCGGGCACCCTCGCTGGCGAGGCCGCCCGCGGCAGCCTCGACCTCGTCGCGACGTCGCCGTTCGGCAAGCGCCGGATCGCGCTCGAGAAGCTCGCCGCCCACCTGACGCTCCTCTGGATCGTCATGGCGCTCCTCGCCCTCGCCCTCACCGTCAGCTCGAACGCGTTCGGCGACGCTGCGCTGGGCGACCCGATCCCGCTCCTTGGCTCGGTCGGCTTCGCGCTGTGGGTCGGTTTCCTCGCAATGTGCTTCGGCGGCTTCGCCTTCGCCCTGGCACCGCTCCTCGGCCGGGCCGGCTCGGCAGCGGTCGCCGGGGTCGCGATGATCGCGCTGTGGGTCATGAGCGGCCTCGAGGTCGGCGGCCCCCTGGTCAATCTGAGCCCATTTCACTGGACGGCCGATCACATCCCGCTCGTCCAGATCTACGACTGGGCGGGCCTCGCGCTCGTTGGCATCGTCGGCGTCGTGTTCCTCGCGATCGGGGTCGTGGCCTTCGACCGCCGCGATCTCGGCGTGACCGCCGGCCTGTCGCTGCCGTCGCTGCCGGGTGACCTGCTCGGCGTCCGCGGCCCGCTCAGCCGCGCGTTCGGCGACCAGTTGCCGCGGGTCCTCTCGTGGGGCCTCGGCATGGCGATCTGGGGTGCGCTCCTCGGGTCGCTCGCGGGGTCCTTCTCGGACCTGATCGCCAAGACGCCCGACATGGCGAAGGTCTTCGGCGGCATCTTCCCCGGCTACGACTTCGGCACGGCTGGCGGCTGGCTCCAGCTGTACGTCGAGATCTTCTTCATCGCGGCCGGGTTCGCCGCGGCGACGTTCGTGTCGAAGTGGGCCTCGGACGAGACCGACGGCCGCCTCGAGGAGGTCCTGGCGACCCCGGTGACGCGGACCCGCTGGGTCGTCGCCGGCGGCGTCGCTGCCGTCATCGGCTCCCTGCTGATGGCGCTGCTGTTCGCGATCGGCACGGCGCTCGGGGCGGCGGCAGGCGGCTCGACCGCCGGCGATGCGCTCCTCGGCTCGATGTCGCTCGGCCTCTATGCGGCCGCGGTCGTCGGGATCGGCGTCGCGGTCGGCGGCCTCTGGAGGACCTCGCTCGCCGCGGACATCGCCGCGCTGTTCGTCGTCGCGACCTTCCTCCTCGATCTCCTGGCGCCCGCGTTCAACCTGCCCGACTGGGTCCACCAGCTCGCGCTGACGTCGCACTTCGGCGAGCCGATGATCGGGCGCTGGGATCCGGTCGGGGTCGTGCTGTGCGTCGCGATCGCGTTCGCCGGCATCGCGCTCGGCGCGTGGGGGATGTCCCGGAGGGACGTCGCGAAGTAGCAGCGTCGAACGGACCCTCGCGGCGGCCGGCGCGTGGTCGCCGCGACTCAGGGTCGCTGATCCGGGCCGCGACGCGGTGGCGACGCCGCGCTGCGTCCGTTGCGCGAAGGTGCGTGGTCGCCCCGACTCGGGATCGCTGATTCGGGCCGTGACGCGGTGGCGACGCCGTGCTGCGCGGAGGTGCCTGGTCGCCGCGACTCAGGGTCGCTGATTCCGGCCGCGACGCCGTGGCGACGCCGCGCTGCGCCCCGTTGCGCGACGGAGCGTCGCGACGGGATGCCGGGACGCGCCGAGGCGACGCGCCGGTTCCCCGTTGCGCCGCCTGTCAGCGACTCAGAGTCGCTGACAGGGATCGCGGTGCGGTGCGGTCCGGTGCGGTGCGGTCCGGCGCCCTGCGGTGCCGTGCGGCGCGGTGCGCCGTCCCGTCCCGCCTCGCCTCGCCTCGCGCCTAGACTCCCGTCGTGGATCCGCTCGCCCTGTCGTTCATCGCGATCGCCGCCGTCCTGCATGCGGGCTGGAACATCCTGCTCAAGACGGCCGGCGACCCGCTGCGCACGGCGACGGTCGGCATGGCCGCGGTCTCCGTCGTGCTCGTGCCGGTCGCGTTCGTCGCGTGGCTGTGGCTCGATCGACCCGGCGTGCCGCCCTACGTGTGGGCGATCGGCCTCGCGTCCGGGATCCTCGAGGCGACGTACTTCGTGACGCTCACGGGCGCGTACCAGCGCGGAGAGATGTCGGTCGTGTATCCGCTGGCACGCGGGACTGCGCTCGTGCTCGCCGTCGTCATCGGCGTGGTCGTCCTCGGGGAGCATCTCGCGCCGCTGGCGATGGCCGGCGTCGCGCTGCTCGTCGCCGGTCTCCTCGTCGTCCAGCGTCCGTGGCGGCTGGCGGCGCAGGGGCGCGGCGACCGCGTCGCGGCGGCGTTCGCGTTCACGACCGGGATCGTCATCGCCGCCTACACCGCCCTCGACCGTGCTGCCGTCCAGCAGGCGCCGCCGTGGCTGTACGCCGCGATCCTGTGGCCCGTCACGGCGGTGGTGCTCTTCGTGATCGACGCCGTTCGCTCGCGGACGGCAACGCGGCCGATCCCCGCCGTCGACCGCCGAACGGCCATCGTCGGCGGCTTCGCGACGTTCGGCGCGTACAGCTTCGTGCTGGCCGCGCTCTCGAGGGCGCCGCTTGCGGTCGTAGCGCCGCTCCGCGAGTCGGCGGTCGTGCTCATCTCGGCGTGGGGCGTGCTTCGCCTCCGCGAGGCCGGCGCCGCTCGCGAGGGCGCGCTCCGCATCGCGGGATCCGCGCTCGTGCTGCTCGGAGCCGTCGCGCTCGGCGCGGCACGCTGAGCGCTGACAGTGCGGCGCTGACGCAGGGCCGCCCGGCGCTGGCGCCCGGTCGGCGCACCGGGCACACTCGGGAGGAGACCGACAACCCTGCGAGGACTCCATGCCCGAATTGCGCCTCGGCTACAAGGCTTCCGCCGAGCAGTTCCACCCGCAGCGCCTCCTCAACCTCGCCGTCGCTGCGGAGCAGGCGGGCTTCGACTCCGTCTGGACCAGCGACCACTTCCAGCCCTGGCGGCACAACAACGGCCATGCGCCGAACGCGCTGACGTGGCTCGGGGCGGCGACGCAGGCCACGCGCCGGGTCATCCTCGGCACGAGCGTGCTGACGCCGTCGTTCCGCTACAACCCGGCGATCGTGGCGCAGGCTTTCGCGACGCTCAGCTGTCTCGCGGAGGACCGGGTGATCCTGGGCGTCGGGACCGGCGAGAGCCTGAACGAGGTCCCGGTCGGCGTCGACTGGCCCGAACAGTCCGAGCGCTTCGCGCGGCTCAAGGAGGCCACGCAGCTGATCCAGCAGCTGTGGCGGACCGAGCGGCTCGACTTCCAGGGCGAGTACTACCGCGTCCACACGGCGACCATCTACGACCGGCCGAAGAACCCGATCCCGGTCTACATCGCGGCGTCGGGCCCTGCCGCGGCACGGCTGGCCGGGCGGATCGGCGACGGCTTCATCTGCACCAGCGGCAAGGGCGCCGAGCTGTACGTCGACACGCTGCTGCCGGCCCTCGAGGAGGGCGCCACGAAGGCCGGCCGCGACGCCTCGAAGATGGACAAGATGATCGAGATGAAGGTCTCGTTCGACACCGACCGCGACCGAGCGATGGAGGACACGAAGGTGTGGGCCGCGCTCGCGCTCAGCGGCGAGCAGAAGATGGGCGTCCACGACGCGCTCGAGATGGAGGAGCTCGCGAAGGCCGCGGAGCCGATCGCGCACACGCGATGGCTCGTGTCGTCGGACGTCGACGAGCACCTCGAGCAGCTCAAGACGTACCTCGACTACGGCTTCACGCACCTCGTGTTCCACTTCCCGGGCGACGACCAGCTGGCCGCGATCGAGCGCTACGGCAACCTGATCCTGCCGCGGCTGCGCGAGCGGTACGGGTGAGCCCGGCACCGAACCCGGCGCATCCGTCCCCGGCCGAGCTGCTCGAGCAGGAGGCGCGCCTGCAGCTGCCGCACTGCTCGGCATCCGACGCGCTGGACATCGGGCGGGCGATCCTCGCACTCGCCGAAGCACGCGAGAAGCCGGTCGCGATCGAGGTGTGGCGCGGTCCGCGGCTGATCTTCCGCGCGGCCTGCGAGGGCACGAACGCGCACAACGACATGTACCTCGCGGGAAAGCGCCGCGTGGTCGAGCGCTTCGGCCACTCGTCGTTCTACGAGCGTCGCCGGCACGAGGTCGCGGGCACGACGTTCGCGGAGGCGACCTCGCTGCCCTTCCCCGAGTACGCGCCGGCGGGCGGCGGCTTCCCGCTGATCGTCCGCGGGACCGGCGTCGTGGGCGTCGCGCTCGTGTCGGGACTGCCGATGGAGGACGACCACGCGCTGATCATCGAAGCGCTCGAGGGGTACATCGCCTCCCAGGGCTGACGCCGTATCGGCGGGGCGACGCGCCCCGAGCGCCGCGCCCCCGAGCGCGGCGCCGATCGCGGCCGGGCGCCCCGACCGCCCGAAACTGCGCCTCCGCACGCCGGTTTGGATCTCCGGCCGCCCGGTCGGGCACGGATTCGGATCGAACCAGGCCTCGGCGGGCGGTGCGAGCGCCCGGCCGAGGACAGGTGCCGAAGAACCAGGCGCCCGGAGCGCCCGGCCGGTCGCGCGACGCGGCGATAAGGGGCAGACAAGTCACGTCCGGTTCAATTTCGGCATGCCGACCCGCGCGTTCGAAGCCGCAATCGCACGGTCGACGATGCGGCGTCATCAGGTTCTGGTCGAGGATCTTGTCCGCGCCCGAGAAGACGCCGGCGTCAGCCGGACGCGCCTCGCCGCCGAGGCCGGGATCGCCCGGCGGTACCTCGACGCGATCGAGAGCGGCGTGGGGCGGCCATCGATCGAGGTGTACCAACGGCTCGCGAGCGCCTTGGGCGCGGATCTCAGCGCGCGGATCTACCCGAACACCGGGCCGGCGATCCGCGATCGCCACCAGGCTCGCATCGCGGAGCTCACGCTCGCGGCGACGCATCGTCGGTGGGTTCGCTTCGGCGAGGTGAAGGTCGTGCGACCGTCGCGCGGTTGGATCGATCTCGTGCTCCATGAACCGGTGGAACGGGTCATCGTCGCGACCGAGATCCAGTCCGAGCTCCGGCGCCTCGAGCAGCTCGTGCGCTGGTCGGCCGAGAAAGCCGCGGCGCTGCCGAGCTGGGATGGGTGGCCGCAACTGCGGGACGAGCCGTCCATCTCGACACTGCTCCTCGTGCGGCGCACGCGCGGCACGCTCGCCGTCGCGCGCGAGTTCGAGCGGCAGCTGCGGCTCGCGTACCCCGCGCACCCCGATGACGCGCTCCGGTCGCTGACGGGCACGTCGCCGTGGCCGGGCGCCGCGATGGTCTGGGTCGTCTTCGATGGCGCCAGGAGCCGGCTCGTGTCGGGCCGCTGAACGGGCGCGACTACCGGGCCTCGACCGCCTCCACGGCGTCCACCGGCTCGGACGCAGGCCGCCGTGCCGTGCGCGCACCCAGGCGTCGCAGCGCCGGACCGCCGTTGACGAGCGCGACGCCCGCGAGGACCAGCGCCGTGCCGGCGATGCGATTGATCGTCAGCGGATCGCCCAGGATCAGCGTCCCGAGCGCGATCCCGACGACGGGCAGCACGTACGCAACCATCGACGTCCGCGTCGCGCCCCAGTGCTGGAGCACGAAGAAGTAGCACAGGTAGGCGACACCCGAGCCCAGGATCCCGAGCCACACCACCGCGACGATCGCCTCGGGCGCCGGCGCGAGCGTTTCCCACGGCCGGTCGACGATCGCCGCCAGGCACACGACGATCACGGCCGCGAACGTGACCTGGAACAGCGCCGGGATCATCGGCCGCAGCCCATGGACGTTCCGGCGCGCGTACACGCTGCCGCACGCGTACGACACCGACGAGCCGAGCAGCAGCAGCTCGCCGGTGAGGTCCGAATCGCCAGCGTCCACGAGGTCCGGCGCGACCAGCAGGATCACGCCGGCGAACCCCACGGCGAGGCCGGCGACGCGCGCGGGCGTGATGCGCTCGTCGGGCAGGAAGAACGGCGCGATCACGATGACCCCGAGCGGCACGGTCGCGTTGAGGATTGACGCGAGCGCCGAATCGATCGACTGCTCGCCGACGGCGATCAGGATGAACGGCAGGACGATGTTGATGACGCCCATCACGAGCAGGTGCCCGTACATCCGGGCGCTCCGCGGCAGCTCCTGGCGCGCGATGGCGACCACGATCGCGAGGAACGCCATGCCGAACAGCAGCCGACCGGAGATCAACGTCAGCGGCGTCAGGCTGCCGAGCCCCACCTTGATCCAGAAGTAGGACGAGCCCCACGCGAGCGCGAGCACCAGGAAGGCGATCCAGACCCGGGACGCGGCGCTCGGCATCCCGGGATGATAGTCCGCGGTTGGCCCACCGTCGTAGTCCAATCCGGCCGTCAACCCGGGGACGACGACGGGACCCGTCGCGAGCGTCATCAGGGCCTTCGGCCCGCGCGGAGACGGCCTCGAGCCGCTAGAATTCATCACGCGATGAATTCCGTGCCGGAACCCGATCCGAAGGCGGCAACGGCGCCGACCGCCGCGGTCCGCGCGGTGGACCTGGTCAAGCGGTTCGGCGAGCTGGCCGCGGTCGACGGCGTGACGTTCGACCTTGCGCCCGGTCGCATCTACGGCCTGCTTGGCCCGAACGGCTCGGGCAAGACGACGCTCATCCGCCTTCTGACCGGCATGACCCACCCCACCGCGGGCCACGCGGAGGTCCTCGAGACGCCGATGCCCAGCCGGCCGATGCTCGAGCGCATCGGATACATGACCCAGGCGGACGGGATCTACCCCGCCCTGAGCGTGGCCGAGAACGCTCGGTTCTTCGCGGACGCCTACGGCACCGATCGGTCGGGCGTCGCCGAGGCGCTGGAGCTCGTCGACCTCGCGGACCGCACGAAGGCCCTGGCCGGCACGCTCTCGGGCGGCCAGCGCCGCCGGCTGTCCCTTGCCTGCGCGCTCGTGCACCGACCGAGCGTGCTGTTCCTTGACGAACCGACCGTCGGCGTCGACCCGCTACTCCGCGTCCAGTTCTGGGCGCGCTTCCGATCCCTCGCGGACGCTGGCACGACGATCATCGTGTCGAGCCACGTCATGGACGAGGCCGACCGCTGCGACGAGCTCCTGTTCATGCGCGGCGGCCATGTCATCGCGCGCGGCAGCGGCGACGAGCTCCGCAGGCAAGCGGCCACCGACGACCTCGAGCAGGCGTTCCTGACGTTCACCGTCGACGGGCTGGAGACGGCGTCATGAGCCTGCGACGCCTCCGTGCGCTCGTCCGGCGGGTCGTCGCCGAGGTGCGGCGCGATCGTCCCAGTCTCGCCCTGCTGTTCATCGCGCCGATCATCGTGACCGGCCTCCTGACGTACATCCTGCGCGAGGGCCAGTCCCCCGACCTCGCGCTTGCGCTCGTCAACCAGGGGCCGCCGCCGGCCGCCCTGCTGCTGACGCCCGCGCTGGAGAAGGCCGGGATCGACGTCCAACCGGCCGCGGACGAGGCCGCCGCGCGCCACCTGGTCCAGGACGGGTCGGTCTCCCTGGCGCTCATCATCCCGCAGGACGTGACGACGGGTGGCGGCGTCAAGGTGGTCACCCTCGGGCTCGACCCGCTCGCCGATGGCACGGACCTGCGCACGGTCGGCGCGGCCCTGACCTCCGCGCTCGCGCGCGCCGCCGGTGGCGTCGTCCCGAAGATCGAGCAGGTCACGATCTACGGCACCGGCAGCGACGACCCGATGGTGCCGTTCGCCCCCGCGATCGTCGCCTTCTTCCTGTACTTCTTCGTGTACCTGCTGACGGGTGTGAGCTTCCTGCGCGAACGGACGGGCGGCACGCTCGAGCGCCTGATGGCCACGCCCGTCACGCGGGGCGAGGTCGTCGGGGGCTACCTCGTGGGGTTCGGCCTGTTCGCGACCATCCAGGTGGCGATCCTCCTGACGTGGGCGCTCGGGACCGTGCACGTCCCGTCGATCGGACCGCTGCCGGCGTTCTCCATCGGGCTCGGCATCCCGATCGTGGGCAGCCCGGTGATCGCGTTCCTCGTGGTGCTCCTGCTGGGCCTGGGCGCGATCAGCCTCGGGATCTTCCTGTCGACGTTCGCCCGGACCGAGCTCCAGGTCATCCAGTTCATCCCGGTCGTCCTCGTGCCGCAGTTCCTCCTGTCGGGCGTGCTGTTCCCGATCGAGAGCCCGCCCGGAATCCTCCAGCCGCTCGTCGCCTTCATGCCGCTGCACTACGCCGTCGACGCGCTGCGGCTGGTGTTCGTCGAGGGCGCCGACTTCGCGACGAGCCAGCTCGCCGTCGACGTCGCCCTGCTCGCGGTCATCGCCGCCCTGTTCGGCGTGGTCGCCTCGCTGACCATCCGCCGGGACGTCGTGTGACCGGCGGCCCGAGGCGGACGGGGCGCCGTCCGGGCCTGGCCGACACCCGAGGGCGGATCCTCGACGCCGCCCGGCACGCCTTCGGCGAGCGAGGGTTCGACGGCACCTCCATCCGGCAGGTCGCGGCGGATGCCAACGTCGATCCCGCGCTGATCCACCACTACTTCCGGTCGAAGCAGCAGCTGTTCGTGGCGGCGATGGCCTTCCCGGTCGACCCGTCGGCAGTCGTTCCGGCCGTCATCGCGGACGGCCCGCCGGAGCACGTGGGGGAGCGGTTCGCCGCGTTCGTGATCGGCCTCTGGGACCGGCCGGAGGTCCGGCCGCTCGTGACCGGCGTGGTCCGCTCCGCGTCCACCGACCCGGTCGCCGCGGACATGGCTCGCCGGCTGCTGACCGAAGGGCCGCTGCTCGCGCTGGCGTCGGCCATCGACCGTCCGGACGCACCGCTCCGGGCGACGCTCGCCGGCGCACAGCTGATGGGCGTCGCGATCGCCCGTTATGTCGTCCGGATGGAGCCGCTCGCGTCGATGCCGCCGGACGAGGTCGCCGACCTCATCGGACCATCGATCCAGGGCTACCTCGCCGGCGATCTCGGCGCGTCGAGCGGCCGCTCGCAACGGTAGGCTTCGACCGTGCCCGGCCCGCTCGCCCCAGATCCCGACAGCGCGGCGCTCGCGCGCGACCCCGAGGCCCTTGCCGCGCGCCTGCGCGAGGCCTCCCACGAGGCGGCTGCCCGCCCCGATGCCATCCGCGTCGTCCACGCCCCGGGCCGGGTGAACCTCATCGGGGAGCACACCGACTACAACCTGGGGTTCGTGCTCCCGGTCGCCATCGACCTCGGCATCAGCGTCGCCATCGTGCCGAACGACGAGGGCGAGGTCCGCCTGACGCTCGTCGAGACCGGCGAGACCGCCACGTTCCCGATCGACGACCCGGGCCCCAAGCGCAACCACTGGTCCGACTACGTCGCCGGCATCGCGTGGGCGATGGGCGAGGCCGGGCTCGGCCCCCGGGGGTTCGACGGCGTGCTGGCGTCGGACCTGCCGCAGGGCGCCGGCCTCAGCTCGTCGGCGGCGATCTCGGTGGTCAGCGCCTGGGCCCTCGCGGGCGGTGACGCGCCGCCGGTGGAGCCGATGGGCCTGGTCCACGTCGTGCGGCGCTCGGAGAACGGCTACATCGGGCTCAACAACGGGATCATGGACCAGTTCGCGTCGATCTTCGGGCGCGCCGGGCACGCGCTCCTCCTCGACTGCCGCACCGAGCACCACCACGACATTCCGCTCGCCGACCCGGACGTCGCGCTCGTCGCGTGCCATTCGGGCTCGCCGCGCAAGCTCGAGTCGTCCGCGTACAACGAGCGTCGAGCGCAGTGCGATGCCGCGGTCGCCGCGATCGCGACGACCGACCCGTGGGTGACGTCGCTGCGTGACGTGACGCCGGAGATGCTGGCCGAAGCGCGGCCGCGGCTCGATCCCGTCGTGGCGGCCCGCGCAGAGCACATCGTGTTCGAGAACCTCCGCGTGGTCGACGCGGTCGCGGCGCTCGAGTCGGGCGACCTGCCGGCACTCGGGCGCCTGTTCGCGGAGAGCCAGGCGTCGATGCGCGATCTGTTCGGGATCAGCTCGCCGGAGCTCGACGCGCTGGTCGACATCGCCACCCGGATCCCGGGCGTCATCGGCGCGCGGCTGACCGGTGCCGGCTTCGGTGGCTGCACGATCAACCTCGTCCATCGCGACGCCGTGCCGGCCCTCCGCGAGGCCGTGCTCCGCGACTATCCCGCGCGCACCGACCTCACGCCGCGGGTGTTCGAGGTCCAGGCATCGGACGGCGCGCGCCGGTTGGCCTAGCGTTCTCCGATCCGGCGCAGGTCGAACAGCCGGAACTGGAAGTCGCCGCGGACGATCCACGTCCCGTCGGGGTTGCGCAGGTCCTCGGGCGGCGCGGGGTCCGGGGGCTCGAGGCGGACCCCGAGGCGCATCAGCTCGTCGCCGCCGCGCACGAACGTCCCTTCGGGCGCGTCGAACGACGTCCAGGCCGTGACCTCGTAGCTCGCCGCGGGGTCGAGCCCGCGAAGGACCAGCCGGTCGCGCCGGGGCCACGGGCGGTGGAGCACCCGGTAGAAGCCGACGACGGCCCGTGACGCCGCCGCATCCGCGACCATCCAGGCCGCCTCGTTGCGCTTGCCCTCGAACGGGCTCCGAAGCCGCAGGAATCGGCCACGCTGGAACAGGTCGCGGCGCTCGACGTAGAACGCCACCTGCCGCCGGACTTCGGCCCGCTCCTCGTCGGTCAGCGCCGTCGGGTCGAGCTCGTAGCCGAACGCCCCGAACATCGCCACGGCGGCCCGGAACCCGATCGGCGTGATCCGCCCCGTCTGGTGGTTCGGCACGGCCGACACGTGCGCGCCCATCGACGAGAGCGGGTAGGGGATCGAGGTCCCCCACTGGATCGCGAGCCGCTCGACGGCGTCCGTGTCGTCGCTCGTCCACGCCTGCGGTGCCCACGCGAGGAGCCCGGCGTCGAACCGTGCCCCGCCGCTCGCGCAGGACTCGAACAGGATCGACGGGAAACGCTCGGTGAGGCGTGCGTACAGCTCGTACAGCCCGAGGACGTAGCGGTGGAACAGCTCGCCCTGGCGATCCGCCGGGAGAGCGGGCGTCCACGGCTCCGTGAGGTAGCGGTTCCAGTCCCACTTGACGTAGTCGATCGGCGCGCTCGCGAGCACGTCGCCGATCACCGTCGCGAGGTGGTCGACGACGGCCGGCTGCGCGAGGTCCAGGACGAGCTGGTTCCGCCACATCGTCCGCTTGCGGCCGGGGACGCCGATCGCCCAGTCGGGGTGGGCGCGGAACAGGTCGCTGTCGGGATTGACCATCTCGGGCTCGATCCACAGCCCGAACTTCAGCCCGAGGCCGTGCACGTCGGCGGCGAGGCCGTCGAGGCCCTTCGGCAGCTTCTGCAGGTTCACGGTCCAGTCGCCGAGGCCGCGCGTGTCGTCCGTACGGGCGCCGAACCAGCCGTCGTCGAGCACGAACAGCTCCACGCCGAGGTCCTTCGCGGCACCGGCCATGGCGACCAGGCGGTCGTGGTCGAAGTCGAAGTAGGTGCCCTCCCAGTTGTTGAGGAGGACCGGCCGGTCCGCGTCCCGCCACGGGCCGCGCGCCAGCCGCGTCCGGAACAGCTCGTGCAGGGCGGCGGAGACGCCGCCGAGCCCGGCCTCCGACCAGGCGAGGACCGCCTCCGGCGTCCGGAACGTCTCGCCCGGCTCGAGCCGCCACGAGAACGACTCGGGGTTGATCCCGAGCCGGAGGCGGGCGGTCCCGAACGGCTCGACCTCGACCTCGCACAGGTGGTTGCCCGAGTACACCAGCGCGGCGCCCCAGGCCTCGCCGTGCGACTCGGTGGTGGACACCCGCCGCAGGCCGAGGAACGGGTTGTGCTCGGCCCCGGAGCCGCCGCGGATGCTGCCGATCGACTGGCGCCCCGGGACCAGCGGCCGTTCGACGACGTCGCGCTCGCGGGACCACGCGCCCGACAGCTGGATCAGCGTCCACGCCGCGTCGGGCAGGTCGAGCGACGCGCTCATCGCGCAGCGCACCGTCACGCCGGACGTGCCGCCGTTGATGACGCGCATCGAACGCGCGACGACGGGCCACCGGGCGAACAGCGTGTAGGCGAGCGTGACCCTGACGCCGCTCGGCTCGTCGACGAGGTCGATCTCGAGGGTGTCGGCTTCTTCGTCCGCCTCCACGTAGGTCGCCGGGAGGCCGCCGCCGATCGCCGGCTTCCCGGCGAGGATCCGATGCCCCGCGTAGCGCGGGTCCAGCACCGTCGCGCCGTCCGGCGTCTCCACGACGAGCGCCGGGACCCGGAAGTCGCCGACGCCCGGGCCGGGGAGCGCGAGGCCGACTGGCTCGCCGACGCGGTTGTCGTAGCCCGGAAACCCCAGGTACAGGTGCCGGTACGACCGCCCGGTTGCGAGCGGCGCGCCGGCGTGCAGGTGGCCGAGCCAACCGTTCTCGAGCACGGCCAGCACCCAGCTGGTCGCCCCGTTGTGGAGGTGCCACTCGCGGGTCGCGGGATCCCAGTCGATCGTCACGAGGGGGTACCGCCGTCCAGGATCCACGTCCAGCGATGCTCGCCGGTCGCGACGAGGTATGGCGGGAGCGTGTCGGGGCCGCAGCTCGCGGTGCCCACGCCGCGATGGACCGCATCGATGGTGACGAACGTCTCGGGCCGCGGCCGGAGCTCGACGACGTGCGTGGCGGCGTCCAGGTCGGCGGCGGTCAGGTGGAGCACCGAGACCTGGCGCGGCTGGTCGAGCTCGATCCGGATCCCGTCGGTCTCGAGCCAGCGGACGTCGGTGTGCCCGCCGTTCTCCTGGGGACGGACGTACGGCACGAGCTGGTCCGTGACCGTCGACGACCAGCGGCCGACGCGACCGCCGCGCGCACGGTCCGGGTACGTCTCGTGGGGCCCCCGGCCGAACCAGGTCAGCGTCTCGTGTCCGGGCGCGAGCGCGAGCAGCGTCCCGACGCGCGGGAGGTCCGGCAGCGACTCCGGGACGACGACCCGCTCAGTGACCCGGATCCGGCCGCGCACGTCGCGCGCCAGCCGGACCTCGTGCGGAACCTCGATCCCGGCGGCCGTCGTCCAGGTCGCGCGCACGACGGTCTCGGACGGGCCCCGCTCGATGCCGTCGAGGCGACGGGTCAGCGACGGGAGGCCCTGGGCGGCCCACCGACCGCCCATGCCACCGATGCGGTCGTTGTCCGTGGGCGCCCGCCACAGGGCCAGCGACGGTGGCGCGGCGAAGGCCGGATGCTGCAGGAGCCCGTCGTCGTCGAGGTGCACTTCGCCCGACCAGCCGTCGTGCCCCACGGCGAGCGCTCCTGTGGCCACCAGCTCGACCTGCGCCCAGTCCACCTCGTGGCGCGCGGCGGCCCACGAGGCGTCCTCGCGGAGCAGGAACCGAAGCGTCAGCTGGCGGTCGCCCTCGCCGCCGCCGGGCATCCGGAACCCGGGCAGCGCGACCTCCGACCGCCCCAGCGGCGGGATCGCCGGCACGTCGAACGTGCCCGAGGCGTCCACGGCGCCGTCGGTCGTCACCGCCCATTCCCCGCGCAGCCACGACGCGTCGCGGAAGCAGTCGCGGTTCTCGAGGACGACCGTGCCACGCCGGGCGGCGTCCGCTCCCGACACGAGGCGGATGGGCGACGCCAGGTGCTTGAGCTCCCACACGCCGGGCTTGGGCGCCCGGTCGGGGAACGTGATGCCGTCGAGCACGAACGTGCCGTCGTTCGGGACGTCGCCGAAGTCGCCGCCATAGGCGTACCGGAGCGTGCCGTCGGGCAGCCGCTGCTCGAGGCCATGGTCGCGCCACTCCCAGACGAACCCGCCCTGGAGCCCGTGGTTCGCCTCGATGGCGTCCCAGTACTCGCCCAGCGTCCCCATGGAGTTGCCCATCGCATGGGCGTACTCGCACATGATCAGCGGCCGTCGCTGCTGCCCCGACCGCGCGTACCCGACCAGCGCGCCGATCGGCGGGTACATCGGGCAGATGATGTCGCTCGCCGTCTGGTCGCTCGACCAGTCGAACTTCATCGCGCCCTCGTAGTGGAGCGGCCGCGAGGGATCGACGCGCCGGGCCCAGCCGGCCGCGGCGTCGTGGTTCGGCCCGTAGCCGGACTCGTTGCCGAGGGACCAGGCGATGATCGACGGGTGGTGCCGGTCGCGCTCGATCATGCGCGCGACCCGATCCACGAACGCGGCGCGGTACGCCGGGTCGCGGCAGACGTCGTTGTACCAGGCGTGGGACTCGATGTCGGCCTCGTCGATGACGTACAGCCCGAGCTCGTCGCACAGGTCGAGGAAGCGCGGATCGTCCGGGTAGTGCGAGGTCCGGACGGCGTTGATGTTCCAGCGCTTCATCGCGACGACGTCCGCGCGCATGTCCGCGGGGTCGATGACGCGCCCGGTTCGCGGGTCGAACTCGTGGCGGTTGACGCCGTGGATGAGCACCGGCTGGCCGTTGATCAGCAGCTCGACGTCACGGACCACGATGCGCCGGAACCCGATCCGCCGCTCGACCTGCTCGATCACGCCGCCGTCCGGGCCGATCAGCGACACGCGCAGCGTCGACAGCGCCGGGACCTCGGCCGACCACGGCGTGACGTCCGGGATCCGCGCGGCCAGCCGGACCTGGCCGATGTTCGGCGGGCGGATGATCGGCTCGCCCTCGCGCCAGCGCGCGGCGTCCTCGGGATCGGTCAGCGCGCCCGCCGCCGCGAGGCTCTGGAGGTCGAGGATCCCCCGCCGGGGCGGCCCGGGGACGACCCAGTCGCCGGGGCCCTCGGTCTTCGGCAGCCGCCATGGGACGTCGACGGAGAGCGGCTCGGGCAGCCCGTCCACGTCGGCCTCGATCCGCCAGCCGGCGTCGGGCTCACCGTCGCCCCAGTCCACCAGGACGTCCAGCGCGAGCGTCCCGGTCGCGAGGTCCTCGTCCAGGCCCGCGTCGACCGCGAGCTGCGCGAGGTGCGTCTGCTCCGTGGCATACAGGCACACCGGCCGGGTGATCCCGCCGTGCCACCACTGGTCCTGGTCCTCGACGAACGATGCGTCGGACCACTTCACGACCGTGAGCCGGAGCGTGTTCCCCCCGGGCCGAACGAGATGCGTGACGTCGAACTCCGCGGCGAGGTGCGAATCCTTCGACATCCCGACATCGCGGCCGTTGAGCGCGACGATCAGGACGCTCTCCGCGGCCCCGACATGCAGCACGACGCGCTTGCCGGTCCATGCCTCCGGCAGCTCGAAGGACCGCTCGTACACGCCGGTCGGGTTCTCGTCCGGGACGCGCGGCGGCCGGTTCGGGAACGGCATCTGGACGTTCGTGTAGTGCGGGTGGTCCCACGTCCCCTGCATCGTCCACACGCCCGGGACCTGCGCCTCGTCCCAGTCGCCGGTGGGTGCGTCGGTCGGTCGCTGGAGCAGCTGGAACCGCCACGTGCCGTCGAGTGGCAGGCGGTCCGCGTGCGGCACCGCGTGCATGGGCAGGCGGCCCGTCGCGAGCAGCTGAGGGTCGGCCCACGGGCGCGACGAGATCACGATGGTCTTCCTCCGGGGCGGCGGGACGCCTCGACCGGGCGCACGATCCGGCGACTAGCCCTTGGTGGCGCCCAGCGACAGCCCGCTGATGAAATAGCGCTGGAGCGCCATGAACACGAGGATGGTCGGGACCGCGGCGAGGAGCGCGCCAGCCGCGAGCAGGTTGGTGTTCGTGAAGAACTGGCCCTGCAGGTTGTTGAGCGCCGACGTGATCGGCCGGCGGTCCCCGGTCTTGATCAGCAGCAGGGCCCAGAAGAAGTCGTTGTAGATGAACGTGAACTCCAGCGTCGCAAGGGCGGCGAGGGCCGGCCGGCAGAGCGGCATGATGACGGCGCCCCAGATCCGCAGGACGCTCGCGCCGTCAACCAGTGCGGCCTCCGTCAGCTCGTGCGACAGCGTCTTCATGTAGTTGCTCAGCACGAGGACGCAGAATCCGACCTGGAACACCACGTTGATGAGGAACACGCCGAAGAACTGGTCGTACAGGAGACCGTTGTCGCTCAGCGGCTCGGGCACCCCCTTGATCGCGGTGTAGATCTTGAACAGGGGCACGATCAGGACCTGCGGCGGCAGCAGGTTTCCGGCGACGAAGATCAGCAGCACGACGAGGTTGAACCGCCAGCTGAAGCGCGAGACCGCGAACGCGATCATCGACGCGACCAGCAGCGTCACGATGACGGCCGGGACGGTCACGATCAGCGTGCTCGCGAAGTGGAGCGCGAACTCGCCCTGCGACCACGCGGTCAGGAAGTTGTCGAGCGTCAGCGAGCCGGGCAGGGAGATGTAGCCGCGCTGCTGCGTGTCCGCGAACGGCCGCAGCGCCGTGTACACCGCCCATGCGAGCGGCACCAGCCACACGATGGCCATGAACGTCAGGAAGGCGTACAGGGCGATGCCCGGGACGTTCCGACGGCGCTTGCGCGGCGCGGCGATGCCTCCGGTCTGCGTCGCCGCGGTCATCGCCGCTCCTCGCGCATCATCCGGCTCAGGAACGCGACGATCGGCACGAGGGAGATCACCAGCAGCACGACGGCGATCGACGACGCGAACCCGAGGCGGTTCGACTCGCTGATCCCGTTGTTGGTGATCAGCGTCGAGAGCAGCTCGAGGCCGTTCTTGCCGTGGTTGATGATGTAGGCGATGTCGAAGGCGCGCAGCGCCTCGATCGTGGTGATCACGACGATCACGACGTTGATCGGCATCATCACCGGGAACACGACGCGGAAGAACGTCTGGCGTTCGTTCGCCCCGTCGACCTTCGCCGCCTCCCGCAGCGTCGGGTCGAACGCTTTCAGGCCGGCCAGGTAGATGACCATGATGTAGCCGACGTGGCGCCAGCTCGCGGCCACGAGCGCGGCCCAGATGTTGAGGGTCGGGTTGCCCAGCCAGTCGATGAGGTTGTCGTTCGCCGTGCGGCCGAGGATGTTGTTGATCAGGCCCTGCTCGGGCGCGTACTGCAGCGACCAGATGATCCCGATGACCGCCAGCGACAGGACGACGGGCAGGTAGAAGATCGTCTGGTAGATCCGGGAACCGCGCGCCACCCGGTCGAGCAGGACCGCGAACAGGATTCCGAGCGGCGTGGCAACGAACATCAGCCACGCCAGCCAGATGATGTTGTGGCTCAGCGCCGGCCAGAAGAACGGATAGGCCGTGAACAGGCTCTCGTAGTTCTTGGTCCCGATGACCTTCGCGTCGAACGGGCTGCCGATGCCGTTCCAGTTCGTGAACGAGATCAGGAACGACCCGACGGTCGGGCCCCAGATCAGGGCGAGGTCGAACACCAGGGGAATGCCGACCATGAGCGCGAGGACGAGCTTGTCCGTCCCCGTCAGCAGGCTGTAGTGGCGGCGGACCCTGCCCGTCGCGGCTCGCGCGCCGGTCTGGGGGGCCGAGCCGACAGACGCCCCCGTCACGCCGGATGGATCGGCGGTGGCGGGGGCGATGTCCTGTCTGGTGCGATCGGCCACAGCCTGTCGAGTCTAGTCGGGCAGGGCCGCGAAGCCTACAGCGTGTCCCAGAAGTCCTGGATCTTCTTCTGGAAGGCGCCGAGGTCCTGGCTCGGGTTCTGGATGAAGTCGAGGAGGAAGGCCTGCATGCCGTTCGCCCCGGCGAAGTTCGGGTTCGTGTCGCGGTCCAGGAACTGGGTGATCCGCTGTGCGTCGCCGATCAGCTGGGCCGCCTTCTTCTGGAGCGGCGTGTACTTGCTCGTGTCGGCGTTCTTCGCCGCCGCGATGTTGCTCGGGTCCTGCGTGACCCAGGCGACCTGCGTCTCCGGCTGCGCGAGGTACTCGAGGAACGCCTTGGCCGCATCCATGTCGGCCGCGAGCGTCGGGGAGTTCTTGCTGAGCATGAACCCGTCGATCGGGGCGTCGAGCGCCTTCTCGGCGTCGTACTGGGTGCCGAAGCTCGGGTAGGGGAAGAAGTCGAGGTCGTCGAGGTCCGCGGCGCCCGCCGTCTGGAACTGCTGCGACACGAACATCCCGAGGAGGTACATGCCGGCCTTCTTCTGGACGAGCGCCTGGGCGGCGTCCTGCCACGTCCGGCCGGCCGCGCCCTCCTGGTGGAACGGCAGCAGGTCCTTGAACGTGTTGAAGACCGTCGTGACCTTCGGGTCTGTCCACTTCTCCTTGCCGGCCATCAGGCCGACGTGGAAGTCGTAGCCGTTCGTCCGGAGGTTGATGATGTCGAACGTGCCCATCGCGGGCCAGCCGTCCTTGTCGCCGAACGCGACCGGGACGAGGCCGTCCGACTGCATCTTCTGGCACAGGGCCTTGAAGTCGTCGAGCGTCGCCGGGATCTGGTAGCCCTTGTCCTGGAAGACGCTCTTCCGGTAGAAGACGGCCCACGGGTAGTTGTAGATCGGGATGAAGTACTGCTTCCCGTCGTCGCCCGTCGAGCCGACCTTGAACGCGTCGGAGAAGTTGCTGCCGACCTGCGACCAGACGTCGCTGATGTCCGTCGCCAGCCCCTGGGCGGCGAAGAACCGCATCCGGAAGCCGGAGAACCAGGTGAACACGTCGTCAGGCGTGCCCTGCAGGTAGGCGCTGATCTGGTCCTGGAACGTGCCGTGGTCGACCGTGTTGACCTTGACGGTGGACCCGCTCTGCTTCTGGAACGTGTCGACGACGCTCGCGAGCACGCCCTTCGGGACCGGGTCCGAGTAGTTCGAGCCGAGCGTGACGTTCCCGCCCGCGCCCGCGCTCGCCTGCGGCGATTCGCCGCCGCTGGTCGACGGCGCAGTCGTCGGGGCGGTCGATGCTGCCGTGGACGCCGCCGTGGTCGGCGCGGTCGTCGCCCCGCTGTTGCCGCACGCGGCCAGGAAGGCCGAGACGCCGCCCAGGGCCGCGACCGCGACGCCGCCCTTGAGGATCGAGCGCCGCGAGACGGTCTGCGGGCTGTCGAGATCAGCCATAGGGGAAAACCTCCTCCGGTGCCCCGTCCCGCGACGCATCGGCGGGCCCGGAGCGACATCCCGGATTGTTGCCAGCGGCGTGCGCGATGTCAAGGGACTCGCGCGTGATCGCACGGCGGATTATGTTCGGTTTCGTTGACTTTGTCCGGGCACCGGGCGAAGATGAAGCCCGGCTCGCCGGGGCCCACGCGGGGGTCGCCCGGCCCGGCCGGAGCCGTCACCGGAGCGCAACGATGCTTGCCCGTCAGCGCCAGGCGCTCATCCTGGACCGGATCCGCGACGAGGGCGCGGTCCGCGTCGGGGACCTCGCACGAGAGCTCGCCGTGTCGGACATGACCGTGCGCCGCGACCTTGAGGTGCTCCACGAGCGCGGGCTCCTGGAGAAGGTCCATGGCGGCGCGACGGCCCTTTCGCCACTCGCGCTGTTCGAGCCCGGGTTCGCCGCCAAGTCCGCGCTCCAGCAGCCCGAGAAGGCGGCGATCGCCGAGGCTGCCGCCGCCCTCATCGAGCCCGGCATGGCGATCGCGATCTCGGCCGGCACGACGACGCACGCGATGGGGGCGCGCGTCGCGGAAATCCCGGGCGTCACGGTCGTCACGAATGCCATCGGCGTGGCCGAGGTCCTCCACCGGATCGGCCGCCGCGACCAGACCGTGATCCTGACCGGCGGGACGCGCACCCCGTCCGAGGCGCTGGTCGGTCCGTTCACAGTCGCGCAGCTGCGGTCGATCCACGTCGACCTCGTGTTCATGGGCGTGCACGGCATGGACGCGAAGGCGGGGTTCACGTGCCCCAACCTGCTCGAGGCCGAGACGGACAGCGCCCTGATCGAGGCCGGCCGCCGCCTCGTGGTCCTCGCCGACCACACGAAGTGGGGCGTCGTCGGCATCGCGTCGATCGCCCGCCTCGACCAGGCGGACGTCCTGGTCACGGACACCGGGCTGTCCGCCGAGGCGCGTGCCGCGCTCGACGAGCACGTCGGCCGGATCATCGTCGCGGACGGCGGCACCGGCGAGGAGGTCGCCCCGGTGATCGCGGGTGGCGTCCGGTCCATGTCCGCGGCGGCGGCGCGTGCCCACTGACCAGTTCGCGTCGCCGCGCGGCCTCGCGCGGCCGGACGCCGCGGTCGCCGCCCTCGAGGACGAACCGCACCGCCGCTACAACGCGCTGACGGGGGAGTGGGTGCTCGTGTCCGCGGGCCGCACCGCGCGGCCGTGGCTCGGCGCCGAGGAGCCGGAGCCGCCCGAGGACCGTCCCGCGCACGACCCCGAGTGCTACCTGTGTCCCCGCAACCGGCGCGTGACGGGCGACGTCAACCCTGACTACGCGCAGACGTTCGTCTTCACGAACGACTTCGCCGCGCTGCGGCCCGACACCTCCGACGCCCGAGTGGCGGAGGGCCTGTTCCGGGCAGAGGGCACGCGCGGGACGTGCCGCGTCGTCTGCTTCTCGCCACGCCACGACCTCACGTTGGCCGGCATGGACGCCGGGGCGATCCGGCGGGTCATCGACGTCTGGGCGGACGAGACGACCGAGCTCGGCACGCGCTTCCGGTGGGTGCAGGCGTTCGAGAACCGCGGCGCCGCGATGGGCGCCAGCAACCCGCACCCGCACGGCCAGATCTGGGCCGGCGACGCACTGCCGGTGGAGGCCGAGCGCGAGCTCGCCCAGCAGGCGCGCCATCTCGCGACCACGGGCCGGCGGCTGCTGCGCGACTACGCCGCGGCCGAACGGGGTGGGCCCCGCGTGGTGTGCGACGCCGGCGACTGGCTGGTGGTCGTCCCGTTCTGGGCGGCGTGGCCGTTCGAGACGCTCCTCGTGCCGCTCACCCCCGTCTCCCGGCTCGCCGACCTGGACGACCGGCTGCGCGACGGGCTCGCCGAGACGCTACGCGACCTCAACCGGCGGTACGACGCGCTCTTCGGACGGCCCTTCCCGTTCTCGATGGGCTGGCACCAGGCGCCGTTCGGCGACGACGATGGGGCGGCGGCCGCGGCGTGGCAGGTCCACGGGCACTTCTACCCGCCGCTGCTCCGCGCGAGCGTCCGAAAGTTCATGGTCGGCTACGAGCTGTTGTCAGAGCCGCAGCGCGACCTGACCGCCGAAGAGGCGGCCGAGCGCCTGCGCGACGCGTTGGGCTGACCGCCGGCGGCGCGCCACCTGAGCCGCGAGCCGGGCTCGTGGCCGCGACGCCCCGGTACGATGGCGACTCGACGCTTGGGAGGGTGCATGCGGCTCTGGGGAGGGCGGTTCGACGACGAGCCCGACGCGCGGATGGCCGACTTCACGCGCTCGATCGATGTCGACGGCGAGCTCGCGATCGACGACATCGCGGGCTCGATCGCGCACGTTCGCGGTCTCGGGCGCGCGGGCCTGCTCGCTCCCGAGGAGGTCGAGGCGCTGGAGCGCGGGCTCGCCTCGCTCCGGGACGACGTCGAGGCCGGGCGGATCGCATGGGACCCGTCGCTCGAGGACGTGCACCTCAACCTCGAGACGCTGCTGACGGAACGCGTCGGCCCGGTCGGCGGGAAGCTGCACACGGGACGGTCCCGGAACGACCAGGTCGCGACGGACCTGCGGCTGTGGACACGGCGCGCGATCGATCGGCTCGACGCGTCCGTGCTGGTGCTCGAGCGCGCGCTCGTCGGCCTCGCCGACCGCGACGGGGACGCGGTGCTGCCGGGCGCGACGCACATCCAGCCTGCCCAGCCCGTGCTCCTGGCCCACCATCTGCTCGCCTACGTCGAGATGCTCGAGCGCGACCGCGGCCGCTTCGCCGACGCGCGCACCCGGCTGAACGTCGCGCCGCTGGGGGCCGGCGCGCTCGCGGGGGCCGGCTATCCGCTCGACCGCGCGGCGACCGCGGCCGAGCTCGGCTTCGATGGCGTCACCGCGAACTCGCTCGACGCCGTGGCGGACCGCGACTTCGTCGTCGACGTCCAGGCCGCGGCCGCCCTGGGCATGGTCCACCTGTCGCGGCTTGCCGAGGAGATCACGTGGTGGTCGAACCCGCGCTTCGGGTTCGTCCATGTCGCGGACGCGTTCTCGACCGGCTCGTCGATGATGCCCAACAAGAAGAACCCCGACCCGGCCGAGCTCGTCCGCGGGCGCACCGCCGGCGTGATCGGAGGGCTCACCGCGACGCTCACCCTGCTGAAGGGGTTGCCGCTCGCGTACCAGCGCGACCTCCAGGAGGACAAGCCCGCGCTGTTCTCGGCCGTCGGCACGCTGGATGCGTCGCTGCGCGTCATGGCCGGCCTCGTCGAGACCCTCACCATCGACCGCGACCGCATGCGCGCGGCGGCCGAGGAGGGCTACACGACGGCGACGGCCCTCGCGGACGCGCTCGTCCGGCGCGGCGTCCCGTTCCGCGCGGCGCACCACATCGTCGGCGGGCTGGTCGGCGGCGCGGAAGCCGAGGGGATCGGCACGCTGGCGGCGCTCCCCGACGAGGCGTTCCGCGCGGCGCTCGACGGCTCCGACGATGCGGTCGCGCGGTCGCTCGCGGACGCGCCCGGGATCGCGGCCGAGCTGCGCGCGGCGGCGACGCTCGAGGGGTCGCTCGCCGCGGCGGACGTGGTCGGCGGGACGGCTCCCGCGCGCGTCGCGACGGCGCTCGCCGACGCCAGGTCACGCCTCGGGATCTAGCGCCTCGGCGTCCCCGCGGGGAGGGTATCGGTCGATGTACCGATGACCGATCGGCCGTCCGCGGCGAGGGTATGGGCCTCGGGTGCCGAGCCATCGAGGTCCGGACGACCCGCAACCCGCGATCCCGAGATGGAGGCGATACCGGCATGGCGAAGTACATGGATGTCCACGACGGCTTCTTCGGCGTGACGGCCGAGCAGCTGCGCGAGGCCCACGATCGCGACCTGGCGATCGAGAAGGACGAGGAGGTGCACTTCGAGCGCGCGTGGCTCGACCCCGAGGCCGGCAAGGTGTTCTGCCTCGCGACCGGCCCGTCCAAGGAGGCCGTGATGCGCATCCACGAGCGCGCCGGTCACCCGACACCCCAGGTCTACGAGCTCACCGTCGAGGTCTAGACGGGCCGAGCCCACTCCCGATGTGATGGAGACTGACCGATGAAACGCATGACTCGCCGCCTGATCCCCGCGCTCGCGATGATGGTGGCCCTCCAGATCGGCGCGATCGGGCCGGTCGCGGCAGGCCAATCCAGCCTCGCCGGGCTGCGCCAGGCCACGGCGCCGTTCCACAACCTCGCCGCCGCCAAGGCCGCGGGTTATACGGTCGAGGTCGCTGACCTTGCCGGGATCACCTGCATCGCCGATCCGGGCGGCGCCGGCACGATGGGGATCCACTACCTCAACCCGTCGCTGCTCGACAACGCCGTGAGCGCAACCCACCCGGAGCTCGTGATCTACGTCCCGACCGCCGGCGGGCCGAAGCTCGTCGCCGTCGAGTACCTCGTGCTCCAGGCCGACTGGGACGCCGCACACGCCTCGCCGCCCGCGCTGTTCGGCGAGGAGTTCCATCTCACGCCGGCCGGCAACCGGTACGGGCTGCCGGCGTTCTACGAGCTGCATGCCTGGGTGTGGCAGCCGAACCCGAGCGGCATGTTCTTCGAGTGGAACCCGCGCGTCAGCTGCGGGTAGGACGTCGAACGGTCCTGAACGGGGAGACCCGAGGGCCCCGGGTGTCGCGCGGCGACATCCGGGGCCCGTTCCTTTCCGAGCGGCGGTTCGTCAGCGCCCGACCGGGACCGCCCGAGTGGTTGCGACCCAGGCCGCGATCTCGGCGCGCCGCGCCGCGCCGAGCTTCGCGAGGATGTGCTCGACGTGCGCGCTGACGGTCTTCGGAGACAGCGACAGGGCATCGGCGATCTCGGCGTTGGTCAGGCCCTCGGCGATCAGGCGGCTGACCTCGAACTCGCGAGCGGTGAGGGGCCGCCACGGCTCGTCGGTGATGCCCCGGCTGCGAGCCGTGCCGAGGAGCTCGTCGCTGCGGGCGACGATCGGTGCGCTGCCGAGCTCGTCCCCGGTGCGACGCGCCGCGCGGAGGATCGGAACCGCGTCGGCGTGGCGGTTGCCGCGGATGAGGCAGGCGCCGAGGTCGAGACGCGCCCACGCCGCCTCCCACGTGCGGCCGATCGCGTCCCAACCCCTGACGGCGGACTCGAGCAGTGAACGCGCGGCGATCGTGGAGCCCGCCGCGAGGCGGACGAGCCCCTCCGCGTGCGCGAGCGCAGTGGCCGCGCGATCCCAGCCCTCGAGGTGCGTTCGCGTCCTGGCGAGCCAGGCATCGGCGACGTCCGGCCTGCGCGCCATGAGCGCCGCCCGCACGCCGGTCACCACGAACGGCACCAGCAGCGATCGCTCGGGCGTATTGGCCACCATCTCGAAGCCTGCCTCGCACCGATCGATCGCCTCGACGGGGTCGCCGGCGACGAGCGCCGTCTCCGCGAGGCCCCACAGGGCCGGCATCACGAGGTCGACCTCGCCGCTCGCCATCCCGATCCGGAGCGAGTCGCCGAGAAGCGCCCGGGCCCGCTCGACCTCGCCGCGCCCGAACGCGACGTACCCGAGGGCGTCCCGGGATCCGAGCGTGCCGCGTCGGCTGCCTTTCTCGACGAGCTCGATCTCGGCCGTCCGGACGGCCTCGTCCCAGCGGCCAGCGGCCCACGCAAGGTGTGCGGACGTCGCCGCGAGCACGTGCCGGCAATACGACTGCTCGATCTCGTCCGCGTACTGCAGCCCCTCTTCGACGCCGATCGCGGCGGTCGCGTAGTCCATGACCCGCACCGCGACCCAGGCCGTCCAGCGCAGCGCCGTCACGCCGCTCGACTCGTGACGCGCCGCGCGTTCGGCGCGCGAGTACCGGAGCATCGCGTCGAGGCCCGAGTCGACCCGCCCGTCGATGACGTCGAAGTCGGCGAGGTTGAACGCGAGGTCGCGCGCCCGGTCACCGTCGCCACCGCCGGACAGCGCGGCGGCCTCCGCGAACAGGGATCGCGCGAGATCGAGCTCGCGACGGTCCTCGGCCAGGATCGCCTGCATCACCCGGACGTCGGCGAGCACGTCGTCGCGCTCCGCGGACGAGGGGAGGGCCTCCAGCTCCGCACTCGCCTGGTCCAGCACGCGCCGACGCTCGTCGGGCGGCCACACGTCGCGGCGGCCCATCCCGGCCTCGTCGACGAGGGACTGGGCCGCCTGGATCGGCCGGCCGGCCTCGAGGAACCAGCGCCGGGCCTGGCGTGCGGTCTCGATCCCGACGCTGACGTCGTCGACGGCGAACGCGGCCTCGACGTAGCCGCTCCACAGCTCGGCCTTCTCCGCAGCCGGCAGGTCGTCGGGGGCGTTCGCCACGGCGCGCGTGTAGAGGTCGAACGACTCGTGCCGGCTCGACACCGCGGCGGCGGCGCGCGCGCTCGCGAGCGCGGTCCGGTACGCCTGGAGCCGCAGGCCCGCCCGTTCGTAGTGCACCGACGCATGGACCTCGCCATGCCCCGCGAGCAGCGTGCCGAACTCCGCGGCTCGCGCGTGGAGGCGCCGGACCTCGGCGGGTGCCGCCGCGCCGTACAACGCATCGCGGAGGAGCTGGTGACGGAAGTCGAAGAAGCCCTGGTCGACGTGCTCGAACGGGTACAGGAAGCCCTGCTCGACGAGCTCCGTGAGCGGCCGATCGAGCTCGGCGACCGGCCGGTCCATCACGCCTGCGACGACATCCGGGATGAAGCACCGGCCGATGACCGCGCCCGCACGTGCCGTCGCCTGCGCGTCGGGTGAGAGACGCGCATAGCGCGCGAGGACGGCGTCCTCGATCGTGTCGGGGACGTGGGCCTCGCGGATGGCGCGCCCGCTCGAGCGTGCCTCGTCGTCGAGCGCGGCCAGCAGCTCCTCGACATGGAGCGGGATGCCGTCGGTGCGCGTGTAGAGCGCGGAGACCACGTCCCTCGGCGCCGGGAGGTCCGAGCCGAGGATGAGCGACGTCACGAGCGCGGTCTCGTCGTACGTGAGCGGGCGCAGGCGCACCTCGTCGGCGAGCCGCTGGCTGAGGAGCCGGGCGCGCCACTCGCGATGGACGGAGGCGACGGGCAGCTCATCGATGCGGTAGCCGCACAGGACGAGCAGGGGCAGCTGGGTAGCACGCCGCGCCAGCTGGCCGATCACCTCGAGGGTGAGCTCGTCCGCCCACTGGAGGTCGTCGAACACGTACATGGTGGGCCCGTCGACGTGGTCCAGGAGGAGGTCCGCCACCTCGTTGACGAGGAGCTGGCGGGACATCAGCGGATCGTCGGCCTTGCCGCCGTGGACGGCCAGCAGGTTCGCGCCGAGCGTCCCGAAGCCCGGATGCTTGCGGACGGTCCGGCCGAGATCGAACACGGACGACAGCAACGCCTGGCTCTCGTGCGGGGCGAGATCGCCGCGGCCCAGCTTGAACCCCGCGGCCTCGGCCTTGCGCTGGATCGCGAACTCGAGGCGCGTCTTGCCGATGCCGGCCTGGCCGGCGAGCAGGAGCGTGTGCCCGCGACCATCCGCGGCGTCGGCGACCAGCCTGTCGGCGAGCTGGAGCACCTCGTCGCGGCCGACGAGGAGCGGGCTCTGCAGCTGGCGCACGCGGTGCATCAGGCCCCGGAGTGTACTCGCGCCCGCGTCGCGCACCGGGGTCAATCCCCCGACACCGACGCGGGTTCCTGGCGCACGGGCGCAACGGTCGAGGGGCTCGTACCATCCACCGCCATGACTGCCACCATGCGCGACCTCTCGCCGGCGCCCGTTCGCGTGGGCGTCGTCGGCACCGGCCTCATCGGCCGTTCCCATCTCTCCGGCATGGCCGGACGCCCCGACACGATGATCGCGGCGATCTGCGAGCCTCGCGCCGAGGCGGCCGATGCCGGGGTCCTCGAGGTGACCTCGCGCGGCGGCCCGCCTCCCGTCGTGGAGCCCGACTGGGAGCGGTTCGTCGGCGTGACGGCCGTGGACCAGCGGCTCGACGCCATCGTGCTCTTCACGCCCCATGCGCTGCACTTCGAGCAGGCACGCGCGGCCCTGGAGGCGGGCATCGACGTCTTGCTCGAGAAGCCGATGGTCACCGACGCCGGCCAGGCCGAGGACCTCATCCGGACGCGGGACCGGACCGGCCGGCTGCTGGTCGTCGCGTTCAACGGCAGCCTGTCGCCGAGGGTCCGCGCCGCCGCTGCGATGATCCGGTCTGGCGAGCTCGGCGCGTTGCTCAACGTGAACGCCTATGCCTGGCAGGACTGGATCAGCCATTCGCGCGGCACGTGGCGGACAGAGCCCGCCATGTCGGGCGGCGGGTTCCTGTTCGACACCGGCGCCCACATGCTGAACACCGTCTGCGACCTGGCCGGCGAGGACGTCGCCGAGGTGGCGGCCTTCCTCGAGACCGACGGCGAGGCCGTCGACGTGCGCGGCGCGGTGCTGGCGAGGCTCGCGTCCGGCGCGCTGATCACGATGAACGGCTGCGGCCGGGCGATCCCGTCGCTCGGGTCGGACATCCACCTGTTCCTCGAGCGCGGGACGCTGCGCACCGGCATCTGGGGCGAGCGGCTCGAGCTCCAGCGAGCGGGGTCGATGGCGCTGCGGCCGGTCCGCTCGGTCCAGTCGAAATCCGTCTGGGAGCAGTTCCTCGACGTGCGTGCGGGCCGCGAGCCCAACCCGAGCCCGCCGGAGATCGGCCTGCGGATGGCCCGGCTCTGGGACGCGATCCGCGAGTCGTCCGCGCGCGGCGGCGCGATGATCCGGCCGGTGCGTGACAGGGAGGCCGTGGCATGACCGTCCGGGTCACCGTGTGGAACGAGTTCCGCCAGGAGCACACCGACGCGCCCGTTCGGGCGATCTATCCCGACGGGATCCACGAGGCGATCGCCGCGGGGCTGCGCGGCGCCGCGGACCTGTCCGTCCGGACGGCGACGCTCGACTCAGCGTCGCAGGGCCTGCCCGACGCGCTCCTCGACGAGACGGACGTGCTCACGTGGTGGGGTCACGTCGCCCACGACGATGTGTCCGACGAGACGGTGGACCGGGTGCACGCGCGCGTGCTCGACGGCATGGGGCTCGTCGTCCTGCACTCCGGGCACTTCTCGCGGATCTTCAAGCGCCTGATGGGCACGGGCTGCAACCTCAAGTGGCGTGAGGACGGCCGGCGGGAGCGGCTCTGGGTCGTCGATCCATCGCATCCCATCGCCGAGGGGCTGGGGGAATCGTTCGTGCTGCCCGAAGAGGAGATGTACGGCGAGTTCTTCGATATCCCGGCGCCCGACGAGCTGGTGCTCGTGTCGTGGTTCGAGGGCGGCGAGGTGTTCCGCAGCGGCGCGACCTGGCGGCGGGGCCGGGGACGGGTCGCCTACCTGCGGCCCGGCCACGAGACGCACCCGACCTACCACAACCCGGACATCCACCGGCTGATCGGCAACGCCGTCCGCTGGGCCGCGGCTCCGCGCGGCGCCGCGCCGACCTTCGGCAACGCGCAACCGGTCGAGCCGCCCGGCTGATCCCCGGGACGCCGGCAGTCGATGCCCCAGCGGCATCGTCCCAGGGTCGAAGGACTCGCGATGCCCCGGTGCGACGCTGTTCGATCCCCGGACGGCATCGAACCGCCGCGGATGGGCCCGTTGAGGGGCGGGCGAAGGGCTTGGGCTCCGGGACGATGCCGCCCAGGCATCACGCCCGCCGCCACGCCGTCCGCCAGGGGTTGACAGGCGAGACATACAACCGTATGGTTGTATCGAGATGCAGGTAGCCCCTCCCGACTTCGACCGCATGTTCGGCGCCCTCGCGGACGCCACCCGGCGCGACATCGTCCGGCGGGCGATCGATGCCGAGGAAGGGGTCGCCGAGCTCGCCGAGCACTACCCCATGAGCTTCGCGGCGGTCCAGAAGCACGTCGCGATCCTCGAGCGGGCCGGGCTCGTGACCAAGGTGCGCATCGGGCGGCGAAAGGTCGTCCGGACGAATCTCGAGGGGCTGCGGGTTGCCCGCCGCCTGCTCGACCAGTACGAGGAGGTGTGGCGAGGCCGCCTGGGCCGCATGGCACAGCTCGTCGGCGAAGACAGGAAGGAGCCGCCCCGATGACGGTCACCGACGTCCGCAAGGACCCGCAGAACCTGACCATGACGCTCGACGCGGAGTTCGACGCGACGCCGGACCGCGTGTGGGAGCTGTGGGCCGACCCGCGCCAGCTCGAGCGCTGGTGGGGTCCGCCGACGTACCCGGCGACGTTCACCTCGCACGACCTCCGCGAGGGCGGTCGCGCCGAGTACCACATGACGGGGCCGACGGGCGACCAGCCCAAGGGCTACTGGGAGATCACCGACGCGGAGCCCCCGCACCGCCTCTCGTTCCGCGACGGCTTCCGCGACGCGGACGGCCGGCCGAACAGCGACATGCCGGTCAACGAGGTCGACGTGACGATCTCCGACGCCGGCGGCGGCAGGACGAAGATGTCGATCGTGAGCATCTTCCCGGATACCGCCGCGATGGAGCAGCTGCTCGCGATGGGCATGCAGGAAGGCCTCACCGAGGCCGTCGGCCAGATCGATGCCATCCTGGCCGGAGAGCCGGCGAGGGCCTGAGCCATGGAACTCACGGCCACGATGTTCCTGACGGTCGACGGGGTCTACCAGGGCCCCGGCGGCCGCGACGAGGACACGAGCGGCGGCTTCGACCGGGGCGGCTGGCTCGCCCCGTTCTTCGACGACGCCGTCGGCGCGTTCATGCTCGACACGTTCGCCCGGCCCGACGCGTTGCTGCTCGGCCGGCGGACGTACGACATCTTCGCCGGCTACTGGCCCAACCACCAGGACCCGAACGACCCCGTCGCCACGAAGCTCAACGCGCTTCCGAAGTACGTGGCGTCGACGACCTCCGGCTCGGGCGTCCAGCTCCTGACCTACCGGCCCGCGGGCCGTGCCATCTACGCCGACGTCGCGAGCGACGCCTCGGCCCGCAGCGAGGAGACGATCCGATGACCACGACCACCGTGGAACCCCAGGCGAAGACGCTCGACGCGCCCGGCGCGACGGTCGCGTACGACATCCGCCCGAGCGACTCGAGCGCCTTCCGGCCGCTGTTCATCCTCGGCTCGCCGATGGCGGCGGGCGGCTTCGTGACCCTCGCGGGCCACTTCCAGGACCGGACGGTGATCACCTACGACCCGCGCGGGGCGGAGCGGAGCACCAAGGCCGACCCGTCGTCCGAGTCGACGCCCGAGCAGCACGCCGAGGACATCCACGCCGTCATCCAGGCGGCCGGCCTCGGTGCGGTCGACGTGTTCGCGAGCTCCGGCGGGGCGATCAACTGCCTCGCGCTGGTCGCCGCGCACCCCGACGACGTGCACACGCTCGTCGCCCACGAGCCGCCGCTCGCGGCGATCCTGCCCGACGCCGAGAACGCGAAGGCGGCCGTGCGCGCGATCCAGCGCAGCTACCAGGAGGGCGGCTTCGGCAAGGGGATGGCGCACTTCATCGCAGTCGTCGGCTACCCGGGCGAGTTCCCGGACGGCTTCGCCGACCAGCCCGGGCCCGACCCGGCGATGTTCGGCATGCCGGCGGCCGACGACGGCTCGCGGACCGACGTCCTCCTCGGCCAGAACCTCATCAGCTGCACGCACTACCAGCCGGACTTCGACGCGCTGCGCGCGGCCCCGACCCGGATCGTCCCGGCGGCCGGCGTGGACGCGGGCACGATGGCCAACCGCGGCGCCCACGCCGTCGCCGAGGCGCTCGGCGTCCCGGTCGCGGACTTTCCGGGCGGCCACGGGGGCTTCCTCGGCGGCGAGTACGGCCAGACCGGCGAGCCGGACGCCTTCGCGGCGCGCCTGCGCGAGGTCCTCGACTCCGCCTCCTGAACTCGTCGCGCCTCGCGCGCGGCCCGCACCACCTCCGCCCCGGCGGTCCATCGGCCACGCGTCGATGCCGCCGGGGCATCCGCGTTCCCGCCCTACGCGACGGGCAGCGCGACCATGAACCGCGACCCGCCGAAGCCGTTGCGCTCGATCCAGACCCGCCCGCCCATCGCCTCCATCAGGCGGCGCGCGGCGAACAGCCCGATCCCGCTCCCGCGCGAGCGCGCGCGGTCGACGCGCACGTACGGCTGGAACACCGCCTCCCAGTCCTCGATCGGGACGCCCGGGCCGTCGTCGGTGATGTAGAGCTGGATCTCGTCACCGGTGCGCCAGGCGCCGATCGACACCGCCTGCTCGGGCGGGGCGTACTTCGCCTCGTTGTCGAGCAGGTGTTCGAGAACCTGGCGGAAGCGCGCCTCGTCGCCGCGAGCTACGAGGGCGTGCGACGGCGGCGACCAGCGGACCGCGCGCGTCCGGAGCAAAAGCGCGAGCGTGCCGACGGTGTTGTCGATCGCCCCGACGACGTCGAACGGGTCGCCCCGGAGGCCCGTCAGCCCCTCGCCGCGCACGGACGCGAGGATCGAGTCCACGAGGCGGTCCAGGCGCGTGACCTGGTCCGTGGCCCCGGCCCGCCAGTTCTCGACCGCGTCCACCGACGGCCCGGCCGCGTTCGCCGCGGCCGCATCGGCCAGGAGATCGACGTACGCCCGGACGACCGCGAGCGGCGTCCGCAGCTCGTGCGTCACGACGGCGAGGAGCTCGGCGCGCGCGGCGTCGAGCTGCGACAGCCGGTCCAGCTGCGCCTCCGCCTCGGCCTGCATCCGGCCCTTCTCGACGATCCCCGCGAGCAGCGCCGCGATCGTCGACAGGAACTCGATCTCCTCGGCGCTGAAGTCGCGGGACTCGGTCGTCTGCACGTTGAGCACGCCGATGACCTGCTCGTCCCACACGAGCGGCATCGAGAGCATCGCGCGCAGGCCCGCGATGTCGAAGCCGCGGACCCACGAGAACCGCTCGTCGACGGTCACGTCACGCGACATGACCGGCGTGCGCTGCGCAGCGGCGCGCCCGGTGATGCCCTGTCCGATGGCGAGGCTGACGCGGCCGACCTGCGTGACGTCGAGGCCGTTCGTCGCCGCCAGGGTCAGCGTCGTGCCGTCGCGGTCGAGGAGGTAGAACGAGCAGACCTCGACCCCCATGGCGAGCGTGGTGCGGTCGACGACCGTGCGCATGAGCTCGTCCCAGTCGCGGGCGTGGGTCGCGAGCTGGGCGAACTCGTGCAGGAACGCGAGCCGGTCGACGAGCGCGAGCGGGATGGTCGACGGCGCGACGGGCGGAACGGGCGGAGTCGGCACGAGCGGCGCAACGGGCGCGACGGGCGCGACCTGCGCAACCGGCGCAGCGGGCGGGCGGGGCTTCCGCGTCGTCGCAGGGGCCGTCCGGCGCGGCGCCCTCGGGCGCGGGTGCGCGGGGTCCGGATCGGGGGCGCTCGTCACCGGTGCACCGTACGGCATCCCGCGCGACCACGGGTGGTCGCGTTCGCGCCGCGCGAGGAAGCGCGAAGGGGCGACGCGCGCCGGCCCTCCATCGTGCGTGGCCCCGGGTTCAGCCCGCGACCGGCTCCTGCTCGGTCACGGTCGCCGGCAGCTCCGCGAGCAGCGGGTCGGTCCAGGTCCACGCCGCGCCGTGGTGCTTGCCGACCGCGCCATGCCGCGCCGCCTCCACCCGGAGCGGGAGCCCGAAGATCTCGATGAACCCGACCGCGGACGCGTGGTCGAACGCGTCGCCTTCGTCGTACGTGGCCAGGCTCTTGTCGTACAGGCTGAGCGGCGACCGTCGGCCCGCGACGATCGCCTGCCCGTGGTCGAGCCGGATCCGGACGTCCCCCGAGACGACGCGCTGGGAGCTCATCACGTAGGTCCGCAGGTCGCGCGACAGCGCGCTGAACCAAAGCCCGTCGTAGATGAGCTGGGCCATCTCGTTGCCCACGAGGTGGTTGAACCGCAGCTGCTCCTTGCTGAGCACGAGGCCCTCGAGCGCGTGGTGCGCCGTGTGCAGGATCACCGCGGCGGGCGCCTCGTACACCTCGCGGCTCTTGATGCCGACGAGGCGGTCCTCGATGTGGTCGATCCGGCCCACGCCGTGCCGGCCGCCCAGGTCGTGCAGCCGCTGGACGAGCTCCACGGACTCCAGCCGCTCGCCGTCGATCGAGACCGGGATCCCGCCCTCGAAGCCGATGACGATGTCGACGGGGTCCAGCGCGTCGGCCGGCGCGACGGTCCACTCGTAGGCGTCGGCCGGTGGCGTCACCCACGGGTCCTCGAGCACGCCCGTCTCGCACGAGCGGCCCCACAGGTTGACGTCGATCGAGTACGGCGAGGCCTTGGTGATCGGGATCTCGATCCCCCGCTGGTTGGCGTAGTCGATCTCCTGGTCGCGGGTGAGGCCCATCCCGACGCGCATCGGCGCGATGACCTCGAGCCCGGGATCGAGCGCGTGGACGGCGACGTCGAACCGGACCTGGTCGTTGCCCTTGCCCGTGCAGCCGTGCGCGACGGCGTCGGCGCCCTCCTTCTGCGCGACCTCGACGAGGAGCTGGGCGAGCAGCGGGCGGGCGAGGGCGGTCGCCAGCGGGTAGGCGCCCTGGTACACCGCACCGGCCTGGAGCGCGCGCCAGACGTACTGGCTGACGAACGTCTCGCGCGCGTCGACGACGTACGCCTTGCTCGCGCCTGCCGACATCGCGCGCCGCTCGACGCCCTCGCGGATCGAGCCGCCGCCGAGGTCGACGGTGAGCGTCACGACCTGCGCGCCGTACTGCTCCTTGAGCCAGGCGACCGCGACCGACGTATCGAGTCCGCCCGAGTAGGCGAGCACGACCTTGTTCATGGAACGGGAGCCTCCGTGAGCAGCGCCGCCTGCGCGGCGGTGTTGAGCGCGTCGAACCGGTCGAGCCAGCCCGCGAGGGTCGGCTCGTCGGGGAACAGCACGATGAGCGTGTTGTCGCCGGCGACGGTGCCGACGTAGCCGTCGAGGGTCGATTCCTCGATCGCCTGCGCGATGACGTTCGCCGTGCCCGGCTGGCCGTTGAGCACGAGGATCAGGCCGCTGCGGCCGACCGTCACCGGGATGTCCGCGAGGATCCTGCGGAGCCGCTCGTCGCTGGCGGGGCGGGGGAGCGCGATGGACTCCGGGAGCACGTAGATCGAGTGATCGCCGCGCATCACCTTGGCCAGGCCGAGCTCCGCGATGTCCCGGCTGACGGTTGCCTGGGTGACCTCGAACCCGAGGTCCGACAGGTAGGTCACGAGGTCGCCCTGGCTGCCGATGGGCCGGGCCTTGACGAGCCGCCGGATCGCCGCGTGCCGTTCTCGCTTGGGAAGCATGGCGGACGGCGCGGTCACGCGGCGCCGGCGCGGGCGCGGGCGCTGACGCGCGTGCCGAACGACGGGTCGTCGAGCGCGCGGGTGAGCGCCTGGTCCGCGGACCCGTCCGCAATGATCGCCTCGGACTCGTCCCAGCTGAGCGCGGACAGCGCCGCCCGGACCTTGGGAACCATGCCGCCGGCGATCGTGCCGTCCTCGATGAGCGCCTGCGCCTCGTCGCGGCCGATCGTGTCGAGGCGGGCGCCGTCGCGGCCCCGGATGCCGTCGACGTCGGTCATCAGCACGAGCTGCGTGGCACCGATACCCGCCGCGATGCCCGCTGCCGCGTCGTCGGCGTTGACGTTGCACACGACGCCCTCCTCGTCGCGCGCGAGCGGCGCGACCACCGGCACCTGCCCGCCGACGAGGAGGCTGTCGAGGAGGTCCCGCCGGACGCCGGTCACCGTGGCCACGAGGCCGAGACCGGGGACGCGCTCGCCGATGAGGAGGCCGCCGTCGACACCGCTGAGGCCGACCGCGTCGCAACCGGCGTCCCGCAGTGCCGCCACGAGCTCGCTGTTCACCACGCCACGGAGCACCGCCGCGGCGACCTCGAGCGCCGCCGGGTCGGTGACCCGGAGCCCGCCCTCGAACCGCGTCTGGACGCCGAGCCGCTCGAGCCACTCGGTCATCCGCTTGCCGCCGCCGTGGACGAGGATGACCGGCCGTTTGCGCGCGATCGCGGCGACCTCGTGGAGCACCTGCTGCTGATCGGCGAGCGTCGTGCCACCGAGCTTCACGACGACGATCCCGGAGCTCACGTCGTGTACTCGCTGTTCTCCCGGACGTACGCCTCCGTCAGCGGGCAGCCGAACGCCTCGCCGGTGCCGTCGCCGAGCCCGAGGTCGAGGCGGATCAGCACCTCCTCCGCGTCCATCGCGTCGCGGGCCGCGGCCTTGTCGATGGGCTGCGGGCCGCCGGCCGGACCGTCGTACGCGAGATTGCCGGCGATCGCGATCCGGAGCGTCGCGGGGTCGACGTGCGCCGGCCGGCCGGCCTTCGTCGCGGCCTCCGACGGAGAGAGCCCGGCCGCCTCGAGGATGGCCGACTCCGTGACGAGCGCGTTGCCCGCCGCCCCGGCGATCCGCCCCCAGTTGGCGTCCTTGCCGTGGACCGCGGCCTTCACCAGCGAGCTCGAGATCACCGCGCGGGCCACGGCCCGGGCGTCGGCATCGTCGGCAGCGCCCGTCACCTGGCAGGTCACGAGCGCCGTCGCGCCTTCGCCGTCCCGTGCCTGCTGGCGAGCCAGGTCACGCGCGACGGCTTCGACGGCGGCCGCGAGGGCGGCCCGGGCGTCGGCGTCGGTGTCGGCGGATGCGGCACCCGCCCGGCCCGACGCCAGGAGGTACACCGTGTCGTTGGTGCTCGTGTCACCGTCGACCGACAGCTGGTCCCAGGTCGTGGCCGCCGCGCGACGCAGGATCGCGTGGAGGGTCGCGGGCGACGCGGTCGCGTCGGTCAGGACGATCGACAGCATCGTCGCCATGCGCGGATGGATCATGCCGACGCCCTTGGCGATGCCGGTCACGGTGATCCGGACCGTGCCGCCATCGACACCCGGCGCATCGACCGTGGCCGACGCCGCCTTCGTCACGGAATCCGTCGTGCGCAGCGCCTCCGCCGCAGCCGCGAACGCGGCGTCCTCGGCGCGCAGCTCGTCGCGCGCGACGCGATCAATGGCGGCCGTGACGAGGTCCACGGGCAGCCGCGCGCCGATGATCCCGGTGGACAGGTGGAGGACCTCGCTCGGCCGGCAGTCGAGGGCCGTCGCGACCGCCGACCCGATCGACGCCTGGTCTTCGTCGCCCACGGGACCGGTCGCCGCGTTCGCCGACCCGGACGTCGAGATCACGGCGCGGGCGTAGCCGCGGGTGTCGGCCGTGCCGCCGGTCGCGCGGAGGTTCGCCGCGGACAGCCGGACGGGCGCGGCCGCGAACCGGTTGGGCGTGAACACCGCGGCGACGGGAACCGGGTCGCCGTCAGACGCCACCAGCGCGAAGTCTGGGCGCCCCGACGCCTTGATGCCGGCGGTCGTGCCGGCCGCGACGAACCCGGCCGGGAGGCGCGCCACGCGGACGACGTCGGGTCGCGAGGCGGGGATGGCGGCGAGGAGCGGGTCCGTGGCGATCGTCATGGCCGGGCCTCCGGTCAGGGGTTCAGGGGCAGCTGCGTGAGCGCCGCGGTCTCCGGCAGCCCGTGGACGATGTTGAACGCCTGGATCGCCTGGCCCGCGGCGCCCTTGACGAGGTTGTCGAGCACGCCGATCGCGAGGACGCGGCCCGTCCGCTCGTCGACCCGTGCCCAGACGCGCGCCTCGTTCGAGCCCAGCGTGTGCTTCGTGGCCGGCGCGTCACCGACGACCGTCACGAACGACTCGTCCTCGTACGCCTCGCGGTACAGCTCGTCGAGCTCCGCCTGGGTCACGGGGCGGGTCGTCCGGACGTGGCACGCGGCGAGGATTCCGCGGGTCATCGGGATCAGGTGGGGCAGGAAGTCGACGCCCTGGAGCCCGATCTCCTGCTCGATCTCGCCGATGTGGCGGTGGCCGAAGATCCCGTACGCCTTGACCGACTCGTTGACCTCGCCGAAGTGGAGGTCGGCCTTGGGGTCGCGCCCGGCGCCCGACACGCCCGACTTGGCGTCGATCACCACGTCCTCGATCAGCCCCGCGCGGGCGAGGGGAGCGACCGCGAGGATCGACGTGGTGGCGTAGCAGCCGGGCGAGCCGACGATGCCCCCGGGCGCCTCGCCCAGCGCGGCCAGCTCCGCGCGGTGCAGCTCGGGCAGGCCGTACACCGCCGTCGCGAGCAGGTCGGGCCGCGGGTGCTCGAAGCGGTACCAGGTCGGGTAGTCGGCGGGGTCGCGGAGCCGGAAGTCCGGGCCGAGGTCGATGACCGTCTGGCCGGCGTCGAGGAACTCGTCGATCCGCGCGGCCGCGGCGCCGTGGGGCAGCGCGAGGAAGACCGCTTCAGCGTCCGACGGCACCCGATCGATGACGGCCATCGGCGCCGTGGCGAGGTGCGGGTGGAACGCCGTGATCGGGTCGCCGTGCCGGTCGCGCCCGACGAGGGCCGCGATGCGGACGTACGGGTGTCGTGCCAGGAGCCGGATGAGCTCAGCACCCACGTATCCCGTCGCGCCGACGATCGCGAC
>JAICUI010000057.1 GCA_025935925.1 Chloroflexota bacterium
AGCTGACCGCCCGGATCCGGTCCATCTTCCGGCGCGCCGAGCAGGCCGCCGCCACGCAGGCGCCGCCGGTCGTCGATCTCGGCCGCGTCCAGGTCGACCTCGCGGGGCACCGGGTCCTGCGCGACGGACAGCTACTGCCGATCAAGCCCAAGGCGTTCGAGCTGCTCGCGTTCCTCGTCCGGCACCCCGGCCAGGTCTTCAGCCGCGACCAGCTCCTGGAGCGCGTCTGGCGCTACCACTACGCCGGGGAGACGCGCACGGTCGACGTCCACGTCCACTGGCTCCGCTCGGAGCTCGAGGAGGACCCGGCCGCGCCGCAATACCTCCACACGGTGCGCGGCGTCGGCTACGTGTTGCGGCGTCCCGGCGGCTGAAGCGGGGCGAGGGTCGCCGCCTCGGGCGCGGGGAATCGGGCGACGATGTGCCGTTGCCACCCGGTGTACAGCCGGACCGTGTACATCGTCATGACCACGAACCCGATCAACACGCCGAAGAGCCCGGCGACGAGGGCAAGCCGGGCGTCGCCACCTGCCGCCGCCACGACGGCGCCGACCAGCGTCCCGAGCAGAACCGCGTCGATCACGGAGACCAAGCCCGGCATGGTCGTCAAGCCGTGCGCGACGTTGAGGAGGATCCGCGGTTCCGACGCCGCGGCGCCGTAGATGGACAGGACGGAGCCGGCGTCGTCGTACGGGCTGTTCGGGAGGTACGGTTCGAGCTCGGGCACGAGCTCCAGGTATGCGTGCCGGATCCGGTTCGTCGCCTGCAGCGCGCGCAGCTCCTCGAGGCCGGCGCTGTTCAGCCGCCCGAGGGTCGCGAGTCCGACGAACAGGTCGAGCACGAGCATCGCGATCAGGATCCAGATGAAGTCCGCTCCGGCGCCCTGATACACGAACCCGAGGGCGACGAGCGACGCGGACAGGAAGGTGAGGAACATCGCCCCGCGCGTGAAGCTCTCGTTGTAGACGAGTGAACGCTGCGTCAGCTGACCCCAGTGCTCCGTCGACAGGATCTGCAGGGCTCGCGGGTCAGCGAGGTGCTCAGGCGGGCCCGCGCGACCAGCGGCGGCTGGGGCTTCGGTTGCCGGGGGCGGGGCCTCGGTCCGGGGCAGGCTGTCCACGGGCGCACCTGGCTGCGGGCCGGCGTCGCGTGCCGGCGTCGGGCCGATGATGCAGGAACGTCGTCCGGCGATTCCAGCCCGTTCCGCGGCTACGTCTTGGCCAGGATGCGCTCCATGACCTCGGCGGCGTCCTCGGCGGCGTCGATGGTGTCCTCGAGGCTGCTGTAGATGTCGCGCAGCTTGATCACGACGAGCGGGTCGCTGCCGTCCTCGAACAGGCGCCCGATCGCGGAGCGCGACAGCCCGTCGGCGCGGTGCTCGAGGTCGTGGACCATCTCGAGGTTCGCCGCGATGTCCTTGCCGTGCTCGAGCTTGTTGAGCGCCTCGAGCAGCTGGACGGCCTGAGCGGACAGGATGCCGGCCATCTCCTTGGCCTCCTCCGTCGGCCGCTGGACCTTGTAGATCAGGAACGTCTCGGCCGTCGCCTGGATGCCGTCGAGGACGTCGTCGAGATGGGTCGCGAGCTCGTGGATGTCCTCGCGGTCGAACGGGGTCACGAAGCTCCGCTCGAGCCGTGCCGCCACCTCGCGGTCGACGCCGTCGCCCTGCTTCTCGAGCGCCTGGATCTCGGCGACCCGCTCGTGCAGGCGGTCGTACGAGGCGAGCATGCCCTCCAGCTTGCGCGAGGCCTCGAGGATGATGTCGCCCAGGCGCGTGAACAGGTCGAAGAACTTCTCGTCCCTCGGGATCAGCCGAACCATGTGTGGCCTCCGATGGCGTTCAGAACGATCCAGGTCACGCCGCCGGCGAGGCCCGCGGCGGGGAGGGTCAGGACCCAGGCGATCAGGATGCTGCGGGCGACGCCCCAGCGGACGCCTCGAACGCCCTTGCTGGTGCCGACGCCCATGATCGCGCTCGAGATGACGTGCGTCGTCGACACCGGCATCCCGAAGTGCGCGGCGCCGAGGATGACCGTGGCGGCGGTCGTCTCGGCGGCGAAGCCGTGGACCGGTTCGAGCTCGACGACCCGGTGGCCCATGGTGTGCATGATCCGCCAGCCGCCGATCGCCGTTCCGAGGCTGATCGCCGTTGCCGAGATCACGATGACCCAGACGGGGACCTCGACCGTCGAGATCACCCCGGCCGAATACAGCGCGAGCGTGATGATGCCCATCGTCTTCTGGGCGTCGTTGCTGCCGTGGGCGAACGCCATGTACCCGGCGGAGAACACCTGGAGGCGCCGGAACCGGTTCGCGAGCGGCTTGCGGTCGCCGTGCTGGAAGACCCACAGCAGCAGGATCATCAGTACGAAGGCGCCCACGAACCCGATCACCGGCGAGGTGACCAGGGGCACCAGCACCTTGTTGACGACCCCGTCCCACTTGACGGCGCCGGTGCCGACCGCCGCGATCGTCGCCCCGAGGAGCCCGCCGATGAGCGCGTGGCTGCTGGAGCTCGGGAGGCCGAGCCACCACGTGAGGAGGTTCCAGGCGATGGCGCCCAGCAGCGCGCTGGCGACGACGAGCTGGGTCGTCGTCTGCTCGTCGACGAGCCCGGCGCCGATCGTCTTGGCCACCGCCGTGCCGGCGAACGCGCCGATGAAGTTGAAGGCGGCCGCCATGAGCAGGGCGTGCTGCGGACGGAGCGCCCGCGTGGCCACGGACGTCGCGATCGCGTTTGCGGTGTCGTGGAACCCGTTGATGTAGTCGAACACGACCGCCAGCGCGATGACCGCCAGCAGGCCGAGCGTGAAGCCTTCGATGGGTGGCGTCCTCGGCGCGGGCCGGGAGGCGCGTGCGCACGGAGGCGCGTCACCGGCGAGCGGGGAGCATACCGGACGTCAACCGCGCGATGCGGGCCGTTCACCGCCCGCCGACCAGCCGCGGGTCGCCGTGCGCGAGGTCCATCCACACGAGCGCGGCGCCCGGCCACGGTTGGGTCCCGGTGAGCGCGGCGATGGCATCGTCCGGGTGCGCGGGGTACGCGGCGCGGAGCTGGCGCGCATATTCGGCCGCGACCGTCCGCGTGGCGCGCGTCCTGCGGACGACGAGGAGCCGCGACGTCCGCGCTCCTTCACCCAGGTATCCGAATTCGTCCCACGAAGGCAGCGAGTCTGCCTTCGCCTCGTGCCAGCGGACTTGCTGCTCGAGCCGCCGAAGCTCCGACTGCAGCTCGGAGGCGATGAGGGTCCGCTCGCGCGGATCGTGAAGCACGAGGTCGATCCAGCCGCGGCTCGGCCGGCGCACGGCGACCTCGGTGAACGCCTCCCACCGTGGGTGCCTGGCCGCGAGGAGGTGCTCGAGCATCGGTGCCTGGTGTCGGTCGTGGATCGTTGCGCCGGTGCTCGGGAAGAGCTTCGCCGAAAGGTCCGCACCGAGGACCGTCGCGAGTCGCTGGTACACCTCGAGCGTCGGCGACGCGCGGCCGGCGAGGATCTTCGAAAGGTACGGTCGCGAGATACCCGCGGCCGAGGCGAGCGCCGCCTGGGACACCCCTGTGTCGCCCGCGAGGCGCACGAGCCCTTCGGCGAGGTCCCGCCGCACGAGCGCGGCGCGGCGGTCGGCTTGCGCCTGCAGTCGAGTCGGCATGCGACAAGCATCGGCAGCCGGGCTCACCCCGGACTTATCGGAGCGGCGCCACCGCGGGTCGCCAGATCGGCCGCCGCTCGGTCCGATCGGCCGCGACGTGCCTCAGAGGTGACACCGCCGACCTCGCTCGCGACGATCGGCGCCCTGCAGGCACGATCGCGACACGGATGACCCGGTTTCGGTGTCGAATGCGTCGTCGGGGTGCCTCCCCGGCACCGGCGCGACCTGCCTCGGTCGGCGCTGTCACCTCCCGGGAACAGGGCGGTACCGGAATCCGAACGCAGGTGCTGTGACGCGAGCGTCGCCACCCGGAGTCTTGGGCGCGAGGCGACCGGACGCGAGGGTCGCCACCCGGAGCCTTGGGCGCGCGGCGACCCGACGCGAGGCTCGGCACCCCGAACCGTGGGCGCGCTGCGGCGGGACGCGGGGGCCGGGGAACGGTGGACCACGGCGCAGAGCGCCACGCGGCTGGACGCGCCGGGCGCCACGCCGCCGGACGCGCCGGGCGCCACGCCGCTGCTGGACCCGCCGGCGCCGCCGCGCCGGAGCCGGCCGCGAGGTCCCGCCCGGTAGACTGCGCGCCATGCGCCTCTCCCAGCTGTTCTTCACGACCCTGCGCGACGATCCCAGCGACGCCGAGATGCCGAGCCACCGGTTGCTCACCCGGGCGGGCTACGTCCGGCAGCTCGGCGCGGGCCTGTACTCGCTGCTGCCGCTCGGGTTCCGCGTCACGCAGCGGGTCGAGCAGGTGATCCGCGAGGAGATCAACGCGATCGGCGGGCAGGAGATGGAGATGCCCGTCAACCACCCGGCCGACCTGTGGCGCGAGTCGGGACGCTACGACGCCATCGGGAACGAGATGGTCCGGTTCAAGGACCGGGCCGGCCGCGACATGGTGATCGCGATGACGCACGAGGAGGTCGTCGCGGACCTGCTGCGCGACATCGTCAAGAGCTACCGCCAGCTGCCGCTGATCGTCTACCACTTCCAGACGAAGTTCCGCGACGAGCCGAGGTCCCGCGGCGGCCTCATCCGCGTCCGCGAGTTCGTGATGAAGGACAGCTACTCCTGCGACCGCGACGAGGCCGGCCTCGACGCCGCGTACTGGGCGCATCACGGCGCGTACACCAGGATCTTCGAGCGCCTCGGCCTCGATGCGATCCCCGTGAGCAGCGACGTCGGCATGATGGGCGGCAGCCTCGCGCACGAGTTCATGGTCCTCAACCCCTACGGCGAGGACCGCCTCGTCCTGTGCGAGGCCTGTGGCTACGCGGCGAACCAGCAGGTCGCGCCGACCACGGCGCCCGAACCGCCGGCCGACGACGAGCTCCCCGTCGAGGAGGTGGCGACGCCCGACACGACGACGATCGACGCGCTCGCGCGGTTCCTCGGCATCGACGCCAGCCGCACCGCGAAGGCCGCGTTCTTCGTGACCGGCGACGGGCGGTTCGTGGTGGCGATCGTGAGGGGCGACTACGACGTCAACGAGACCAAGCTCGTCAACGCGATCAAGGCGACGGGCGGGTTGCGTCCCGCCCAGGTCGAGGAGATCACCGCGCGCGGCATGCAGCCGGGGTACGGCTCGCCGATCGGGGCGCGCGATGCCGTCGTGGTCGTCGACAGCCTCGCCGCCCGCAGCCGGAACCTGGTCGCCGGCGCGAACAAGCCCGGCGTCCACCTGCGCAACGTCAACGTCCCGCGCGACTACACGCCCGACGTGATCACCGACATCGCCAGCGTCCGCGAGGGCGACCCCTGCCCGCAGTGCGGCGGGACGGTGATCCTGCGGAACGGGATCGAGGTCGGGAACATCTTCAAGCTCGGCACGAAGTACACGGAGGCGCTCGGCGCCGAGTACCTCGGCGAGGACGGCGAGCGCCACCCGATCGTCATGGGCTCGTACGGCATCGGGCTCGGCCGCAACGTCGCGTGCGTCGTCGAGGCCCACCACGACGACAAGGGCATCGCGTGGCCCGCGGAGGTCGCCCCGTACGCGGCGCACCTCGTCGCGCTCGGCGGGAACCGGGATCCGCACGTCGTCGAGGTCGCCGACCGGCTCCACGACGCGGCCAAGGCCGCCGGGGACCGCCACGAGATCCTGTACGACGACCGCGACGAGTCGCCCGGCGTGAAGTTCACCGATGCGGAGCTCCTCGGGATGCCCTGGATCCTGACGGTCAGCCCCCGCTCGCTCGCCGCCGGCGGCGTCGAGGTCACGAACCGGGCCACCGGGGAGAAGCAGGTGCGGGCGGTCGACGACGTCGAGGCGTTCCTGACCGGACGCGTCCCGACCCCGGCCTAGCCGCCCGCGGGAGCCCGGCCCGTGCCCGCCCAGCTGGTCCCGGACGACGACCTGTACGCCACGCTCCAGCTCGCCGCCGACGCGTCGCCCGAGGCGATCGAGCTCGCGTGGCGGGCGCTGCTCAAGCGCCATCACCCCGACGTCGCGGGCGAGGACGCGAAGGCGCTCGACCGCGCAAAGCGGATCAACGTCGCGCATGACTGGCTGTCGGACCCTGAGCTGCGGGCCAGGTACGACGCCGAGCGCCTGGGCCTGGCGCCGCACGCGACCGGCCGCCCGCGGCGCCCGAGCTGGCACCCCCGCGGTCGCGAGGCGTGGCCGCCGCCGCCGTCCGCGCACGCGACGGGACCCGCGCACGCCGCGCATGCGCCGCGATCGACCCGGCCGGACCTCGTCCACGGCGACTCGGGTGAGCGGCTGGCGCGGTTCCTGGACCGCGTGGAACGGCTGACCCCGGACGAGCTCGATCGGCTCGCCGCCGCGGAGCCGCCGCCGATCGCGTTCCTCGCGACGGTCCGTCGGTTCCTGCCACCCGAGGCCAAGGGCGCGTTCGCCAGGGCCGAACGCGAGCTCGTCCGCCGCGTCCCGCGCGATCGCTGGGCCGAGGCGGGCGTCCGGGAAGGCCTGCTGGGCGTCGCGGCCGAGCTCGTGCTGGCGTCGTTCCTCGACGACCTCCTCGCCGAGCCGTTCCGCGGCCGGGCGCGCGACCGGCTCCTCCGGGCTTGGGACGCGTCGATCGACCAGCCGCGGTACGGCCCGAACGGCGACCAGGTCGCGGCGGTCCGGGACCGCGCCGCGGCGCTCACGAGCGACGAGGTCGCCGCGTTCCTGCGCGCCTCGCAGGGGATCGCGGGTGACGACCGCCCGTGGCCGGCCTCGCTGGACCGCGAGGAGGACGAGGCGCTGCGGATCTCCGCGTTCCTGGCCGCGCGCGACACGTCGGCCGCGATCCCCGTGGACGGTTTGGCGCCGGCGACCGCGACCCGGGCGCGACGCCTCGGGGCGCGGATCGGGCACGTGACCGCGCTCCGGCACGCGTTCGCGCCGCCGGTGTACCAGGGCCTCGTCGGGGCCTGGACGGCGGCGACGGCGCCGGCGGCACGGGCGAGCGCGGCGGCGGGTCCCGAGGTGCGCCGCGCGCGTTGACGCCCGTGTGCGATGCTCGGGACGATGGACCTGGACCTCGATCTCGTGCCGGTGGGGATCGTCCAGTTCGGGGTCGACCGGCGGGTGGCCGCGGCGAACGCCGCTGCGCAGGGCCTGCTCGGCTTCCCGCCGGGCCGCGTCGTCGGGCGGAGCCTCATGGAGGCGTTCCTCGACGCGCGCGTGGAGGCGGCGTTCGACGCGATCCCGCGCGGCGGCTCGGCCACGGCGGAGGTGAAGGTCGGCTCCGTCGATCGCAGGACGCTCGCGGTCTGGGCGACGCGACTGGCCGACGGCCGGCTCGTTGCCGTGCTCGAGGACGTCACGGAGGGCGGCTCCCAGCTGCGCCTCGAGGACGACGTCGACCTCGGGCGCCTGGCCGAGACCTCCGCCGAGCGGCTGCGGCTCTTGGCGGAGCGGAGCGGCGTGGCCCTGCGCACCGAGATCGACCCCGGGGTGCCGCGGGTCCGCGGCGATCGCGAGCGCCTGGGGCAGGTGATCGTCAACCTCGTGCACAACGCCGTGAAGTTCAGCCCCGACGGCGGCGACGTCACGGTGTCCGTGCGCCCGGTCGACGCTGGCGTCGAGGTCGCCGTCGCGGACCACGGGATCGGCATCGCGCGGGCCGACCGGTCGCGGACCGTCGAGCGCTTCTACAAGGTCGATCGGGCGCGGGCGCGCGGCACCGGCAGCGGCCTCGGGCTCGCGATCGCATGCCACGTGGTCGAGGGCCACGGCGGGACGATTCGGGTGACCTCCCAGGAGGGCGAGGGGTCGACGTTCACGGTGACGATCCCGGCGGCCCCGGTCGCGGTCGCGTGAGCGGGATGCTGCGCCTCGCGCATCGCGGCGACTGGCGGTTCGCGCCCGAGAACACGATCGCGGCGTTCGAGGCGGCGATGCGTGTGCCGGGTTGCGACGGCGTCGAGCTCGACGTGCGGATCGCGCGCGACGGCACCCCGGTCGTCATCCACGACGACACGCTGCGCCGCGTCCAGCACCGCGACACGCGCGTCGACGCGCTGCCCGCGGCGGAGCTCACGCTTGCGGGGGTGCCGGCGCTCGCAGCGGTGCTCGCCGCGCTCCCGGGCGCGTGGCTGGACGTCGAGCTCAAGGGCGACGACCACGGCGACGCGACGGCCGCGGCGCTCCGGGGCGCGCGCGGCGAGGCACCGACCGACGCCGCGATCTCCTCGTTCGACGGGCGGTCCCTGGCTGTGATGGCCGACCGGCTCCCCGCATGGCCTCGCTGGCTCATCGCGGATGACCTCGCGCCGGCGACGCTGTCGTTCGCCCTCGGGCTCGGCTGCCGTGCGGTCGCCGTGTTGTGGGCCGCGATCACGCCGCCCGCGGTCGAGCGGGCGCAAGCGGCAGGACTCGGCGTTGTCGCGTGGACCGTCCGCCGCCGGCCGACGATGCGCCGCCTCGAACGGCTCGGGGTGCTCGCGGCATGCGTCGAAGGCGCCGCGCTCGGCGACCCCCGAGTGGGCGGCGAGCGGCCAGGCGACACGCGACCCGACGGCGGCCGACCCGATGACGGCCCAGCCGCCGCCACGCCACCCGGCGACGCTTGATGACCGGCGACGAGCTCGTCCTCCGCGCCGGCGTCGCGGTGGCGACGATCCTTCCCGCCGATGGGGGCCGGCTCGGCTCGCTCACCGTCGACGGCCTCGAGCTGCTCGTCGGCCGCAACCCGGACCCGATCCAGTGGGGCAGCTACCCCATGGCGCCCTGGGCCGGGCGGACGCGGCACGGCCGGTTCACGTTCCGCGGCGAGGAGCACGCGCTTCCGCTGACGATGCCGCCGCACGCGATCCACGGCGTCGTCCTGGACCGGCCGTGGACGGTGACCGGAGACGGGGAGCTGGCGATCGAGCTCGACGAACGCTGGCCGTTCCGCGCCCGGGTGACGCAGCGCTTCCGGCTCGACGGGGACGCGCTCGAGGTCACGATGGCGCTCGACGCCGGTGAGCCGATGCCGGGCGTGATCGGCTGGCACCCCTGGTTCCGACGCGTGCTCGCCGAGGGCGACGAGCCGGTGAGGCTCCGGTTCGAGGCGGGCGAGATGCTCGTCCGCGACGCCGAGGGCATCCCGACCGGCGAGCGCGTCCGCCCGTCGCCCGGCCCATGGGACGACGCGTTCACGGACGTCGCCGCCGAGCCCGAGCTGCACTGGCCCGGCCGGCTCCGGCTGACGATCGGGTCGAGCTGCCCGTGGTGGGTCGTGTACACGCAGCCGTCGCATGCCGTGTGCGTCGAGCCGCAATCCGGGCCGCCGGACGCCCTCAACAACCACCCGGACACGGTCCGCCCCGGCGCACCACTGGTGGAGCGGATGCGCTGGTCCTGGCGGCCGGGCTGAGGGCGCGGGCCCCGCTACTTGCCGGTCACGAGCTCCGGCGGGAGCAGGACCCGAATCGTTCCACGCGCGGGACGGATCGCGCCCTCGAAGTCGACGCGTGCCAGCGCGCCCTTGCGCATCGGCACCTCGCCGACGCCGAGCAGCTCGCCGAGCAGCGACGACAGGTCCGGGTCATGACCGACGAGGCACGGGCGCGCGGCATCGTGGGCGGCGACGATCGCGGCCGCGACCGCTGCGTCGAGCGGCCGCGCGAGCCGGCGGTCCTCGATGACCTCGGCACCCAGCGCCTCGGCGACGAGCTCCGCGGTCTCGCGCGCGCGGACGCGCGGCGAGGTGATCAGCAGGTTCGGAGCGTCGCTCCAGCACGAGAGCACGGCGCCCAGGCGCGTCGCCTGCCGGCGGCCCTTCTCGGATAACGGCCGGAGGTCATCGTCGCCCCGCCAGTCCTGGGGGTCACCGGCATGCGCATGGCGCAGCAGGTACAGCGTCGTCACGGCGGGCCTCCGGTCACGGGTTGAGATCCTCGACCTCGCCCGAGGCGAGGAACACGATGTCCTCCGCGATGTTCGTCACCCGGTCGCCGATGCGCTCGAGGTAGTGCGACGCGAACAGGATCCGCGTGCCCGGCTCCACGTTCGCCGGGTCGTCGCGCATCAGGACGAGCACCTCGTCGAAGATCCGGTGATACAGCGAGTCGACCTCGTCGTCCAGTGAGGCGACCTCCCGCGCCCTCACCTCGTCCACGTCGACGAGGGCGCGGATGATGCCGTTGACGAGGTTCACGACCTCCTCGCCGAGGCGCGGCAGCAGGACGTAGTTCTTGAGCGGCGCGTGCGGCGCGAGCTTGCGTGCCTGCTTCGCGACGGACCCGGCGTGGTCGCCCATGCGCTCCAGCTCGTGCGAGACGTGGTCGAGCGTGAGCAGGTAGCGCAGGTCGCGTGCGACCGGGTTCTGGGTCGCGATCACGGCGGCGACCATCGCCGTCGCCTTGCGTTGCACCTCGTTGACCTGGCGGTCGTCGAGGATCACCTTGAACGCCGCGTCGGCATCGTGGGCGATGAGCGCGGCGATGGCGGCGCCGATCTGGCTCTCGACCATCGCGCCCATGCGGTGGACGTTGTCCTTCACCTCGGACAGCTCGCGGTCGTAGGTGCTGCGGATGCCGTGCGGCCGCTCGATGTGGCCGAGCGGCGCGCTCCGGTCCGCCTGGTGGACGATGCCCGTCACCTGGTCGGTCACGGCCTCGATGAGCGTGCGCTGCTCGTCGGTCATGGTGTACAGCTCCCCAGGCTCAGCCGAACCGGCCCGAGACGGATCGAGCGCTCGACGATCTCGTCGAGCTCGGCCTTGTTGCCGACCCCGTGCCGGCGCGGACCGTACGCCACGTTCTCGTAGATCGACATCGGGAACGGGTTCGGCCGCTGGAACACCATGCCGACGCGCCGCCGCAGCTCGACCGTCCGCACGGACGGCGACAGCAGGTCGACGCCGGGTGATCCTGCCGGTCCAGATGTCGGTCGCCTGCTGCGTCGTCAGGTTCGTGACGCCCGTGATGTCCGGGTTCACCACCATGACCCAGCCCTGCTTCGCGACGACGTGGTCGACGAGCTGCGATGCCTCGTCGGGCTTGAGCTTCTCCTCGGCGGTGACGTCGCTGTTGCCGATGTCGACGGCTCCCTGGAGCACCTGCGTCAGGCCCGTGCCGGAGCCGCCGCCCTCCACGCTGACGGTGGCGCCGGCGCACCCGGCGACGTACTGCTTGCCGGCCGCGTCGACGACGGGCTTGGAGCGCGGTGGAGCCAGCGGCGGTGATCGAGCCCTGGACGCAGCTCATGCCGCCCGTGACGGCCGACGCCACGGGGTCGGCGGAGGGCGCGGTCGACGGCGCCGTGCCGGTGGTCGAGGTCGGCGCGTTCGTGGCACCGGATCCGCTGCAGGCGGCGACGAACGGCGACGCCGCGAGCGCCAGGGTTCCGACCCGCTTCGAGGTCGAGAGCATCCGTGTTCCTCCCGGTTCGGACAGGTCGGCGACGTCGCTGGTCGCCCGCACTCCATTGGCTGACGTCGCGATGCTCGAGCCCGCAGGTGAACCCGCCGTTGCAGCCTGGTCAAGGCCCGGTTAACGCGTCGCGAGTCCGGCCTCGTGTCCCGGGTCGCAGGAGGAGCGCCGGGCGGGCCGGGCCTCGAGCCGGACGGTCGCCCGGCGCATGAACGCGTTCGGACGGGGTCAACCCGCGGGCAACGAGCCATCGGACCGACATCACCGGGCACGACGTCGACCTGCAGGACCGACGGCGACCGGTGGGGTGCGGCAGACTGGCGGGGTTGCGCCGCGCGGCGTGGCGCCGAGTGGAGGTCGTCGTGGCGAAGGGCGAGCTGGCGGGCGACGGCGGCGACTCGGCCGAGCAACCGCTCGGGGGCACGCCCGCGTCGGACATGTCCGCAGCCGCGGCCACGACGAAACGCGGCAAGGGCAAGGGGACGAAGCGAGAGGCCGCGAAGCGGGCGAAGGCGGCGAAGGCGGGGAAGGCGGCGAAGCGCGCGAAGGCTGACAAGCCCGGGAACGCGGCGAACGCCGCGAACGCCGCGAAGGCAGACAAGCCCGCGAAAGCCGCGAAAGCCGACGAGCCCGCGAAGGCCTCGAAGCGCGACAAGTCCGCGAAGGCGGCGAAGGCGGCGAAGGCGGCGAAGGCCGCGAAGGGCGAGAAGCCCGCGAAGGCCCCGAAGCCCGCGAAGGCCCCGAAGGGCAACAAGCGCGCGAAGACAGCGCCGAAGAAGGCCAAGCTTCGCAAGCAAAACACGGGCGGCGGTGTGTCGCGCGCGAGGTCGATCGCCGGGCAGGCCGGCCAGGTTGCCGCCGCCGCCGGCGCGATCCTCGGCGAGGTGGCCGGTCTCGTGCGGCAGGCCGCGGAGCCGGCGGCGGGGCGCATCGTCGACATGGTCGGGCGGTCGACGACACCCGAGAAGCCACCCAAGCTGACGTCGCCGACGGTTCCGCCCGGCGTCATCGATGAGATGCGGCTTTCCGGTGCGGCCCAGCACCCGATCCAGGCGGGACCGGACGTGGTTGCCGTTCGGCAGCCCGATGCGCCGGCGCTCGAGCCGAGACCGACCGCGGGCGACGACGGTCCGGCCCAGCCCGTTTCCGTCGCCGCCGATGACCGCGCTGCGGAGCCGGATTCCGTCGCGGCGGATGCCGCTGAGGCGCCGCTCGACGTCCAACCGGGCGCCCGGATCGCGGCCGCGATCGACGTCGGAGCGACGAGCGTTCATCTGCTGGTGGCCGCCGTCGGCGACCACCAGGTTGTCCCCGTGCTCGACGAGTCGGTGTTCCTCGGCCTCGGCGACCGGATCGTCGTCGACGGACGCTTCGGGGCCGCGACGCGCGAGGATCTCGCCGCGGCGATCCGCGCCTACGTCGACGCCGCGCGCCAGCTTGCGGCCGACCCGATCACGGTCGTGGGGACCGAGCCGATGCGCCGCGCGGACGACGCCGCGGCCGCCGTGCATGCCGTCACCGCACGCGCGGGCGTGGCGTTCCACGTCGTCGACCATGACGAGGAGGGCCTGCTGACGCTCCTCGGCGTCACGGGCGGCCGGCCGCTGGCCGCCTCCACGCTCGTCGTCGATATCGGGGGCGGCAGCTCGGAGATCGTCGTGACCGAGCCGGACGGCACGGTGCTGGCCGGGGCGCTGCCGCTCGGCACGGCTCGACTCACGCACGAGCTCGTGCGCAGCGACCCGCCGTCGCTCGCCGAGATCGACGCGCTGCGCGTCCGGGTTCGCGAGGAGGTCGCGAAGCTGCCGGACCTGCAACCGGGCGAGATCGTCGCCGTCGGAGGGACCGCGAGCAACCTCCTGAAGCTCTTGCCCGCGACGGCGATCGACCGGATGCTGACGCGCCGAAGGGTCACGGTGGCGCTCGCGATGCTGACCGTCGAGCGCAGCCACGAGGCGGCCGCACGCCACCTGATCCGGCCCGAGCGCGCGCGGATCCTGCCCGCAGGCGCGCTGATCGTGGACGCGATCCTCGAGCGCTTCGGCGCCGACCGCCTGCGCGTGTCGGAGGAGGGGATCCGGTCCGGGCTGCTCCTGGCGACCACCGCAGCGGGCGGCGCATGGCGCGACCGCCTCCCGCGGCTCGCGGCCGGCTGGGGCTCGTCGCCCCTCGACTAGAGCCCGGCCACCACCCGGCCGAGCGCGCGCCGGAACGACACCGACGACACGCCGCGCCACGGCGGACCCACGGTCCGGCGCAGCCGGGCGAGCTCGCGCTCGCGATCGACGAGGTAGCGGCCGATCGCCGCGCTCTGCGGCTCGGTGAGGTCGCCGGCGTGCTCGACGAGGAACGCGCGTGCGAGGCCGGCGGCGACGTCGGCGTCGTGCAGCCAGCCGAGGTGGTCCTGGAGCGCCACGACGCGCTCGATGACGGGACCCGCGTCGCGCCCGAGCGATTCGCGCACGAACTCGAGCGTGTAGCGCAGCCACTTCGCCGCGATCCGCAGCTCGTGGAGCGTCGGCACGTCGGCCCAGCGCATCACCGGCTCGTACGCGCGGCACGCCTCGTACGCGGCCCAGATGCGCGAGGGCATCGAGTCGCGGACGCGGTGCGGATCGGTCGGCCCGACGGGCCGCGCCGCCACGCCCTCGGCCTGCACGAACGCGACGTAGCCGTCGACCCAGCGCCGGTAGCGCCCGCTGTCGAGCTCGTCGATGAGGACGACGCGGGCCGCGTCGCGACGCGTCCGCCAGCCCTGGAGCAGCGGCTCGAGCCCCTCGGCCTCGGCCGGCGACTGTCGATCGCGGTATGCCTCGGCGGCTTCGATCAGCACGTCGAGGTCGCGGACCGCCCCGAGGTCGCTCGCCACCGACTTGAGGCGCTTTCGGTAGCGCTCGGTCCGGTCGGCGTCGAACGCGTCGCCGAATACCCGCCACGCCGCGCGCTGGCGCCGGGTCGCGACGCGCATCGCGTGGAGCTCCTCGGCGTCCTTGCCTGAGCGCGTGCCCTCCTCGCGGGCGACCATCCGGGCGAGATGGAAGCGGAGCACCTTGCGGCCCGCCTCCGCGAGGTGGTCGTCGGCGAACACGCCGGGGGTCTTCGGCACGACGATCCGCGGCAGGACGGGCTCGGCGGGCGCCTCCGCGTCCAGGCCGGCCTCGCCCGCCTCCGGGGCCGCTGCCGGCACCTCGTCGGCGCTCGCGGCGCTGGCCGCATCCGGGACTGCGGCGCTCGACGCCTTCGGGCGCTTGTCCGCCTTCCGCGACTTGACGACCTTCCGCGTCTGGCGCTTGCCGGGCTCGACGAGGCCGTCGGCGGGCGCCGTGCCGTCGAGCGGCGCCGCTTCGACCGCGAGCTCGCCATCGGCCGTCCCGTTCTCGGCCCCGTCCGGGACGCCGACGGTCTCGGGCACCTCGCCGACCTCGGCGTCGTGGCGGACGGCCTCGAGCGCCCGCTCGAGCTTCGACGTCTCCGCGGGCACCAGCTCCTCGACCTCGGCGAGCAGGTCGACCAGCGGCTCGAGCACGGACGCGGACCCTTCGCGGAGCTCGACCTCGAGCTCGCCGAACCGCTCGACGACCCGGTCCTCGACCAGCACCTCCACGTCGTCCACCGACAGCTCCACGATCGAGCCGTTCGCGCCGTAGCGCCGCTTGCGGCGGACCTGCCGGATCCGCACGACGTCGCGCAGCGTCTCGTCGCCCGCCAGCGACATCAGCTCGTCGCGCGCCGGCGACGCGGGCCACGAGGCCGCGGCCTGCGCCGGATCGGCGTCGCCCTCGAGCTCCGCCCGCCGGTGCACGACACCACCCTCGTCGTGTCGTGCGAGGCCCTTGAGCGTGATCACCGTCCGCTCGCCCTGCGACCGGAACCGACCGGCGTACCCGGCCGCCTCGAGCGCGCCGTCGGCCGTGTCGACATAGCGGTCCTCGTCGACGACCGTCGTCACGTCGTCGACCGCGTGGAGACCCGCGAGCTCGTCAGCGGCGAGGAGCCGGTCGCCGGCGGCCGTGTCGGTCATCCGGTACTTGAGCTCGATCTCGAACCCGTCGATTGCCGCCGCCTCGTCCAGGGTGGTCACGCTCGCGGGTCCAGCGATCCGGAGGCGACCTGCTGCGGCGTCACGTCGCTGAGCGCCGCCGCCGCGACCGCGTCCTCCTTGAGCACGGCGAACGTGTCGATCGTGCCCTCCCGCGACTGCGCGACCTCCGTCCGGATCCAGCTCCCGTCGGGCCGGAGCAGCCACGACCGCCGGTCGTCGGCGAGCATGACCTCGATGATCCTGCCCAGCCGGGCCTGCGCCTCCGGATCGTCGACGGGCGTCACGGCTTCGACGCGCCGGTCGAGGTTGCGCTCCATCAGGTCGGCCGAGCCGATGTACCACTCCGGCCGCCCGCCGTTGGCGAACATCCAGATCCGCGAGTGCTCGAGGAACTCGCCCACGATCGAGCGGACGCGGATCCGCTCCGAGACGTCCTCCACGCCGGGGACGAGGCAGCAGGCGCTGCGCACGATCAGGTCGATGTCCACGCCGGCGCGCGACGCGTCGTACAGCGCCTCGATCGCCCCGTTGTCCACGATCGCGTTGCACTTGATGACGATCCGCGCGGGTGCGCCGGCCCGGGCGTTGGCCGCCTCGCGCGCCACGAGCTCGACGAACCTCGGCCGCAGCGTCATCGGCGCCACGAGCAGCCGCCGGAACGCCCGCTGCCGCGACAGGCCCGTGAGCACGTTGAACAGGTCCGTGACGTCGGCGCCGATCTCGTCGCGGCACGTGAACAGCCCGATGTCGGTGTACAGGCGGGCCGTCTTGTTGTTGTAGTTCCCGGTCCCGATGTGGACGTACCGGCGCAGCCCGCTTCCCTCGCGCCGGACGACGAGGCAGACCTTGGAGTGGGTCTTGAGGCCGACGAGGCCGTACACGACGTGCGCGCCCGCCTGTTCGAGGCGCCGGCCCCAGACGATGTTCGCCTCCTCGTCGAAGCGCGCCTTGATCTCGACGAGGACGACGACCTGCTTGCCCTTCTCGGCGGCGCGGATCAGCGAGCGCACGATGGGCGAGTCGCCCGACGTCCGGTACAGCGTCTGCTTGATCGTCAGGACGTCCGGGTCGTCGGCGGCCTGGTCGATGAACCGCTCGGTCGACGCCGTGAACGACTCGTACGGGTGGTGGACGAGGAGGTCGCCGGACCGGATCAGCGCGAACATGTCGACCGGCTCGTCGTCGTCGAGGGGGATCAGTCGCGGCGGGATCACGGGGCTGTACTCGGGCGCCTTGAGGTCCGGCCGGTCGAGGGCGACCAGCTGCCAGAGGGCCGTCAGGTCGAGCATCCCGGCGATCTCGAAGCAGTCCTCCTCGTGGACGCCCGTGCCGTGGATCAGGATCCGCCGCGTGACGTCCGGCATGGAGCGTTCGATCTCGAGGCGCACGGCCTCGCCGAAGCGGCGGCGGCGGATCTCCTCCTCCATCGCCTCGAGCAGGTCGTCGGCCTCGTCCTCCTCGATCGCGATGTCCGCGTCGCGGGTGACGCGGAACAGGTGGGTCTCGAGGATCTCCATGCCGCGGAAGAGCTCGTCGAGGTTGGCCTCGATGACCTGGTCGAGCAGGACGAACTTGTCGCGCTCCACCTCGAACAGGCGGGGGAGCAGCGGCGGGATCTTGACCCGCGCGAACCGCTTCTCGCCGGTCTCCGGGTCGCGCAGGCCGACCGCGATCGACAGGCTCAGCGTCGAGATGTACGGGAACGGGTGGCCCGGATCGACCGCCAGCGGGGTCAGGACCGGGAAGATCTCGTCGTGGAACCGGCGCCGGAGGGTGTCGTGGTGCTCGGGGACCGCGTCGTAGTCCAGGATCAGGATCCCGGCCGCGGCGAGCTCCCCGCGGATGTGCGCCCAGAGGGCCGAATGCTCGGCGACGAGGTCGCCGACGCGGCGGCGGATCGCGTCGAGCTGCTCCTGGGGCGTCATCCCGTCGGTGCTGATGTACGAGCGGCCGCTCTCGACCTGGCGCCGGAGGCCGGACACGCGCACCTGGAAGAACTCGTCGAGGATCCCCGCGAAGATGGCGAGGAACTTCACCCGGTCCAGCAGTGGGTTGCGGCCGTCGGCGGCCTCGTGGAGCACGCGCGCGCTGAAGTCGATCCACGAGAGCTCGCGGTTGAGGATCGGGTCCCGCTGCTCCCGCGTCGGACGACGCCGCGGCCGGCTGGCAATGCGGGGTCCGGGTGCGGGACGAACGGTGGCCATCGGTCCTCTAGCGCTCGGGTCGCGCCTCGCGCACAGGCGTGACGACCGTCCGTGCCCGGCGGCGGCCGGGCCAGTGAGGATACCACCCGACCCGTGGAGCCCCATTCGGGGGATCGACCGTGGCGCAGCCGGTGGTGCGGGCGTCCGGCTCAGCGATCCGCGACGTACCGGCGCTCGCCCGTCGCGGTCTCGAGCCAGACGCGCATCGGGACGCCGGTCGTGGGATCGACGAACCGCTCCTCGGTCGGCCGGAACCTCGGCCCGGGATGCCCGGTCTCGCCGCCGCCGGGCCCTGGCCCGTCGCCCGTGGTCTCGGCGTGGAGCGAGCGATAGCGGGTCCGCTCGAGCGCCACGGCCGCGAGCGCCAGCATGCCCAGGACGAACAGGAACAGCGCGGCGAACAGGTCGCCGCCGGGTCCGGTCACCGCGGCCGTCGCGAGGCCGGCGAGGATCAGCAGCAGCCCGATGCACGCGACGAGGATCCGGGCGACGGCGACGCCCACGCGCTACTCCGCTGCGGCGGTCGACGCGAGCTCGGGCACGGACGTCGCGGACGCGTCCGGCACGACGACGACGGCGGTGCCGTACGCGACGATCTCGGACATCGTCCCCGCGAGCTCCGACGAGTCGAAGCGCATCGAGAGGACAGCGTTCGCGCCGACCAGCGTCGCGTTCTGGACCATCCGGTCGATCGCCTGGCGGCGGGTGTCCTCGAGGAGGCTCGTGTACTCGTGGATCTCGCCACCGGCGATGGACCGCAGGCTCGCGACGAGATTGCCGCCCAGGCCCCGGCTGCGCACGACGAGCCCGAACACCTGGCCCTTCGTCTCCTGCACCCGGTGCCCGGCGACGTACGGCGTGGTCGCGATGATCATCGATGCCCTCCATGCCAGTGGCGCTCGCCGCCGCCCACGCCGGCGCCGGTCGTGTCCGCGGCGCGCCGCTCGCGGTCTCGCGAGCATGCGTCGCACGGGCACCACTCGCGCAGCAGGTGGAACGTGTGGAAGCCGGTCGAGTGGCCGTCCCCCCAGGTCGGCTGGATCGCGTAGGTGCCGACGAGCGCGACGTCCACGAGCCGCGTCTGGTCCGACGTCAGCGTCGGGTTCGTGTCGAGCCAGCCCGGCATGCCAGCCTCGCCGCGACAGTACGCGCACGGGCACAGCCATCGAAGCCGCGGGCCATCGTAGGTGGTCTCGTGCCCGTCGGCCCACGCGATCGTGACGGTCCCCGCCGCGCGGTTCGCGTCGATCCGCACGGGAGTCATGCGCTGGTCCTGCACGCTCTGATCGTACCGCGGCGGCTCGCCGAACCCGGACCATCATCGACGAGCGATGCAGGACCTTCCCCGAATGGCCCTGCATGGCGGGGCCGGTATGCTCGCGGCCGGATGAGCCTCGTCGTCGACCACCTGTCCAAGCGCTTCGGCACCGTCGTCGCGCTGGACGACCTCGCGTTCGAGGTTCCGCCCGGGCAGGTGTTCGGGTTCCTGGGCGCGAACGGCGCCGGGAAGACGACGACGATGCGGATCACCCTCGGCGTCCTCGAGCCCGATGCCGGGCGCGTCGCCTGGAACGGCGTCGCGACGAGCTCGCTGCCGCGGTCGACGTTCGGCTACCTGCCCGAGGAGCGCGGGCTGTACCCGCGCATGCGCGTGCTCGAGCAGCTCGTGTTCTTCGCCGGCCTCCACGGGATCCCGCGGGACGTCGCCGAGCGCACCGCCCGCGACTGGCTCACGCGGTTCCGCGGTGAGGACCTCGCGACGCGCCGGGCGGAGCAGCTCTCGAAGGGCAACCAGCAGAAGGTCCAGTTCATCGCGGCGGTCCTGCACGAGCCCCAGGTGCTGCTGATGGACGAGCCGTTCACCGGCCTCGACCCCGTGAACGTGCTGCTCCTGCGCGAGGCGTTCCTCGAGCTCCGCGACCGCGGGCGGACGGTCGTGTTCTCGACCCACCAGATGGAGGTCGCCGAGGCGCTGTGCGAGTCGGTCGCCATCGTCGACCGCGGGCGGATGGTGGTCGGCGGGCCACTGCGAGACGTGCGGCGCGCGACCGGACGCCGCCTCGTCCACGTCGCGGTCGAGGGCGATCACCGGCTGCCGTGGCTCGCCGGCGTGTCCGGGACGCGGATCATCCAGGCCGGCATGGACCGTTCGTCGATCGAGCTCGATCCCGGGGTCGAGCCGGATGCCGTCCTGGCAGCCGCGATTTCGGCCGGCGCGCGGGTGCGGCACTTCGAGCTCGCGGATCCAACCCTCGAGCAGGTGTTCATCGACGTCGTCGGCCGGCCCGCGAACGAGGATGCGCACCTTGCGCCGGCGTCGCCGGCCGCCGCCGGGGCCGCCGGTTCGACCGCGCCCGGGCGCACGGCGGAGGACGCGGCGTGACGTCGGGAGGTCGCGAGACGGCGCGCAACGTCTGGCTGGTGTCGCGGCGCGAGTACGGCGAGCGCGTCGGCACGCGCGCGCTCCTCATCTCAACGCTGCTGCTGATGGGGCTCGCGATCGTGATCGCGCTCAGTCCGCTCGCGATGCGGGCGGTCGACCGCGCGAGCGTGACGCGGGTCGTCGTGGGCGCGGCCGACCCGGCGCTCGCCGACCGCGCCATCAACACGATGGACGGGTTCCTCAACGCGCGGCTCGATGCCGGCGGGGCGGCCGACCGCAACTTCGACTTCGTGCGGGCCGCGAGCGCCGATGCGGCGATCGAGGCAGTCCGCGAAGGCACGGTGGCCGGCGCGGTCGTCCTCACGCGGGAGCCGTCGGGCGGGCTGGACTTCAAGGTCGTGACCGTCGGCGGGCTGGCGCAGGACCGCGCGCAGCTGCTGCAGGTCGGTGCGTTCGCGGTCGGGGTCCTCGACTGGACCGCGTCCCAGCCGCCGGGCGGCACCCCGTTCGTCGCGCCGACCTTCGCGGTCGTCGACGCGGGCGCCGCGGCGGGTGGCGGCGACGCGGCTACTCCGACCATCGATACCGCCGAGTACGCGAGCCGCCGGATCGTCGGGATCGTGTTCGTGGTGCTCTCGTTCCTGACGCTCGTGTTCTACGGCCTGTGGGTCGCGTCGGGCGTCGTGGCGGAGAAGGCGAGCCGCGTCATGGAGTTGCTCATCTCGGCGGCCACGGCGCGCCAGCTGGTGCTGGGCAAGATCCTGGGCATCGGACTCGCCGGGCTGACGCAGGTCCTCCTCGTCCTGGGGCCGGCGCTCGTCGTGATGGTCGCGTCGGGGCGGATGGGCAACGCGGTGTTCGGCGAGGACCCGACCGCGGCGACGTCGCTCGCAGGCCTGACGCCGGGTCTCGTCGCGGCGTTCCTCGTGTACTTCGCGCTGGGCTTCGCGCTGTACGCGGCACTCTATGGCGCCGCCGGGTCGCTGCTGAGTCGGGCGGAGGACCTCCAGATGATCGCGCTGCCGCTGTCGATCCCCGCGATCCTCGGCTACCTGCCGGCGGTCCTCGCGCTGTCGGGCTCGACGTCGTTCCTCATCCGGTTCGCCTCGTACGTGCCGCTGTGGAGCCCGTTCGTGATGGTGTCGCGGCTGGCGATCGGGCGCGTCGAGCCCTGGGAGCTCGTGCTGTCGCTGGGGCTGCTCATCGCGACGGTCCCGCTGGTGATGCTGCTGGCGATTCGGGTGTACCGGGCGGGCGTGGTGCTGTACGGGCAGCCGCCGACCATCGGCACGTTCGTGCGGGCGGTGCGCGGGGCCTGACCTCGCGCGCGATGGGCCGGGCGGCGCGCCGTGGCGCGCGGCGGGGCCGGGCGGCGGGCGCGGCGGCGCG
>JAICUI010000115.1 GCA_025935925.1 Chloroflexota bacterium
AGGATCCCGAGGGCGGTGTAGCCGACCGCGGCCATGATGATCCCCGACCCGAGGCTGGCGGCCGCGCTCGCGCTCCAGATCATCGCGTCCGCCACGCCCTGGACCCGGGTGCGCTCGTGGAGCTCGAGGCTGTGCGAGAGCATCGCGCTGCCGGCGACGAACCCGAGATTCCAGCCCCAGCCCAGCAGGAACAGCGCGAGCAGCAGCATGAACCCGCCGTCGCCGGGCGCTGCCGCGGCCATGAGCGCAGAGACGGCGAGGACCGCGGTGCCGGCGAAGATCGTCGGCACGGACCCGAACCGGTCGGTCAGCCGGCCCGACACGGGCGACAGGGCGTACATCCCGAGCGTGTGGCCCGAGAGCACGATCCCGACCGCGGTGAGGTCGTGGCCGTGCTCGGTCATGTGCAGCGGCGTCATCGTCATGATCAGGACCATCACGAGCTGGCCGCAGACGAGGGCGACGATGGCGCCGAGCACGGCCGGCCGCCGCAGGATCTCGCGGATCGGGCCGACGGGCTGCGCCGGCGCGCCGGCGACCGGCCGGGCGTGGTCGTCCGCGAGCTCGTATGGGTCCGGCCGCAGGAACGTGAACGACAGGACGGCGGCGAGCCCCACGAACGCGACCGGCACGAGGTACGGCCCTGCGAGCATCGGCAGCCCGGCCTGCATGGCGAGGTTGCTCGAGATCGGGACGAGCGTCGGGCCGATGACGGACCCCACCGTGGCGCCCCAGACCACGAGCCCGATCGCCGACGCGCGCCGGTCGGACGGAACCATGTCGGCCGCCGCGTACCGCGACAGCTGGTTGGAGCTGTTGCCGAAGCCGATCAGGAGCGTGCCGGCGAGGAGGAGCGGGAACGAGCCCGACATCACCGCGGCGGTCGCGATGAGCGCCCCGACGACCCCCGTCGCGTACCCCGCGGACAGCCCGATCCGACGCCGGCCCGTGCGTGCCATGAGCGCCGAGAGCAGGACCGCCCCGAGCGCGGCGCCGAGGACCACCGTCGCCCCCGGCGCCCCGGCGAGCGCCTGGGTCCCGAGCATCTCGCTCGCGACGATCGTGGCGACGGTGACCGCCGCGATGTGGCCCGTGCTGCCGAGCGCGACGCCCGCGACGAGCGCGTTCCGAACGCGCCGCCGGCCGGTGGCGAGCTCGTCGGGGGTCAGGGACGGCATCCGATCACGATAGGTGTCAGGCCCGCTCGGTGCGACGCCGTCCGGCGGGCCCGAGCTCCGGGAACAGCAGCAGGTCCGCGGCGCCGCCGCCCGCGCGGTCGGCGACGACGGCGACCGGGCCGAGCTCCGGCGGAGCGGCCCGCGACCGCCCGTCGAGCTGGTCGTTCGCGATCTCCACCAGCCGGCAGAAGGCGTTCACGAGCCGCATCTGCTCGGGCGTGTGGCACGCGACCCGCAGCAGCTCGGGGCTCGCGACCACGACCGCAAGCCCGCGCGCCCGTGACACGGCGACGTTCAGCCGGTTGCCCGAGTACAGGAACTCGAGGTCACGCGGCGCGTCGTCCGGCGTCGATGTCGCGAGCGAGTAGACGGCGACGGGCGCCTCACGACCCTGGAACTTGTCGACGGTGCCGACGTTGCCGTGGACGCCGAGGCGATCCATGACGGCGCGGTCGATCTCGGCGACCTGCGCGTTGTACGGCGCGACGACGAGCACGTCGGGCACCGCGAGCGTCCGCTCCTCGCCCCGGGCGTCGGTCCACGTCCGGCCGACCAGCGCCTCGACGGCCGCCGCGACCCACGCGGCCTCGGTGCGCGACCGGTTCGAGGACCCGTGGTGGACCAGCGGCACGAACCGGATCCCCGTCCCGGCGACGACCTCGCCATCGCCGACTCGCTGGAGCTCGTTCCCGGGCGCCGTCGCCAGCCGGCCCTCGTAGAACGCGTCGGACACGAACGTGTTGACGTCGGGATGGAGCCGGTACGTCGTTCCGAGCAGGAGCCCGCGCTCGGGCGCGATGGTCTTCGCGCCGGCGACGAGGTGCTCGAGCGCGGATGCCTCCGCGCCTTCCGGGTGCGTGCCCTGGGAGACCTGGGGCAGCTGGTTCGGATCCCCGAGCAGGACGACCGACGATGCGGCCGCCGCCACCGAGCACACGGTCGCCAGCGACACCTGCCCGGCCTCGTCCACGAACAGCACGTCGACCGCCGACGCCATGTCCTCGCGCGCCCACACCCAGCTCGTCCCGCCGACGACGTCCCAGCGCCCGGCCGCAAGCCCGGCAGCGATCGTCTTCGTGTCGGCGATCCGCTCGATGCCGGTCGCCGCGCCGACGTCGTCGTCCGCGTCCACGCGCTGGCCGACGAGGACGGTCCGCTGCTCGGCGGCGGCCGCCTCGACGACCTTCAGCAGCAGGTTCTCGATGACGCGGTGCGACTGGGCGGTCACCCCGACCCGGCATCCCCGCTCCACGAGGTCGAGGATCATGCGGGCCGCGGTGTGCGTCTTGCCGGTGCCCGGCGGTCCCTGGATCGGCAGCGTCGTGGCGGCGAGCCTGACGGCGAGCGAGCGCGCGACGGCGGTCATGTCCGCGCCGTCCGGGGCGAGGACCGCACCCTCGGGCACGCCGACGACGCGCGGCGGCACGCGCAGGATGAGGTCGCGAGCGGCGCGATACGGCCCGGCCCCGTCGAAGCCCTGTGCGAGGACGTGGTCGGCGAGCCGGAGCAGGCCGCCGCGCATCGTGTCCATGCTGATCGGCGCGGTCGGGATCAGCGCGACCGGGTGACGGTTGCCGGCATTGCGCTTGAGGTCGACGGTGCCGCCCAGCGGGTCGAGCCCGACGACGGTCACCGTGGCCCGGTCCCACCCCGTCCCGCCCGCGGCCGGGGACAGGGCGAGGTAGGACTTGCCCGGCACCACCTTCGTGTCCTGTGCCGGGTCGAAGGCATAGCGATGGACGGACGAGCTCTTGGCGCGGCCGAGGTCGTCGACGAAACGGAGGCCGGCCAGCGCGGTGTGGTCCGCGAGGAGGTCGTCCATCGGCGCCTCGAGGAGGCGGTAGTGGTCCCACCACTGCGGCTTCGCCTCGCGCCGGTGCCAGTCAAGAAGCGCCGCCAGGAGCCACCGGCCCTGCTGC
>JAICUI010000066.1 GCA_025935925.1 Chloroflexota bacterium
CGTGCGCACGAGCGCCAGGATCTTGGGGTCGTCGTCGACGACGAGGATCGGTCCGGCGGGCGGGGCGGCCATCGCGGGCATCATCACGGTCCCCACGGTCGCGGGCAACCGTGACGCGGCGATGACCCGCGCCCGACGCGGGACGCCGCGGCCGGCGTGGGACGCGTCCGCCGGCCTACTTCATCCCGGCCGCCGCCTGCTCCGCCTGCGACGGGTCGGACGTCGTGATCACGATCACGTCGTTGCCATCGGTCCGCACGTACTGCTTCGTGCCCTCGTCGCCGTAGTCGATGCGCTCCCACTCGTTGCCGGCGAGGGTGGTCGTGTCGTGCGTGACGCCGGGTCCGGTCGCGCCGAGCCACGACCCGAGGACGAACGCCTTCGTCTTCGCGACGTCCATCCCGTTCACGGTCACGACCATCACCTGCAGGTCCGTGTTGCCCGAGTCGTCGTAGGCCTCCGCGGCCCGCAGGTCGTCGGGCTGCCGGCCCGCGGCGCGGAGCGCGGCGACGAGCGCGCGTCCCGACTGGTCCTCGTTGAACACCGCGCCCGTGTACGACGATGGCGTGAGCGTGGTGTCGCCGACCTGGGTCGGGATCCGTGCCTCGAGCTCCGGGGCGGCCGGGCTGTCCACCGCGTCCGACGCGCCGGGATCCGACGAATCGACCGCGCCCAGGTCGCCCGACCCCTCGGGCGTCGGCGGCGTCACGGCACCGCCGTCGCCGCCGAGGGCCTTGTCGAACGCCGAGGCCATCTGGTCGACCTCGGTGTCGGACGCGTCGGTCGCGGCGAGGTAGACGACGAGCTTGTCGTGGCGCAGCTGGAGGAAGCTCGCGCCGCTCGTGTCGACGGCGCTGAACCCGCCATCGCCGAGGTCGTCGCGGTCGACGACCGCCTGTCCTGCGTCCTTCGCGGCCTGCGCCGATCGCGTGACGGAGTCCTCGGCGCCCTGCTCGAAGCAGGTGACCGTGACGTACATCACGGGCTGCGTGGACGACTCGTCGGCCGGCGCGGGGCCGAGGAACGACATCGTCTTGCGGCTGATGTCGTACTGCGTCGCGCTCACCGACCAGCCGTCGGGCAGCTCCTCGTCCTTGGGCGTCGTGTTCCACGCCTCGTCCTGGCAGCTCGACGAGGCCGGCGCGAGCACCCGCCAGCCGGTGAGCACGAGCGCCGCCCCGGCGATGACGATGGCCGCGACGGCGATGACTCGAGCGCTGCCCCCGGCGTCGGTGGCCTCGGGCGGGCGGGTCGGGCGCGGCGGACGGGACGCGGCCGGGTCGGGACGGGGAGGGCGCTGGGTGGTCATGGCCGGAAAGGATGCCCTGCCGCGCCGGACCCTGCTCGGAGCCGGCCGGCGCGGTGGTCAGCGGAGCGTCAGGGCAAGCGCGACCGTGGCGTCCCGGCCGAGGGCCGACTCGAACCGGTACAGCGTGCCGTCGCGCGAGAAGACGAGCGTGTCGCCCGCCAGCCTCGATGGCAGCTCGCCGGCGCTTCCGTCCGCGCGGCGGAACAGCAGCTCGTGGGGCGCACCGGTGATCCACCAGCCCACGTCCGTGCCGACCGCGACGCGCTCGAGGTGGGTGCCGGGCGGCAACGCCTTCGTCAGGAACGCCTCGTCGGCCTCGCCTGCGGCCGCCATGAGCAGCACGGAAAGGTCGCTTCCGGCGATCGCCGGCTCGCCGGGTCGGGCGCGCCAGGCGACCGTCACGATCCGGCGGTTGCCCGCCCCCGCGGCCCATGCCGCGTCCGGAGACCGCAGCGCCGACGGCAGCAGCACGGCCGGCCTCTCCGCTGCTCGTGCGTCGGCCACCGGAACGGGCGACCCCAGGTCGAGGCCGGCGCCCGCCGGCGGAAGCGATGCGACGAACACGACGTCGAGGCCCGGCAGCCGGTACCCGAGGGCGGCGGCGACGCCGGCGAGGGCGAGGGTGGCGAGGACCGCCAACGCGAGGCCCCGCACGACGGGGCGCCGCGCCAGGCGCCACCCGGGTGCGCCGGCGGGTTGCGTGCCGGCGGGTTGCGTGCCAGTGGGTCGTGAGCCTGCGATCCGCTCGACCACCGGGCCCCGGAGGTCGGGCAAGGGCGTCGGGAGGCGCGCCAGCACCGCGTCGCGGAGCGGCGGCGTCGCGGGCCACGTAGCGGACGCCGCGGCGGCGATCAGCCTCGCGTCGACGTCACCCGACCGCAGGTCCCGGTCCAGACCCCGCGGATCGTGGCCGCTCACGACGGCACCTCCGCCACGCCCGCGGGCTCGAGCCGGTCGCGAAGCCGCCGGAGCGCCCGGTGGAGCCGCGATTTGACGGTGCCTGCCGGGATCCCGAGCGCGGCGGCCGTCTCCGCCTCGCTGAGCCCCAGCAGGTAGCGGCACGTGACCACGAGCCGCTCGCCGTCGTCGAGCGTCGCGAGCGCGCTGCGAACCTCGGCCTGGGTCTCGCCGGCGAGCGCCTCGAGCTCGGGGGCCGGCGCCGCGGCGGGGCCGGCGTGGGACCCGCGCACCGCGGCGATCGCGCGTTCGGCCAGCCCCTCGCGCCGGCCGCGCGCCCGGCGGCGGTTGCGCGCCTCGTTGCCGACGATCTCCAGCAGCCACGGCCGGAACGGCTCGCCGGTCCGGAACCGGTGCAGCGCGAGATAGGCGCGCACGAACCCCTCCTGGGCCGCGTCCTCCGCATCGGCCGCGGAGCCGAGCAGCACGTACGCCACGCGGAACGCGGCTCCCTGGTGGCGGGTCACGAGCTCGCCGTAGGCCTCGGCGTCGCCCGCCTGGGCCCGTCGGACCAGCAGCGTGTCGTCGTCGGCGGCGTGGTCCGGGACCGGCTCGGTCGGGGGTGGCGCCAAGGCGTCGGGTCAGGAACCGTGACCGGCCGAGGCGCCGCCGGGCGTGGCGGCGCCGGCCCGGACACCGTCGCCGCGGCCGCGTGCGCGCCGGACGACGACCGCGGTCGCGAGCACGACGGCCGTCACGACGAGGACCGCCAGCGCCGGCGCGAGCCACGGCGGAACGTCACCCGCGGCAGCCGGCGGCGGGACGACGGCGGGCTGCGCCGCCGGGCCGCCCGGTCCGGCGGGCTTTGCGAAGGGCGTCGCGATGGGCAGCGGCGCGGCGAGCCGGGCCGTCCCCGCGCCGATCGGCCGGAACGTGAACGGGTCGTCGACGAGCGTGATCGGGAGGTCGCCCGTGCCGCGCATCACGACCTCGAGCCGCCGCGGGCCGCCCGCGGGCACCTCGATGCGCATCACGTACCGGCCGGGTCCCGTGCCCATCCTCCCCGGCGCCTCGATGACGTCGCCCTTCGGCCCGAACAGCCGGAGCCAGATCGGGGAGCCGTCGACCGGGTCCATGCCCGTCTCACCCGGGACCGTGACCAGGACCGCGACCTCCAGCTCGCTGCCGGGCGGCGACTGGAACGAGATGGGCGCCTCGAGGCGGGCCTGGAGGAGCTCCTTCGCCGACGCGGGCGCGACGGCGACGGCGAGCAGGAGCGCGACGGCTCCGAGCGCGACGGCCGGGCGGACCGCCCGCCGGCGGGACGGGGCGAGGAAGCGATTCTGCATGCGATGGACCTCCGGTTCGGTGACGCCGTGTCTACACCGCTCGCGCCACCGCGGTTCCAGGGCAACAGCGTACGGTGCGGGAGAACGCGCCCGACCTCGACACGAGTCGGCAACGGCACGGCCCGGACCAGCGACGTGCCCGGGATGGCGGCGACGGGACGCTGGACGCGATGATCGCCCAGCCGGCCTCGCATGCCCGTCACGCCGCATGGTTCATCGCCGCGGCGTTCGCCGGGTTCATGGCGGTGCCCGTCGCGGCGGCGAGCGTCGCCCAGCCGTGGCACGTGATGGGCCACTCGATGGAGCCCGGCATCCAGGACGGCTCGGTGCTGCTCGTCGACACGATCTCGCCGCATCTCACCGGGTACGGGCGCGGCGACATCGTCGTCCTGCCGACGCCCACGACGACCAGCTACGGGTTCCCGGTCCTCGTGAAGCGGATCGTGGCCGTGGCCGGCGACCGGGTCGACATCCGGGACGGCCGGCTGCGGGTGAACGGCCGCCTCGACGATGAGCCCTATCTCGCGGCCGGCACGCTGACCCCGGCCGCCACCCCGCCCGTCTCGATCGTCGTCCCGCCCGGTGCCGTGTTCGTGATGGGCGACCAACGCCAGAACTCGTTCGACAGCAAGGCCTTCGGGCCCGTGCCGGTGGCCACGCTCGTCGGCCGGGCCTGGTTCGCGCTGGGACCCGAGGGCGACGTCGAGCTGCCGGGCACCGCGGCGGGGTCCGACCCGGAGCTGCCCTGACCCGATCGCGGGCATCCGCGGCCCGCGGGCTACACTCCCGCGGGCGCCGTCACTCGGCCGCCTCGGAACCCGGAGCACCCGTTTGTCGCTGTTCGCCTTCGGCTCGGTCCGGTGGCGGAAGGTCCGGCGGGACCTGTTCGAGCACCGGGTCCGTTCGCTGCTCGTCGTGCTCTCGATCGCCGTCGGCGTGACGGCCGTCGGGATGATCGCGGGCGCGAACATCCTCCTCCAGCGCAACCTGCGCGACGCGTACGCCCGGACCCTCCCGAGCTCCGCCCGGATCTTCGCGAGCGTCCCGTTCGACCAGTCGCTCGTCGACGACGTGCATCGCATGCCCGACGTCGCGGAGGCCCAGGGCCGGCGGTCCGTGACGGTCCGCCTCGTCACGGGTCCCGGTGCGACGACCGAGCTGTCGCTCACCGCCCTCCCGAACTACGGCGAGCAGACGATGGACCTCGTCAGCCCGGACTCGGGCGCGTGGCCGCCGAAGCGCGGCGAGATCCTGTTCGAGCGCTCGAGCCGCCAGCTCGCCGACCTGCAGGTCGGCCGGCCCGTGACGATCCAGCTCGACGCGGACCGCACGAAGACGCTCCAGACGGCGGGCTTCGCCCACGAACCCGGCGCGGCGCCCGCGTACTTCTTCGGCCAGGCGATCGGATACGTGACGTTCGAGACGCTCCAGGACCTGGGCTTCGACGATTCCTTCGACCAGCTCCGCATCCGCGTCGCGCATCCGGATGGAACCCGCGACCAGGCGCGGGCCGTGGCGAAGGAGGTCCGCGACCGCGTCGAGAAGGCCGGCTCGCCCGTCACCTACGTCCAGGTCCCGACGCCCGGCGAGCACCCCGCACACGACGTGCTCGACGCGGTGTTCCTCGTGCTCGGCGTCATCGGCGCGCTGAGCCTTGCCGTGTCGGCCTTCCTCGTCATCAACACGATCTCGGCGATCCTCGCCCAGCAGACGCGGCAGATCGGGATGATGAAGGCCGTCGGCGCCCGTGACCGACAGGTCGCCGGCGTGTACCTGGGGATCGTCCTCGCGTTCGCGGGCCTCGCGCTGCTCGTGGCGATCCCGCTCGGCGCGCTCGGGTCGTGGGTCCTGACGGTGTTCACGGCCTCGCTCGTCAACTTCGACGCCGGCGACTTCTTCCTGCCGCCGGAGGTCGTCGCGCTCGAGCTCGCCATCGGGCTCGCCGTCCCGCTCCTCGCGGCGGCATGGCCGGTCTCGCGCGGCGTCCGGATCACCGTGCGCGAGGCGATCGCGTCGGCGGGCATCACCGACGCCTTCGGCCGGTCGGGGTTCGACCGCCTGCTCCAGCGCGTCCGCGGCCCGTCGCGGCCCACGCTGCTGTCGATCCGGAACACGTTCCGGCGGAAGACCCGCCTGGTGCTGACGCTGCTCGCGCTGACGCTGGGCGGCGCCGTGTTCATGAGCGTGTTCACGCTCCGCGCGTCGCTCGTCGGGACGCTCGAGCAGACGCTCGACTACTTCCGGTACGACGTGCAGGTCGGGCTTCAGCAGCCGCAGCGGACGCCGATCCTCGTAGCCACCGCCGAGCGGGTGCCCGGCGTGGCCGCCGCCGAGCCCTGGACGTTCGCCAACGCCCAGCGGGTTCGCCCGGACGGCGAGACCGGCTCCAACCTCATCGTGTTCGGGCTGCCCGACGACCCGCAGACCGTGAAGCCCGTCATCGAGGAGGGGCGCTTCCTCGAGCCCGGCGACGGCAACGGGCTGGTCGTGACGCGCAACTTCCTCGACGACGAGCCGGACGTCGGCATCGGCAGCCGGGTCACGCTCCGGGCGAACGGCCGGGACGTCGCGTTCACCCTCGTCGGGATCGTGCAGTCGCCGACCCAGCGCCCGTTCCTGTACGTGCCGACCGCGGCGCTCGACGCGCTGACGCGCGATGCCGGCCGGTCAGCCTTCCTGATGGTGGTCACCGACCAGCATGATGCCGCGACGCAGCGGGCCGTCGGAAACGCGGTGCGCGACACCCTGGACCGCGCCGGCATGACGGTGTCCGCGGCCCAGACCCGCAGCGAGACGCGGGCGTCGATCGACCAGCTGTTCGACACGATGCTCGCGTTCGTGTCGGTCATGGCGCTCCTGCTCGGCGTCGTCGGCGGGCTCGGGCTCGCCGGGACCATGACCATGAACGTCGTCGAGCGCGCGCGCGAGATCGGGGTCATGCGCGCGATCGGGGCGCGCGACGCCGCCGTGCTGGCCGTGTTCCTGGTCGAGGGACTCCTCATCGGCGCGCTCGCGTGGCTCATCGGCATGGTCGTCTCGCTGCCGGTCTCGAAGCTGCTCGCCAACGCGCTCGGGGAGGCGTTCGTCCAGCGGCCGCTCGCATGGTCGCCGGCCGTCGACGGGATCCTGCTATGGCTCGTCGTCGTCGCCATCCTCGCGCTCATCGCGAGCCTCCTGCCCTCGTGGCGCGCGACCCGGCTCGCGGTGCGCGAGGTCCTGGCGTACGAGTAGGCTCGGACGACGATGGTCCCCGCCGCATCCATGCCCGAGCCGCCGCCGGAACGTCGGCCGTCGAGGCTGCCGTTCACGGCCCTGCTCGCGATCGTCATCGGCATCGTGGTCGCGATCGTCGTCGCGAACGGCGGGTTCCGCGGCGGCGCGGCCACCGGCTCACCGACGCCGTCCACGCCGGGCGTCGTCCCGTCGGACACCGGCGTCGTGGCCGAGGGGCGGGCGATCCCGTTGCACGGCGCGGAGCTCGGCGCGGCGACCGGCGGGCGCGTCGCCGACGTGCCCGTGAAGGCGGGCGACCGGATCGAGGCGGGCGCGACGCTGCTCCGGCTGGACACGTCGGCGGCGGATGCCGATGTCGCGTCGGCCGAGGCGGCGCGGACCGCCGCGAGCGCATCGACCGCGGGTGCCGAGGCCGCGGTGCGCCAGGCGCAGGCGAACGTCGACGCCGCCGAGGCCTCGGTCCGGCAGGCGCAGGCCGCGCGACGCTCGGCCGCGGCGGCCCGGGACCAGGTGCCGTCCGGCGCGTCGTCGGCGGTGCAGCGACAGGCCGATGCCGAGGTGGACCGGACGGCCGCGGGCGTCGATGCGGCCCGCGCGCAGGCGGCCGCGGCGCGGGCGGCGCTCGACTCCGCCACCGCCGCGCTCGATGGGGCGAAGGCCGATGAGCAACGCGCAGCCAGCCAGGTCGATGCCGCGACGGCAGCGCGCGACGCCCTGTCGATCACGGCGCCGTTCGCGGGGACGGTGGTGTCGGTCGAGCCCGCTGTCGGCGACCTGGTCCAGCCAGGCCAGGTCGCGGTGCGCGTCGCCGACCTCGGCGAGTGGCGGTTCGAGACGACCGACCTGTCGGAGACGAGCGTCGCACGGCTGGCCGTCGGGCAACCCGTGACCGTCACGGTCGACGGGCTGCCGGGCGCGGACATCCCCGCGACGGTCGAGTCGGTCGGCGGCTTCGGGACGTCGAGCCAGGGCGACATCGTGTTCCGCGTCGTCGCCGCGCCGACGGGCGCCGTCCCCGACGGGCTCCGCTGGAGCATGACCGTGACCCTGGAGATCGAGACCGCCGGCAGCTGAGCCTCAGGCGCGCGCGACCTCCTCCACGGGTTCGCCGGCCGCGGCGACGGGCTCGTCGAGGTACCGCTCCAGGCCGGCGAGGCCCGCGACCGCCCCGACGGCGGTGAACCACCTCGCGGCCGCTCGGGCCGCCCCCGCCGCGCCCGGATCGTCGGGCGCAAGGACCACCCGGGCCTTTTGGAACATCGCGGCCGAGAAATGGTGGCCGGTCGCCTCGACGCGATCGATGGCCTCGTCGACATCGCCGAGCCGCGATGGATCCCCTCCCAGCACGCCCGTGGCCGCGACCGCGACATCGCGCACCGCAAGCACGGTCCGGCCGATCGCCATGTGCTTCCATGCGAGCCCCTGCGGCTCGCGGCGCATCATGCCGACGAGCACGTTGATGATCTCGTCCTCGCCCCGGGCCAGCGGACTCGTGGCCAGGAGCCGGTCGAGGAGCGTCGTCGCGCGGTCGAGATCGCCATCGACGAGCGAGATCAGGATCTCGGCCGACGTCTGGCTGGCGGCAAGCTGCGGATCGGCGTGGCCCCCGATGACCTCCGCGAGCCGCGCCTCGAGCCTGGCCGCTCGGCGACGGTCTCCGCGTAGCAGCGCGATGACGCGCAGGACATTCAACGGGATGACCTGCCATGGCAGCACGCGCTCCTCGAACCCGAGCTCCACGGCGGTGGATTCGATCCAGTCCCACTCCCCGAGCTCGAAGGCGGCCTCTACCGCGTTCCCGGCCAGCGGGTACACCCACGCGTCGAAGCCGAGGCGCTGCGCCTTCCGCAGGCCCTGGACCGTCACGTCGAACGTCTCGCGCGTGTCGTCGAGCGCGATCCATGCCGAGAAGTTCATCCGCGACCGAAACTCCGGGCGCAGCAGCCCGTGCTGCTCGGCATGCCAGATCGCGCCGCGCAGGATCGCGGCGGCCTCGTTCGGCCTGCCCACCGTGCCGAGCGCCCATCCCTTGCTCGGGAGCAGCTCGCCGACGATGTCGGGCCGCTGGAGGCGCTCGGCCACGACGAGCGCCTCGTCGACCACCGGCAGCGCATCCCCCTCGCCGGCGAGCAGCATGCAGCGGCCGAGGTCCGCGAGCAGCAGCACGCCGTCCGGGTGTTCCGTCACGAACGAGCCGAGGGCCTCGCGCGTGGACTCCAGGAGACGCACCGCCTCGCCCGGATGGCCGCTGGCGTTGTGGGCCTCCGCGGCCCAGACCGCAGACCGCGCCTGGAGGCCGGCGTCGCCTCTCGCGCGCCCGGCATCCAGCAGCATCGCGGCCTCTCGGGCGAGTGCGGGACCCGGGTCACCGGCAGCCAGCTCCAGGAGGCGGAGCTCCCGCAGGCGGAGGGACTCGTCGTCGTTCGCTGCGAGCTCGATCGCGCTCGTGAGATAGCTCGCGGCGCTCGCATGCGCGCCGATGGACGCCGAGCGGGTCGCCGCGCCCTCCAGCGCGGCCAGCGCGCGGGTCCGCAGCGCGTCGCGCTCGTCGTCGCTCGCGTTGCGCACCGCCTCGAGATAGTGCGTCGCGACGACGCCGGCGAGGAGGTCCCCGCTGGTCGACGCAACGAGCTCCGCGGCAGCCAGGTGCCGCGCCTGCCGCTCGCGGCGCGAGAGCCGGGCGTACGCGACCTCCCGGAGCACGCCCTGGAGGAACCGGTACTGGCCGCGCTCGGGCGACCTCGGGTCCTCGTCGAGCGCGAGCACCTCGCGCCGGACGAGCCTGTCAAGGACGGCGCGGACCTCGGTCTCCGGGCGCCCGGTCAGCGTGGCGAGGACGCGAGGATCGAAGCTGATCCCGAGGACCGCGGCGTGCCCGAGGAGGTCGCGGACCTCCGGTTCGAGGGCGTCGAGCCGAGCGCCCAGCAGGGCCGTGAGCGAGTCCGGGACGGCGAGATCGCCGAGCTCGCCGACCAGCCGGTACCGGCCGTCCCGCTCGATCAGCCGTCCGGCGTCGAACAGCATGCGCACCGTCTCGACGGCGTACAGCGGGATCCCGGCCGAGCGGTCCGCGATCGTCGCGATCGCCTCGGGCGGGATGCCAGGCGCCAGGCCGACGAGCAGCAGCTCCATCGCGTCCGCGTCGAGCGGCGCGAGGTCCAGCCGGAGGTGGTTGCGGACGGTCGCGCCCCAGGTGGGCCGGGCCTCGATCAGCTCGGGACGCGCGAGGACGATCACCACGATCGGGCGGGGCCGGGCGCCGCCGAGCAGCGCCTCGATGAAGTCGAGCACGCCGGGGTCCGCCCAGTGCAGGTCCTCGAACACGAGCACGGTCGTGCCTCGGTCGGCGATCCGCTCGAAGAGCGTGCGCCATGCGGCCGTCAGCTCCTCGGCGCTGCCCGACGGCGCCGGCTCGAGGCCCAGCAGCGCGGCTAGGCGCGGCTCCACCCGTTCGCGCTCCTCGTCCTCGGGCAGGTAGTCGAGGCACATCGCCGCCAGCCGGTCGCGAGCCGTCGCGGTGTCGTCCGACTCCGCGATCCGCGCGCGCTGCCGAACCATCTCGGCGAGCGCCCAGAACGCGAGGCCGGAGCCGTACGCGGGGGACCGGCCCTCGTGCCAGTAGATCGTGTCGACCAGGCCCTCGCAGTACTTCTCGAGCTCCCACGCGAGCCGCGACTTGCCGATGCCCGCCACGCCAGTCACCGAGACCAGCCGTGGCCGGCGTTCCCGGGCCGTCTGGTGGAAGACCTCCTTCACGAGGCGGAGCTCGTCATCCCGGCCCACGAACGGCGCCTCCAGCCGTTCCGCGTGGCCCTCGGCGATGTTGCCGGCACCCACGCGGAGCGCCCGCCACGTCACGATCGGGACCGACTTGCCCTTGACCGCGTGCTCGCCGGCTGCCTCGTACTGGATCGCGTCGCCCGTCGCGCGCATCGTCGCCTCGCCGACGAGCACCGTACCGGGCGCGGCGACCGACTGGATCCGGGCCGCCGTGTTCACGAGGTCCCCGGCGACGAGCGAGTCGCCGGACCCGCCGAGCGTCGCGGCCGCCTCGCCGGTCAGGACGCCGGCCCGCAGGACCAGCGGGTCGCCCGACGGGGTGCGGATGGCGCGGGCGGCGTCGACGAGGTCGAGCGCGGCGCGGACCGCGCGGGCGGCGTCGTCCTCGTGGGCCTGCGGTGCGCCCCACACGGCCATCACCGCGTCGCCGATGAACTTCTCGATCGTGCCCGCGTAGCGCTCCACGGTCTCGCGGCACAGGTCGTAGTACCGCCCGAGCATCTCGCGGACGGCCTCCATGTCCGCGCCTTCGGCGACCGACGTCGACCCGACGACGTCCGCAAACAGCACCGAGACGAGGCGTCGCTCGACCTGACCGGCCTCCGTCGTGGGGCGGCTCGTCGAGGCGCCCGACGGCGGCTCGCCGAGCGTGGCTCCGCACTCGCCACAGAACCGGTCGCCGGGCTCGGCCGAAGCGCCGCACACGGCGCACGTGAGGACGACGGCGAGCGCACCACCGCACGACCGGCAGAACCGGCGGTCGGACCGGTTGTCCGTGCCACAGCTCGGGCAGGCGATGCGGTCGGGCGTCGTCACGCGGCCGTCCCGAGCTCGACCGCGAGCGGGTCGAACGATTCGGTGCGCTCCGCGACGGCCTCGGCCCCGAGACCCGCGCTGCCCACGCCGAGCGGCTGGTCGACGATCGCGCGCCAGCCCTGGTCCTGGAGCGCCGCGAGTGTGTCGGCGGCCGCCGCCGCCGCGGCCTGGGCGTGGTCCACGGCTCTGGCGGTCAGGACCGGCGCGACGCGGGCGTCCCGCAGCCCGCTCGCGACGGAGGCGGCGGCACGCATCGCCACGACGGCATCCGGGGAACCGGCCGCCTGGACCAGCGCCAGCTCGACATCGCCCGCGTCGGGGAGCAGCGCGGCGACGAGGGCACGCCACGTGGCGGCCGGCCGCTCGGGCAGCCGCGGCTCGACGAACGCGAGCGGGTGCCCGGGGAGCATCGCCCGCCGCAGCGCGACCTCGGCCGCGGCCCGTACCGGGGCGTTGGGCTCCTCGACGAGCCAGTCGGGCAGCGCGCTGACGGCGATCGAGGACGCCGGGATGCCGTCCCGTCGGGCGAGCGCGACGCCGAGCAGCTGCATCGCGAGCGCGCGCCCGGCACGGGTCGCCGCGTCCGATGGCAGGCCGCGCGCGAGATCCGGCGCGACCACGAGCGGTCCCGCCGGCACGAGGATCCGCGTTCCCGCGCGCGCGAGCAGCCGGTGCGCGAACACGTGGTCGGCGAGGGCGCGGTCCGGGTCGACGCGCCCCGTGATGACCTCGCGGATCGGATCGGCCATCACGAGATCGATCCGTTCGAACGCGGCGACGACCGCCTGATCCGGCGCGGCGAGCGGCTGCTGGTCGGTCATGAGGCGGACGTACCCGCGACGGCGCGCGCCCGCCTCGTCGACGAACCGGCGAAGGACGGAGAGCGCGCGCTGTGCGCCCGCCGGAACCGGCTCGGCGCCCGGGTCTGGACCGTCCAGGCCGCCGCGGGACGACGGCGCGGCGCGCCAGCGGTCCACGCGTTGTCCGGCCCGCGTCATGAGCTCGGCGAGCTCCCGGCTCGGCGGCACCTCCACGCGGATCACCTCGACGCCCGCGTCGATCGCCCGCCGCGCCTCATCGAGCGCGTCGACGATCGCCGGCGCGGCGAGGGTCGTCGCGATCCACGGCCGGGTGCTGTCGCCGAGCAGCCCGAGCAGCTCGCGCCGAGCGGTCCGGTTCGCATCGACCCGCTCCATCGCCGACCGGGCGAGTCCCGCCGCATTGGCGAGCGCGACCGCCCGGCGGTCCGGCTCCGCGAGGAGCTCGGCCTCGAGCCCAAGGTCGACGTGACCCGCGGCGACCTCCAGCGCGAGCTCCTGCGGCGCGAGGTCGTACTCGGCCATCGCCATCGCGAACGGCAGCGCGATGCCGCCGCCGAGCCGCCGCGGCTCCGGGTCGAGGTACCGGCTCACGACCTCCGCGGCGAGCGGGCGGCCGGCGCGGTCCAGCCCGGCGACGCCGAACAGGCGCAGGATCGCCCGTTCCTGGCCCACGCTCGTGAACGCGGCCGCGGCCGCGCCCCAGGCCGCCGCGATGTCCGTTGCGCGTGCCCGGAGGTCCTCGAACGTGCTGCCGTCGCCGACCAGCTGCATGGAGCGCAGTATGCGGCGCGGCCGACGCTACGAGGAGGGCGTCTCCTCGTCGGCATGCGTCCTCGCGACGTCGCCGATCCAGACGTGGCCGTCGGCGAAGCGCTCCGCCTTCCAGATCGGCGCTCGCGCCTTGGTCTCGTCGATCGCATATCGGGCGGCCTCGAACGCAGCGCCGCGATGCGGGGCCGCCGCGACGACGAGCACGGATGCCTCGCCGAGCGGTACCTCGCCGGTCCGGTGGACGATCGCCACCCTCGTGACCCCGAAGCGCGCCCCGATCTCGTCGGCGATGTCGCCCAGCACCCGGACGGCCATCGGCTCGAACGCCTCGTATTCGAGCTCCTCGACGTCGCGGCCGGCGTGGAACGCCGCCTCCGCTTCCTGACCCGGCGCCGGCGTGCCGGGCGTGACGCGCGTGCGCCCGAGGAACACGACGACGGCGCCGTCCTCGTCCGTCGCGAGGCGATCCGCGAGCTCGGCCGCGAGTCCGTTCCCGAACGGCGTCGAGCGCAGCTCGAGGATGCGCGACGCCGGCTCGCCGTCCGCGTCGCGGATGCCCGATCCCCCGCTCACCGGCGGGATGCACGCGAGCTCGTCGCCGTCGGCGAGGAGGACGCCCGGGTCGGCGTAGTCGCCGTTGACCGCGAACCGGACCGACGACCGGCCCGGCGCCAGCGCCGGCACCTCGCGCACGGCGGCCGCCCACGCGGCTTCGACGTCCGCCCCGTCGGCGAGCTCGACAGACAGCTCGCGCCGGCCCGCGGCCTCCCGCTGCATCGCGAACAGACGCACCCGGACCCGCATCAGACGAGCAGTCCCGCACCGAAGTACAGGCCTGCGGCGAGGATCGTGCCCGCGGCGATCGTCCCGACGTTGATGTACAGGAGGCCGGTCGCGGACTCCATCGACCGCGTGCGCGCGGTCTGGACCGCCGCCCATGACACCACCAGCGGGAACACGAGCCCGACGATCAGCCGGAGCCAGACGAACAGCGCCCACGAGCCGAACAGCGCCGCGAACGGTCCGCCCGTCGCGCCCGGGCCGATCCCGAGGCCGACCCACGCCACGAACAGCACCACCTGGAGGGCGACGATCCACAGCAGTCCCCGCGAGACGCGGACGAGCGGCGCCTCGGGGAGCTTCGGCGTCACGAGGTACCAGTGGCCGAGGATCATCGCCGCGAACACGCCACCCGTCGCGAGCGTGAGGACGACGAGCTGCAGCGACAGGCTCACGGCGCCCGCGGGGCTGCCGCCCCACGTGAGGCCGCCGAGCACGAGCGCGAGCAGCCCGGCGATCACGCCGCCGAGCCCCGGGATCCGCGCCCGACCGCCGGGCGCGAGCACGAGCGTCGTCACGACGGCGAGGACGACGAACACGATCAGCGCGGCCCGCCGCGGCGCGTCGAACGTGGGGTCCCCGACCACGGGCGAGCCGCCGCCCGCGCCGACCGCCGGCAGCGCCAGCGCCGTGTCCGACAGGTAGGCGAGGACGCCCCAGCCGGCGGCGCACGCCGCAGTGAACGCGAGGAAGCCCTTCGTCGCCGGCGTCCGCAGCCGCGCGAAGACGACGACCGCGAACGAGCCGATCGCGAGCGCGACGAGCACCGTCCAGTTGATCAGCGCGAGGTTGTTCGCGATCTGCTGGGCGCCCATCGAGGCGAGTGTATCGGTCCCTCGACCGTCGCCCGGGAGCGGGGCACAATGGGTCCCGGAACGCGCGGCCAGCACGCCCGGCCGGCGCCGGGCCACCCCAGGAGGCAGCGGATGGCCATCGGACGCGACACCTCGATCACGTGGCTCGGTCACGCGGCCGTCGAGGTCCGGACGCCGGGCGACAAGGTGATCCTGTTCGATCCGTGGCTGGGCAACCCGAAGTCCCCGCGGTCCGCCGATTCGCAGGATCGCTGCGACCTGCTTCTCGTGACCCACGGGCACGGCGACCACATGGGCGACGCGGTGGCGCTGGCGGCGCGCCTGCGGCCGGCGTGGCCGTGCATCCACGAGATGAGCCTGTGGCTCGCACGACGGCTCCCCGGCGGCTCGGATCAGGTCGCGGGCTTCAACAAGGGCGGGACGGTCGAGGCGGCCGGCGTCCGCGTGTCGATGGTGCACGCTGACCATTCGGCGGGCGACTGGAACGCGTCCGAGGAGACGACGCTGTACCTCGGTGAGCCTGCGGGCTTCGTCGTGGAGCTCGAGAACGGGTTCCGCATCTACCACGCGGGCGACACCGCGGTGTTCGGCGACATGGCGCTCATCCGCGACCTGTTCAAGCCGGACCTCGCCATGCTCCCGATCGGCGGCCACTACACGATGGACCCGACGGCGGCGGCGCTCGCGGTCGAGCTGCTGGGCGTCCGGCACGTCCTGCCGATCCACTGGGGCACGTTCCCGGCCCTCGCGGGCACGCCGCAGCAGCTGCAGCAGGCGGTGGCCGCGCGCGGGCTGAGCGCCGAGGTCCACGCCTGGAACCCGGGCGACACCATCGACTGACGCACCGGCGGACGGTGATGCCCGGAGGCACCACCAAATCGGACGCCCGAGCCGGCGTGACGCGGCCGCGATCATCGCCGCGCGTCAGGGTCCCCTCTTAAGGCGGACCTTCTCCCTACCGCCGCTGCGCGCGCGGATTCGGATGCTGCAGGTGCAGTCCGGAGGCTGCCCCGCGGATCGACCGCAGGAACGACAAGGCAAACCCGTCGCGAGGCGGGGACGCAAAGCCACGGGACTCGGACGGGGGACTTCCGAGTCAGCCGGGTTGCCGAAACCGAGGCCGCCGCACCGGGTGGCGGCCACCTCAGGGGAGGTCGCCATGCGGCCGTTCAACAGCATCGGCACGGCTGCCCGCCAGGCCGCCGGTTCCGTCCTCGAGGCGGCGCTGATTGTCGCCGTCATCGCAGCGCTGCTGTTCGCCTACACCGTCGCCACCGGCCAGCCGGCCGGAACCGGCCGGACGCTGGCAGGAAACACGGCAGGCCCGACGCTGACCGTCGCCATGCCGGCCTCCGCACCGACGAAGTCCGGCGGCTCGCTCACGGTGAACGGCAAGAACTTCACGCCGTCGAACCTCGGGCAGCAGGTCATCCTGTGGGTCGCGTATCCGGACGACTATTGCGGCGCCGTCGGCTGCCACGGGTTCTACGCGTACCCGACGGTCAAGGACGACGGCTCGTTCTCCGTGACGTACGACGACGTCCTGGTCCAGGCCGGGACGGGCTCGGTCAAGGGCATCCAGTACAACGCCAGGCGCGACAAGTGGGTCACCGTGGCGACGACGAGCTACACCGCCCCGTGAGCTGAGCCGGCCACCGGCCGGACGACGACACAAACGGAGAGAGGAGGCCCGAAGGCCTCCTCTCTCTGGTTTCGCGGGGACCGCGATGTCTACTTCTTCTGGAGCGTCCCGGTCACGGACGAGATCGTCGTGCCGTTATCGACCGTGGCGTAGGTGAAGTGGACCGTCGACGGGTTGGGAGCGTTGTCGCCCTTGACCGTGCTCGGGTCGATCTTGATGTTGGCGATGAACGTCGCACTCGCCGTCACGTTGTGCAGCGTGATCGTGACGTCCGCGGGGTTGGAGGTGTCGACCGACGGCGTGAAGGCGCTTGCGCTCCCGCACGAGCCGGTGAAGACCGACACGCTCTGGATCCCGAAGAGGTGCAGCGGCGGATGCTGTTCCATCGTCTGGGTCAGGTGGATCGTGACCGTACCCACCTCGCTCGGATCGAAGCTCGTGTAGTAGAACAGCACGCCCGGGGCGACGTTATTGATCTTACCGCCCTTGACGCCGTAGAAGATCGTCTCCTCCGGCTGAGCGGTCCCGTTCAGGAAGTCCTGGCAGGTGGTCTGCGTCGGCAGCAGGGCGCTACCGCCGCAGTTCTTCGCCGTGACCGTCGCATCGTCGGTCGCGGTGGCCGTCGTCGAAGCCGGATCCGTGAAGGTCCCGCTCGCCGTGGCCGTGTTTGTTGTCGTGGCGTTGATCGTTGCCGACTTGGTCAGCGTCTTCGTGTCGCCAGGAGCGAGCGGGCCGAACGAACCGATCGAACCGAGCTTGTCGTCCGTGACCGAGCCGGAGACGTTGAAGAAGTCACCGGTGTTCTTGACGACGTACGTGTACGTGACGCCCGTGTTCGCGTTGGCGCAGACGTTGGCCGTGTCGACGGTCTTGACGATGGAGATCGTGCACGTGTGCGCGGTCACCGTCGCGGTGTCCGTATCGCTGGCGGTCGACGACGCGGCGTCGTCGAACGTTGCGTTGACCGTGCCCGTATTGGTCACCGAGCCACTGACGGTCGCCGCCTTCGTGAACGTCTTGGTCGCACCAGGTGCGAGGTCCGTGAAGGACCCGATCGCGCCCTGCTTGTCGTCGGTGACGGACCCGGAGGCGTTGAACAGGTCGCTGTTGTTCTTGACCACGTAGGTGTACGTCACGGACGTGCTCGAACCCGAGCAGATGTCCTTGTTGTCCACCGACTTCGTGATCGTGACGGTGCAGTCATGTGCCGTCACCTTCGCCGTCGCCGTGTCGCTGGCCGTCGACGACGCGGCGTCAGCGAACGTGGCATTGACGGTTCCGGTGTTGGTCGTTGTCGCCCCGATCGTCGCCGACGCGGTGAACGTCTTCGTGTCGCCGGGCGCGAGGTCCGTGAACGTGCCGACGGAGCCGAGCTTGTCGTCGGACACCGAGCCGGAGGCGTTGAAGAAGTCGCTCTCGTTCTTGACGACGTAGGTGTACGTCACTGACGTCGACGAACCGGAGCAGACGTCCTTGTTGTCGACCGACTTGGTGATGGAGACATCGCACTTGTGCGCGGTCACCGTGGCCGACGCCGTCGCGGTCGCCGTGCCATCACCCACGAACTGGGCGGTCGCCGTGGCCGTGTTGGTCGTCGTCGAACCGACGGTGAATGCGTGCGTCAGCGTTGCCGTGGCGCCGGGCGCGATCGGACCCCAGGAGCCGACGTTCACGTCGTCGCTGGTGTCCGCGGGTGTGCCGTTGTCGTCGACGATGTCGCCGGACGCCGTGAGGAGCCCGTCGTTCTTGACGACGTAGGTGTACGTGACCGCCGTCGAGCTGCCCGAGCACACGTCATTGATGTCGGGCGTCTTGGTGAGGCTGATCGAGCAGTTCTGCGCCGTAACCGTGGCCGTGGCCGTGGTCGAGACGCTCTTGCCGCCCGAGGTGCCCGAGGCCGTCGCGATGTTGGTCGTGTTGGCCGTGATCGTCCGGGTGCTCGTCAGCGTCGCGGTCGCACCTGGCGCGAGCGGGCCCCAGGAGCC
>JAICUI010000037.1 GCA_025935925.1 Chloroflexota bacterium
AGATGCGGTACATCGGCGGCTGCGCGATGAACAGGAAGCCCTCGTTGATCACATGCGGCATTTGCCGGAAGAAGAAGGTCATCAGAAGCGACCGGATGTGGGAGCAGTCTAAGTCCGCGTCGGTCATGATGATGATCCGGTGGTACCGGAGCTTGGAGATGTCGAAGCTGTCGCCGATGCCCCCGCCGAGCGCGATGATCAGCGGCTTGACGTTGTCCGAGCTCAGGATCTTGTCGAGGCGCGCCTTCTCGACGTTGAGCAGCTTGCCGCGCATGGGGAGGATCGCCTGGAACCGGCGGTCGCGCCCCTGCTTGGCGGAGCCGCCCGCGGAGTCGCCCTCGACGATGTAGATCTCGCTCCGGGCGGGGTCGCGCTCCTGGCAGTCGGCGAGCTTGCCGGGCAGCGACATGCCGTCGAGGGCGCCCTTGCGGATGACGAGGTCGCGGGCCTTGCGGGCGGCGTCGCGGGCGCGCGCCGACATCAGGCACTTCTCGATGATCCGGCGGCCGTCGCCCGGGTTCTCCTCGAGGTATTGCGCGATCGCGTCGGCGACGGCGCCCTCGACCTGGCCGGCCACCTCGGCGTTGCCCAGCTTGGCCTTCGTCTGGCCCTCGAACTGCGGCTCGGTCAGCTTGACGCTGACGACGGCCGTGAGGCCCTCGCGAACGTCCTCCCCGGACAGGCTGCCGTCGGCGTCCTTGAGCAGGCCGGACCGCTTCGCCCAGTCGTTCAACGAGCGCGTGAGTGCCCGGCGGAAGCCCGTGATGTGCGTGCCGCCGTCGACCGTGTTGATGTTGTTCGCGAAGGCGAGCACGTTCTCGGCGTATGAGTCGTTGTACTGGAGCGCGACCTCGATCGTCGTGCTGCCGTCGCGACGCTCGACGTAGATCGGCCGGCTGTGGAGCACGTCCTTGTTCCGGTTGAGGTGGCGCACGAACGAGACGAGGCCGCCCTCGAAGTAGAACGACCGCTCGCGGTCCGACCGCTCGTCGCGGAGCGTGATCCAGACGCCCTTGGTGAGGTACGCCGACTCGCGGAGACGCTGCGCGATCGTCTCGAACGAGTAGTCCGTCGAGTCGAACATCTCCGGATCGGCGGTGAAGGTGGTCGTCGTCCCGCGGCGGTCGCCCTGCGGCCCGACTTTCTCGACCTTCGTGATCGGCTTTCCGCGCTGATACTCCTGCGCCCAGACGCCGCCGTCCCGGGCACTCTCGACGCGCAGCCACGACGACAGGGCGTTCACGACCGACACGCCGACGCCGTGCAGGCCGCCCGACACCTTGTAGCCGCCGCCGCCGAACTTGCCGCCCGCGTGGAGGACCGTGTGGACGACCTCGAGCGCGTCCTTGCCGGTGGCGTGCTTGCCGACCGGGACGCCGCGACCGTCGTCGGACACCGTCACGCGTCCGTCCGCGTGGATGGTGACCAGCACGGTCGACGCGTGGCCCGCCATCGCCTCGTCGATGGAGTTGTCGACGACCTCCCACACCAGGTGGTGGAGGCCACGGACGTCGGTCGACCCGATGTACATCCCGGGACGTCGCCGAACGGCTTCGAGCCCCTCGAGGACCTGGATGCTGGCCGCGGTGTAGTCGCTGCCCTTGGCCGCCTTCGCGCCATTGCCGCGGCCGTTGGTGCGGGCGGGCGGTCGCTGCTCGCCGACGTCGGTCACGCGGTTCCTCCGATCAGGCGCTCGTAGAGCCGGCTGAGCTCCTCGTCGCTGTAGTACTCGATGACGATTCGGCCGCCCTTGCGAGACCGGCTGAGGCTGACCTTCGTGCCCAGCCGGCGTCGCAGGTCCTCTTCCACGCGCTCGAGGTCGGGATCCAGGCGCGACGGCGGCGATGCCTCGACCGGTGCCGTCCGCGGTTCGCGGAGCCGGCGCACCAGCTCCTCCGTCTGCCGCACGGAGAGGCCCTGATCGAGGACCGTCCCCAACACGTGGGCCTGTGCCTCGACGCTGAGGCCGCCGAGCGCGCGGCCGTGGCCCTCGGTGAGCCGCCCATCGCCGATCGCGGCCTGGACGTCGGGGTGAAGGTCGAGCAGCCGGAGCGTGTTCGCGATCGTCGAGCGAGCCTTCCCGACGCGCTCGGCGACCCGATCCTGGGTGAGGCCGAAGTCGTCGAGCAGCTGGCGGTAGGCGAGCGCCTCGTCGATGGGATCGAGGTCGGCGCGCTGCACGTTCTCGACGAGCGCGACCTCGAGCTGGTCGCGATCGGCGAGCTGACGGATCACCGCCGGGATGTGGTCCAGGCCCGCCAGGCGCGCCGCGCGGACGCGGCGCTCGCCCGCGATCAGCTGGTAGCCGTCGAGCGTCTCCGTGACGAGGACGGGCTGGAGCACGCCGTGCTCCCGGATGCTGGCGGCGAGCTCCTCGAGGCCGCTCTCGTCCATGCGGCGGCGCGGCTGGTGCGGGTTGGGCGCCACCCGCGCGAGCGGGACGTCGACGATCGCGGGGCCATCGGCGCCGCGCTGCGGGATGAGCGCTCCGAGGCCGCGACCGAGCGCGGCGGTCTTGACGGTCATGCGACGGCTCCCGCGAGCGTGCGGACCGGTCGGCGCCGGGCGCGCAGCTCCGCCGCGAGCGACGCGTACGCCTCCGCGCCCTTGGAATCGGGCCGGTACAGGGCGATCGGCACGCCGTGGCTCGGAGCCTCCGAGAGCCGGACGCTGCGGGGCACGATGGTGCGGAAGACCGTGTCGCCGAGATGTCGCCGGACCTCGTCGGCCACTTCGGTCGAGAGGTTCGTGCGCGCGTCGAACATCGTGAGCACGACGCCCGCGATCTCGAGCGCCGGGTTGAGATGATCTCGGACGAGATTGATGGTGGCGACGAGCTGCGTGAGGCCCTCGAGCGCGTAGTACTCGCACTGGATGGGGACCAACACGGCGTCAACGCCGGTCAGCGCATTCACGGTGAGGAGGCCGAGCGACGGTGGGCAGTCGACGAGGACCCAGTCCCAGCCGTCGCGTTCTGCGGCGATCGCCCGTCCGAGCCGCCGCTCGCGACCGGGCGCCCCGGCGAGCTCCACCTCGGCGCCGGCGAGGGCGACGGAGGAGGGCACGAGGGCCACGCGGTCGACAGGCGTCGCGACGACGAGGTCACGCAGCGGTCGGTCCGCGACGAGGGCGTCGTAGACCGAGCCGTCGAGCGCGGCACGATCCACACCGAATCCGCTGGTGGCATTGCCCTGGGGATCGAGATCGATGACGAGGACGCGCTCGCCGGAGAGAGCCAGATAGGTTGCGAGATTGACCACCGTGGTGGTCTTCCCGACGCCGCCCTTTTGATTGGTGCAGGCGATCGTCTGGCCCACTCAACCTCCGCGTCGATACTGCATCACCGTGCTCAATTCTATCATTGACGGACCCTTCACCGGGGATTCCGGCAGCCCGTACCGGCGGCCCATTGAGGGTGTCACGGACCACTTACGCGTCGCTTATCCGTGGCGGTCACGTTCGTTTCACGTGAAACGTTCGAGCGTCACCCGGACGCGGGGACGCCGAAACGAGTTGCACCAATGGACCGATTGCCCGGTCCGTCGCCTGCGTGGGATACTTGCCGCCAGCGCCAGCTGTCACTTCGTCGTCGCGGTCGTCACCCGCCTTGCGCCCGACCGTCGGCTCGTCAGCCGAGGATCGAACGCCTACATGCAACTTGTTCTCGCCGCGGCGATGTCCGTGCTGGCGGCGCTCGCAGAGTTCACGATCGTTCCGTACCTGAGGATCGGCGACGCCGTCCTTCACCCGACGCTGGTGTTCGGCGTCACGTGGGCCATCGCCGGCGGGCTCGAGGCCGGGCTCACCTGGGCGTTCGTCGGCGGGATCGCGCTCGACATCCTCGGCCAGCGGCCGCTCGGCTCCTCGGCCTTCTCGCTGCTCATCGCCATCGGCCTCGCGTCCGTCATCGGCGGGTTCCTCGGCCGCGCCAAGATCGCCGCCCCCGTCATTGCCACTGCCACCGCCAGTCCGACGTATTCGATGCTCCTCCTCGTGTCCACCACCGCGCTCTCCGCCGCGCAGCTGTCCGGTGCGGCGTTTGGTTCGGTGATCCCGTCGGCGGTGTACGACGTGGTGCTCGCCGTGCTGGTCGGACCGCTCGCGATGGCGTTCGTCCTGCGGCGCCAGGCCGTGGAGCGCGCGGACTGGTGAACGCGACCCTCCTCAACCCGCATCGTGAGCGAGATCGCCGGCCGATCCGGTTCCTCGTGTTCGGGCTGATCACGATCCTCGTCTTCGGCGTCCTCACGTCGCGGCTCGCGTACCTCCAGATCACCAGCGGCGCGACACTGGCCGCTCGGGCGGAGTCGCAGCGGACGGTCGCTGAGGCGATCCCGGCGCCCCGCGGCTTGATCTATGACCGGAAGGGCCGCCTGCTCGTCGCCAACGTCGCGACGTACGCAGTGAAGATCGTCCCGTCCGAGCTGCCGTACGGCGATCGCGACACCGTCGCGCAACGGCTGGGCGGGATGCTGGGCATGCAGCCCTCGGACATCCTCGCGACGATCGACAGCGCGCCGGGATCGCGGTTCGACCCCGTCCGGATCGCACAGGACGTCCCGAAGGACACCGCCCGACTCGTCTCGGAGTCGTCGCAGCAGCTCCCCGGCGTCCACGTCGCGATCGAGACCCGGCGTGAGTACCCCGACGGACCGCTGCTCGCGCACATCCTCGGCTACACGGGACCGATCGACGGCGCCGCGTACGCCAAGCTCCGGTCGCAGGGCTACCTCGCCGACGACCTCCTCGGCAAGGCGGGCATCGAGGCGACGTTCGAGACGCAGCTCCGAGGGACGTACGGCTCGGAGGAGGTGGAGCGGGACGCGACCGGGCGTGACGTCCAGGTCCTGCGCACGATCCAGGATGCCGTCCCCGGCGCCTCGCTGACGCTCACGATCGACCGGACGATCGAGCGCGAGGCGACGCAGGCGCTGAAGTGGGGGATGAAGGCGGCGGGCCTCAAGCGCGGCGTGTTCATCGTCATGAACCCGCAGACCGGCGAGGTGCTCGCGCTCGTGAGCCTGCCGTCCTACGACAACAACCTGTTCGCCCGTGGCATCTCCAACAAGGACTTCCAGGCGCTCCTCCGGAACAAGGACAAGCCGCTGACGAACCACGCGGTCCAGGCGCACTACCCGCCCGGCTCGACGTTCAAGCTCGTGGCGGGCACCGGCGGCCTCCAGGACCGCAAGATCACGCCGACCACGCGCCTCCGGACCCGCGGCTACCTGACGCTTGGCGCGACGCGGTTCTACGACTGGAACCACGCTGGTTTCGGGCTGTGCAACATCAACTGCGGCTTCGGCCACTCGTCGGACACGTTCTTCTTCCAGGTCGCCGGCATGCTCGGCGCCGACCGCCTCGCGTACTGGGCGCGGATGTACGGGTTCGGGAAGCCGACCGGCATCGACCTGCCCGGCGAGGTCTCCGGGATCGTCCCGTCGAACCAGTGGAAGCTCGACACGCTGGGCCAGCCGATGTTCCCGGGCGAGGTGTACCAGGCGGGGATCGGGCAAGGCTACGACGTGGTCACCCCGATCCAGCTCATCACGGCCTACTCGGCGCTCGCGAACGGCGGCAAGCTCTACCGGCCGCAGTTGGTCCACGATGTCGTGGGGCCCGACGGCAAGGTCATCACGCCCTTCAAGCCCGACCTCGTGCGCAAGATGCCGGTCTCGCAGGCGACGCTCCGCACGATGCGCCTCGCAGCGCGCTCCGTGGTCACGCTCCGCCACACCTACAACCTCGTCGACATGCCGATCAAGGTCGCCGGCAAGTCCGGCACCGCGGAGTTCGGGACGCGCGACTCCAAGGGCCGCCTCCCCTTCCACTCGTGGTTCGTCGGCTTCGTGCCGAAGGACCCCTACAAGGGCAACTTCTCGGACACCACGTCCCAGCTCGCGTTCCTGGCGTTCGCCTACGATTCCCGAACGAAGGGCAACGCCGGGACGGAGATCGCGAAGGCGTTCCTCCAGCTGCACTTCCACATCAAGAAGGACTACCTCAATCGCGACCTGCTGCGGCGCGGCAACTTCTACCAGAGCAACTAGGGGACGGGCGCAGTGCGAGTGATGCGGGCCGAACCGGGGCGCTTCGCCGATGTGGCGGCGAAGTCCGTCGGTGCCGTGTGGCGCGCGTACGACCTGCAGTTGACGGTGTACGCGGCGCTGCTCGCCGCGTTCGGCCTCGTCATGGCCTACACGAACAGCGTCGAGTCCGGCCAGTCGGCGCTCACCGGGACGGTGTTCCAGCGTGCGCTGATGTGGTCCGCGATCGCGATGGTCGTCTACATCGTCATGACGGCGTTCGACTACCGGTGGCTCAAGACGCTCGCGTGGCCGATCTACTTCGTGAACCTCGCGCTGCTCGTCATGACGCTGGCGATCGGCGACGGCGTGGGCGGATCTGCGCGCTGGGTCGGCATCGGCCCGATGCAGTTCCAGTTCTCGGAGCTCGCGAAGATCCTGATGATCATCGTCCTCGCGACGTACCTCGGGAACCGCGAGGGCAAGCTCGACTCGCTTGGCTCCATCCTCGGCGCCTGCCTGCTCATGGGGCCGGCCGTCGCGCTCGTCATGCTGCAGCCCGACCTCGGCACGTCGCTCGTCCTGGCCTCGATCCTCGCGGGGATGCTGTTCCTCTCGGGCGCGAGCCTTCGATGGCTGCTCGCGATGGCTGCCGGTCTCCTGGCGGTGATCCCGGTCGCGTGGACCTACCTCCTGCGCGACTACCAGAAGGACCGGATCCTGTCCTTCCTGAACCCCGGCGGCGACGTGCAGGGCTCCGGCTGGCAGGTCGCACAGTCACAGATGACGGTCGGCTCGGGCGGCGTGCTCGGCACCGGGCTCACCAACGGCGGGCTCGTCCGCGGCGGGTACCTCCCGGTCCAGGAGAGCGACTTCGTGTTCCCCGTGCTCGCGCAGGAGCTCGGGTTCATCGGCGCCGTGGTCGTGTTCCTGCTGTTCATGGCGCTGCTGTGGCGGATCCTCGCGTGCGCCTGGCGCTCGCGTGACCCGTTCGGGACGATGTTCGGCGCCGGCCTCGCGTCCGCGATGCTGTTCCAGGTGTTCGTCAACGTCGGCATGGGAATCGGCATCCTGCCGGTGACCGGGATCCCGCTGCCGTTCATCTCCCACGGCGGCGCCTCGCTCATCAGCCTCGCGATCGGGCTCGGCGTCATCCAGAGCGTGAACATCCGGCAGAGCCGCGCCGAGTGGTGACGCGCCCGCGAGGCAGGCCGACAGCGCTTCCGATCAGCGGCGGCGGAACATCCCCTTCGCCCGCTCGGGCTCGGTGACGATCAGCCTGCGCCCCTGCTTGCGGAGGATCGTGTCGATCTCTGCCTGATAGGTGCGGCCGATGGGCATCCGGTCGAGCCATTCGAGATACTCGGGGTCGGTGCGCGCGATCTCGCCGATCGTCCAGCCGTCGTACCGGCCGAACGTGATGAGGCTCCCCGACGGGTTCCCGGGCGCCGGACCGGCCGAGCCCGCGCCGGCGGCGCGCGTGTCGTAGCCCGTGCCGCCCTCCGTGGAGCGGCCCGTCGTCCAGTTCGGTGACGTCGGGCGAGCGCTGCTCGTGAACATCCCGGCGCTCGGGTCCTGGACGCCCGGGAACGGCCACGTGCCGGCGGCTCTGGTCGCCGCACCGCGCCGTCCCGGATGGCTCGGCCGCGACCCGGCATACGCCTTGCCGTCCGCGGCGACGACGCGGGCAGACGTCCCGACCGCGCGAGCGCGTGCACGATCGACGGCCGCGCGTCGCGACGGGTCGCGCAGCATCTCCCACGCCTGGTTGATGCGGACCATCCGCTCGACGGAGGCAGGATCGGGCGAGACGTCGGGGTGGTACTTGCGGGCGAGGCGCTTGTAGGCCGCCTCGATGACCTCGTCCTCCGCCTCCGGATCGACCTGCAGGATCTTGTACGGGTCGGGGACGCTCACGCGGATACGGGCCGCCGCCACTCGTCGAGGGGCGGCCCGCCCCCCGGGTGACGGCGCCCAGGCTCGCGGAGACGGACGACGGCGGGCTCCATCGGCGGCAGACTAGCAAACGTGATCAGCCCCACTGATGACCCCAAGGTCACACCTGACCACCCACCGGTCCCACCTCGCGAGCCCGTCCAGCGGTGGCGGCTCGTCCTCGCACGCGACCCGGCCCCTGGCGATGCCACGCAGCGGGAGCAGGGCTCCGGCTGGGAGGCCGCACTCTCGGCGACCGGCCTGCCGCTGGCGGGCCTCGACCTCCCGCGACCGAGGCCGCGCTACGCGCTCGGGGCTCCCCTCGGCGCCGGCATCCCGGGCGAGGCGGAGCTCCTCGACCTGTTCCTGGTGGAGCGGCTGCCGGCGTGGCGCGTGCGCGAGTCGCTCGATGCGTCGCTGCCGCCGGGATGGCGTCTCCGCGAGGTGTACGACGTCTGGCTGGGTGAGCCGGCGCTGCCGGGCCGGGTGGTCGCCTCGGTCTACCGGGCGCACGTCGCCGACCGCGGCATGGGCGAGGGTGCCGTCACCGCGGCGGCAGAGGCGCTGCTCGCCGCAGCGTCGCTCGTCCGCGAGCGACGCAAGGGGGAGGCCACCGTCAGCTACGACCTGCGGCCGTTCCTCGGGGCCATCGACGTGACCCCGTCAGGCGGCGAAGTGGTCATCCGTATGACGCTGCGCCACGATCCCGAGAAGGGGATCGGCCGGCCCGACGAGGTCCTCGCGGCGCTCGGCGATGGTCTCGGGTCCGCGCTCGAGGCGCACACGCTCGTGCGGGAGCGACTGGAGCTCGGCGAGGCGCCCACCGGGAAGGCGAAGGGTCGTCAGGCGGCCGCGTCGGCGAGCCGGCTGAGGAAGTAGTCCCAGCCTTCGCCGTGGCCGACGGATTCGGCCGGGGGGAGGCCGACGTGCCGCAGCCGGAGGTGCGTCCCCCCGTCGGCCGGCTCGAGATCGACCTCGACGCGGCTGGCGCCGGGACGGACCACCTCGGACGGATCCTCCCAGCCCCACGTGAAGACCAGGCGCGTCGGTGGATCGACCTCCAGGACCGTGCCCAGCATGACGGCGCCGTTCCCGTACTCGATCCGCACGGCGCCGCCGGGTCGGAGGTCCAGGGCCGCGACGCTGCCCATCCATCGGACCAGGCGGTCGGGGTCCGTCCAGAAGCGCCACACCGTCTCGATGGGCGCTGCGATCGTCACCTCGCGCTCCAGGATGGGCGCGTCGCTCACGGTTGTCTCTGGCTCACCCAAGGTCGTCTCCTCCCGCCTCGGCCTCGGCCGCGGCCTTGAGCGCATCGAGCCGCTCGTCCCAGAACCCGTCGAGCCATGCGCGAACGGGTTCCAGGCCCGCGGTGCGCACCCGGTAGCGGCGGCGCGTCCCGTCGCGGCGCTCCTCGACGAGCCCCGCCTCGCGAAGCACGCCAAGGTGCTGGCTGATCGCGGGCCGCGTCACGTCGAACCGTGCCGCGATCTCGCCGGCAGCGAGCTCGCGGTCCGACAGGACGCGCAGGATCTCGCGGCGTCGAGGCTCGGCGAGGGCGTGGAACGCGACGTCGATCACGAAACCGACGTTAGCATTGGCTAACGTAAGCGTCAACTAACCATCCGGCGGGTTCGGGGGGAAGGCGGCCGTTCGTTGACGTGTTCGGGGCATCGACCGTACACTTCCCGTTCGCGCCCGCGTCTCGCGGCGCGCTTCTCCATGTTCACGGCGCGGTCGCTCCGCGGCCGCTCGCATCTTCCGAGGACCCATGTACGCAGTCATCGAGACCGGCGGGAAGCAGTACCGCGTCGAGGTCGGAACCGAGCTCGAGGTGGAGCTGCTCGACGTCGAACCCGGACAGTCGATCACGCTCGACCGGGTGCTCCTCGTCGCCGACGGCGCCGACGCGACCGTCGGGACGCCCGTCGTCGCCGATGCCGCCGTCGAGGCCGAGGTCGTCGGCGCAACACGTGGTGACAAGGTCATCGCGTTCAAGTACCGGCCGAAGGCTCGCCGCCGCGTCAAGAAGGGCCATCGCCAGGACCTCACCGTCCTGCGGATCGCCGACATCGTGCTCGGCGACAAGCGCGCCGCCGACGGCAAGGACGGCAAGGCGTCGAAGGCCGACGAGCGCAAGCGCATCGCCGACGCCGCCGCCCGGCAGGCCGCCGAGGACGCGGCCCTCGCGGCTCGACTGAACGTCGCGGCACCTGACGCTGAGGCCCCGAAGGCCAAGGCGGCGCCGAAGGCGAGGGCCTCGGCGTCGGACGAGGCGCGCGCCGAGAGTTCGACCGGCACGGCCGAGTCTGAGACGGCCGACACGGAGACCACCGAGGCGGAGACCGCCGAGGCACCCGCGAAGAAGACGCGTGCCAAGGCCGCCAAGGCCGATGCCGCCGAGCCGGTCCACGAGGCGGCGGACGATCCCGCGGCCGCGGACGACACGGCCGAGACCGATGACACCGCTGGTGCCCCGAAGAAGCGCGCCAGCCGCACGAAGAAGGACGAGTAAGCGATGGCGCACAAGAAGGCGGGCTCGAGCTCGAAGAACGGGCGCGACAGCGTCGGCCAGCGCCTCGGCGTGAAGGCCGGCGACGGGCAGCTCGTGACGGCCGGGTCGATCATCGTCCGGCAGCGTGGGATGACGTTCAAGGCCGGCGAGAACGCGGGCCTCGGGACCGACTACACCATCTTCGCCAAGGTCGACGGGAAGGTGCGCTTCGAGCACGAGACCCGCGACAAGAAGCGCGTCCGGATCATCCCGGTCGAGGCCGAGCCGGTCGCCACCGAGGCGTAGCCGGAGCGGCAGGAACACAGCGGCGACCACCGGCGGGCACGACCCGAGCGGACGGCGTCGAAGGAGCACTCGTGAAGCCCGACATCCATCCCACGTACCACCAGGCGACCGTGCACTGCGGCTCGTGCGGCACCGAGTTCGAGATCGGCTCGACCCGCGACACGCTCCGCGTGGACGTCTGCAGCAACTGCCACCCGTTCTACACGGGCAAGCAGAACATCATCGACACCGCCGGCCAGGTCGAGCGCTTCCAGCGCCGGCTCGAGCGCCAGGTCCGGGCCTGATCCGATCCTGACGCCGGCCCACCGGCCGGCCGATCCCGACGACGGCGTCCCGAAGGGGGCGCCGTTTTCGATTCTCGGGCCCGGTCGATGCATGAACGACGCCGTCGCGGTGGAGGCCGGCCAGCAGCGCTTGATGGAGGCCGAAGTGGGGATCGACCCGATCGGGAGCGGCTCGCCGGTGGCCCCCGGGTTCGGTAGCGACCGCGATGGCTGGCGCCGTGGCTGCGGCACCGCGAGGCAAGCCGGCCTGTGCTGCCGGTGGTCGTCCGCGAGGAGCCGCGTTGATGAGTGAGGGCCCGCCGGTGGCGGGCCCTCGCAGGTGTCGATGGATGGGGCGCCCGCGCCCGCGCGACTACCGGAGCGCGACCACGACCGTGAGGATCTGCCCGCTGTCCGGGACCTTGACCTTCAAGGTGTAGTTGTATCCCGCGCTCTGGCCCTTCGTGCTCCAGTTGAAGATGTACTGCTGCGCCGTCGCGTCCCATCGGAACGCAGAGGTCGCCGGGTCCGTGCTCACCGTCTCGTCGACGCCGGCGGTGGTCGATGACCCGCGGGTCGCTCCGACGAAGACCGGCAGTGCCGCAGCCTGGACCGGCGTGCCATCGGCACGCTTCAGCTGGAACTTGACGGGGACCGTGCTCCCGGCCTTGAACACGCTCGTCGAGCACGGGGCCGGGCAGGCCGCCGTGTTGTTCGGGTCGTTGATCGGCTGGAGGAAGCCGTCGAAGCGGTAGGTGATGGCAAAGGTCTGCGAAACGTCCGCGGCGGGCAGGTAGTTGCCGTTGCCGCCCTGGGAGGCGGTGATGGTGCACGAACCGGCGCCCGTGAGGTGCACCGTCGTACCGACAATGGAGCACGCGCCGGTGGCGGCAAAGCTCACGGCGAGGCCGGAGGAGGCCGTTGCCGACACCGTGAAGTCGGCGTCGCCCACCGTCTTGCCCGCGAGCGAACCGAACGTGATGGTCTGCTTCGCGCGATCGATCGAGAAGGTTCTCGGGACATCGGTCGCTGCCGCGAACGTCGCGTTGCCTGCCTGGGATGCGGTGATCGTGCAGGAACCGGCACCCGTGATGGTCACGGTCGCGGGCGAGGTCGTCGTGCTGACCGTGCACTTTCCGGACGCGTCGATCGCCACCGGCAGGCCGGACGTGGCAGTCGGCGAGATGGTGAACGATCCATCACCGAACGTCGCGTCGGCGGTCGCGGCGAAGGTGATCGTCTGCGACTGCTTGTTGAACGTGACGGCCGAGTAGTACCCGCCGAAGTTGTCCGCGACGGCGACGAGGCCCACGCCGCTCGCGGCCTGCTCGATGAACCGCAGGTCGCCAGCGTCCTTTCCGCTCGGGATCGGCAGGCTGCCGGTCCAGTGCGTGGAGTCGTGGTCGTCCTGGGTCAGCGCGAGCGAATGCCACGAGTGATCCCAGCCCGTGTAGGTGACCCAGACTTGCTGGATCCCCGCCGACGGATCGCCGACCACGTGCGTATCGAAGTTGACCGTGTTGCCGATGGTCTCGACGGCGCCCAGATCAAGGATCGACGGCGGGCCGGACAGCGCAGGCTTGTAGGTGTTCCCGTCTGCACCGGTGATCGGCGCAAACAGGCTGCTGTAGAACAGCTTGAACTGCATCTTCGAGTAGAGGCGGAGCGTCGACGTCAGCCCCGTCTCGCCGCGGTGCTGCGCCGGAGTGACGAGCAGCCGGGTGGAGCCGTTGGCGAGGGCGTCGAAGTAGTTCGCCTCTGACGTCCGCATCGGGTAGAACACCGGCGAGTCGAATGCGGCGTGGACGCCTCGGATCTCCTCGGTCGCCGCACCAGTGAGCGGCGTCATACCGGTGATGTCCGTGTAGTCGCCGCTCCAGAAGCCGACACCGCGCAGGGTCTGGCCCGGGACGGTGACGTTCTTGTCGACGAGCGGCAGCGCCGGCTCGTATGGCTTGCTCGTGATGCCGGCGGGCCCGCTGTACCACGTGGCCGTCGGCCCCGTGATCGTGGTGCCATCGGACTGGATCGTGCCAAGGTCCTTGTGATGGACGGTGAGCGCATCCGCGCTGGTGTCCGACAGGTCGAGGTCGACGGTCGCATCCCGGAGGCCCAGGTGCGAACCGGGACCGCCGTCGACCGGCGCTGCCGTGACGCTGCTCGTGTCGCCCGTGAGGTCGATCCGGTGGGGCATGTCGACGCTGAGCATCGGCAGGCCGAACAGCGTCGCCTCGAGCAGCGCCTTGCGGTCGATGCCGCGGAGCGACGGCGTCGACGAGAGGTACTCGCGCTTCGCCTTGACGAGCGCGTCGCCGACGGAGACGGGCCCGGTGCCGGCGATCAGCTGGTCGGTGAAGTTCTTGTACAGCTGCTCGCTGTACATCACGAAGTCCGTGTCGCCGTACTGGTATCCGGTGCCAGCGAGCAGCGTGGCGCCCTTGCGAGCAAACGCCTGCGCCCAGTCGACCGAGCCCACGCCTGGGCTGGCGTCCGGGTCGACGAAGCTGTAGCCCGAGTGGCATCCGGCGCTGTAGACGATGGCGTTCTTGAAGTCCGTCGTCGAGTTGAGCAGGTCGGCCGTCGTGAGCTGGCTCGTGAAGTCCGCGGCGAGCGCGCTCGTCGCGTTGAAGTGGCCGCCGAGGAACACCAGATCGTGGCGCGTCGACCCGAGGAGCGCTGCCTTGAGCTGCGTCGCCGTCCATGAGGCCGGATCGGTGTGCGAGATGTTGTTCGGCGCGATGAGCGACCCGTTCGAGCCACCGCTGCCCACCGCGCCCGCGAGCTCCTGCTGAACCGTCGTCGCGACGTCGGACAGGAAGTCGTAGCCGGAGACGAACGAAGACGTCGGCGTGCCGACCGTGCCGGCCGCGGTCCCTAGATAGGCGTCGACGACGCCCTTCGCTTCAGCGGCGGTCTCGACGAGACGGCCGACGGCGAGATCCGGCGTCGGGAAGCTGCTCGCGTTGACCGCGACCTGGATCGCCGAGCCGTACTGGTCCTGGCTCAGGACGTAGTTGAGTGCGAGGCTCGCCTTGGAGGCAGTGGCGTCCTTCACGCCGACGCCCGCGAAACCGGACTCGGGCGCCAGAAGCGCTTCGTCCGGATACCGGAAGAACGGGATCGCCGCGTCGTCACCGACGAGCACGACGTACTTGAGGTCGGGGTTCCCCGAGGTCCGGTACGAGTCGACGATGTCCTTGAGTGCGCTCGCGACGAGGTTCTTCGCGTACGGGCAGCCGGCGTTGGCATCCGCCTGCTGGTTGAGGTGCGAGATTCGCGGATCGCCCGCGACGTCGACGACCGTCCCGTCCACCTCGGGCCGCGCAGCGAGGGTGTTGAGATCCGTCAGGAGGTCCTGCTTCTCGGTGCCCGCCGCGACGGCGTCGGTCGCGGTCGTCGAGATCCGCCCGGAGTCGTACAGGATGACCGTCTTGACACCCTGAGCGGTGCTCGGATCCGGCGCCGAGCCATACGGCGCGACGTTGTTGCACGAGGTTCCCGTGACCTCGACGCTGAGCGTGAACGGGTGCGTCAGGTCCGAGACGCCGTTCTTGCCCGCGACGCGGATGTAGAAGTCCCCGTCGCTGAGCCAGGTGTTGCTCCTCGTTTCCTCGTCGCTGGTGTTCCCGTTCGCGGACACCGCGATGACGCTCTGCACCTGCGCCGCGGAGAACGCCTGGGCCGAGAAGGCCTGGCCGCTGAAGGCCTGGCCGCTGAACGCCTGGCCGCTGAACGCCTGGCCACTGAATGCCTGCGCCGAGAAGGCCTGGCCGCTGAAGGCCTGGCCGCTGAACGCCTGGCCGCTGAACGCCTGCGCCGAGAAGGCCTGGCCGCTGAACGCCTGGCCGCTGAACGCCTGCGCCGAGAAGGCCTGGCCGCTGAAGGCCTGGGCCGAGAACGCCTGGCCGGCGAACACGTCGGCCGAGAAGGCCTGCGCCGAGAACGCCTGGCCGGCATACGCGTCAGGCGAGAACGCCTGCGCGCTGAAGGCCTGCGCGCTGAAGGCCTGCGCGGAGAACGCCTGGCCCGCAAAGTTCGCGCTCACCTGGGTCAGGCTCGTTGCCTGTGTCAGGCTCGAGTAGGCCTTGTTGATGTCTGAGAAGAGCACGAGGTCGTAGTCGGCCGGCAGGCCCGTCAGGTTGACGTCGACCGCCTGACCGGGAGCGACGTGGAACTTGAACCACCGGGACTGGCCGGGCTGGTCGATGGTGTACCCGAGCGGCGTCCCGCTGCCCGCGTTCCCGCCCGTCGCCGAGATGTCGAGCGCATTCGGCCACGAGTCATTGTCCGGGCCGAGCGCGACACAGTTCGAGTAGGGCGACTGCGAATGCGTGCTGTCCTTCGCGGTCGCGGTCACGAACCCGCTGGTGGGGAGGTTCGAGATGTCGACGGCATACGTCGCGGCACCGTCCGCGTCGGTGTTGACCGTGATCGAACCGATGGTCTGGCTGATCGCGACGGGCGAGCAGCCGGTCGCGGTCGAGAAGGTGACCGTCTGCGTCGAGTTCGGGACGGCACCCGCGACGCGCCCGAGGATCCCGCCGTTCGACCCGGTCGCCGCGCGGACGAGGATCGGGGCCGGCGCCGCCGGTTGCGCGGACTTGAGCGCTGCGGCGTAGATGACCGCGTTGCCCTCGCTGCTCGGCAGCCCGGAGCTGTCCGTGACGCTCGGACTCGTGACGGATGCAAGCGTCCACGACACGTTGAGCGTCTCGCTTGGGGCGCCGGTGCCCGTGAAGTCGATGGTGTAGACGCCGCCCTGGTTCTGGCCGCCGACCACGTTCTGGTCCACGTACGTGGCGGTCCCGATGCTTGCGACGAGCCGGCCGACGCCGTGATGCGCCGACACCCAGACCTTGAGCGTCTGCTGCTCGGTGGTCGTCGGGACGGTGAACGAGAAGCCGTAGCCCGCGACGAGGCTCGAGGTCGAGTTGTTGTGCTGGAGCCCCGTTCGAACACCGGTGGCCGACGGTGTCGCGGCGCCATCCGTCCACTTGACGGAGAACGGCTGGGTCGACGGGCCGGTCCCGACGCCGAGGCCGAGCGTGCCGAGCGCACGGAGCGGGATCGCGGCGCCACCTTCGACGTCCGTCAGGGTGCTGATCCCTGCGCCGCCGGCCTTCCGGTCATCGCCCGCAAGGCTCGTGCTCGTGCGGCCCCAGATCCGCCAGTCGCTGGTGCCGGCTGCCGAGAGGTCCTGCGGGTTCAGATTGGCCTGATCACTGTTGAACCCGACGTAGGCGCCGTTGACCACGCCGTTGTCGAGGGATCCCGCGACAACCGGGTCGGCCGCCAGGGCCACCGGCGCCGTGCCGAAGAAGGCGACGCCCTGGACGACGACGAGGCCGCTCGCGACCAGAGAAGCGAGGCGCCCAAAGGCGCGTCCCGTCCGCCGACGGCGGGGAGCACGAACAGACACGGAAACCTCCAGGCTCCCCGAAGCCATACGACGAATGCGGATGAAAGGTCTACCAGTATGGGCCGGATCGCCCACGACGGGTAGTACTTCGGTCCCATTTCATGCGCATTGCCGCGCTCGACCCTGCGGCTGGTGGTTCCTCAGCGCACCATGCAGGCGCGGCTGGCAGCCTCGACGGCCTCCGGCAGCGAGAGCGACTCGCCCCTTCGGCGGGCCGCGGCGGCCTTCGACGGGCCGAGCGCATCGAGGCTCGCCCGGATCCGCTCCTGCAGCTCGGCCTCCATCGCCTCCGAGTGTGATGCTCCGATCGCCGCGCGGAGGGTCGAGGCGGCGCCGACGAGCATCACGGCATCGCGATGCTCGCCGCGAGCCGCGCACAGGGCCGCGACGTCCTCGATCAGGATGGCGAGCGCCCAGCGGTCGTCGAGGCCCGCGAACGTCCGGAGGCTGGAAGCGTAGCTCGTGCCGGCCGCGGGGTAATCGCCGAGGTCGCGAGCGGCGTTGCCGAGGTTGTTCTCGGTGTTGGCGGTCATCCACGGGTCGCCGACCTCGCGGAAGACCACCAGCGCCTCCTCGGACCGCGTCCGCGCCTCGTCGAGGCGGCCCTCCTTCACGGCGATGGCGCCGAGATTGCCGAGCGACACGCCGGTGCCCCACCGGTCGTTCGCGGCGATCCGCATCGCGAGGGCCTGCTCCGCCATGCGCCGAGACGCCTCGAGATGGCCGGAATACTCGGCGACGATCGCGAGATTCGAGTACAGCGCGCCCATCTTGGCCTGGTCGCCCAGGCGCTCCCGGATGACGAGGCTCTCCTCGTAGCGCGTGCCTGCGGTCTCGAGGTCGCCCTGCTGCGCCGCGACCGTTCCGGCGAGATGCGAGACCTGTCCGAGGCCGGCGTCGTCGCCGACGTCCGCGAAGTGCCCGGCAGCCTCGTCCAGCAACCGCGTCGCCGCCTCGAACTGGCCCTGCTTGCGGCTGACCTCCGCGAGCGCGGCCTTCGCCCACCCCTGGGATCCGACGTCGTTCAGCTCGACGGCGAGCGCGAGCGCATCGGCGTCCAGATCGGCGGCCTTCGCCCAGTCGCCGATGAGCTCGTACGCCCGACCGAGCGCGAGGCGCGCCTTCAGGCACTCCTCGTCGGTCAGGATCGGCACGAGGCGCTCGTAGTAGGCGACGGCCGCCTGGTTGGCGTACGCGGCCTGCGCGGCCTCGGCCGCCTTCCACAGGTACTCCTTCTTCTTGTCCTCGCGCTCGCTCCGCCAGAAGTGGTGCTCGAGCAGCGGCACGACGCGCTCGAGGTCCGCCTCGGTCCGCTCGATGTAGTCGCCGACGCGGCCGTGGAGCAGCGACCGCAGCGCGTACGGGAGGCTCTCGTAGGCGACCTCCTGGGTCACCGCGTGCTTGAACATCCACGCCTGCTCGGCCTCGCGGTCGAGCGCCACGAGGTCCAGCACCCGGAGCGCATCGAGGTCGCGGACGACGGTGTCGATGTCGCCGAGCTCCTCGTACGTGCCGGGCAGCATCGGCGCGGGGAAGACGCGGCCGACGACGCTCGCGACCTTCATCGTGCGCCGCGGTCCCTCGGCGGCACCATCGATCCGGCTGAGCACGAGGGTGTGGAGGCTCTCGGGCAGCCGGAGGTGCTCGACGGCATCCGCGTCGGACGGGTCGACGCCGTTCGCGACGACGTAGTTGAGCAGCTCCTCGACGTAGAACGGGTTGCCGTCCGACCGCGCCGCGATGAGGGCGACGAGCTCGTCGGCGACGTCCGCGGCGCCGCCGCGAAGGTTTGCCATCTTCGCGCGCACGAGCTCGGCGATGTCCTCGTCCGCCATGCTGTCGAGCACGAGCTCCGTGAACCCCGGATGGCGCTCGAGGCCGAGGTCGCCACCCGATCCGGCCGCCGGCCGGTAGGCGAGGACGAACAGCACGGCCAGCCCGGCCGCGGACCGGGCGAGCACCTGGAGCAGGTCCCGCGACAGCTCGTCGATCCAGTGGCAGTCCTCGAGCACGACGACGAACGGCGACGCCTGGGCGCGGGCACGCAGGCACTTCGAGAGGAGGTCCTCGAGCGAGGCCTTCCGCAGCTTCGCGTCGAAACCTCGGGTGAGCTCCGAGTCCGGGATCGAGACGCCGAGCACCTCGCTCAACAGCGGCGCGCGCGCGACGAGCGACGGGTCGATGGCCCGGAGGCGCTCCTCGACGAGCTCCGCCTGCCGCTCGCGCGAGTCCTCGTCCGACAGGTCGAACAGGCGCCGCCAGATCTCCTGCCACACGAAGTACGGGGTCTTGGTCCCGTAGGCCTGGCATTCGCCGAAGGCGACCGTGTGTCCCCGCCGGCGCGCGTTGCGCGTGAACTCGGCGACGAGCCGCGACTTGCCCATCCCGGCCTCGGCCGCGATGCCGACGACGGCCCCCTGCCCGTCGACCGCCCGCTCGAGGCCCGTCTCGAGGAGCGCGAGCTCGTCGCGGCGCCCGATGAGCCCGAGCTCGAACCGCGTCTTGCGGCGCGACGCGCGCTCGAGGCTCCCGCTGAGGCCCCAGACCTCGACGGGCTGCGCCTTGCCCTTCACCCTGAGGTCCGGCAGCTGCTCCCAGATGAACGTCTCGCCGGCCGCTTCGCGGACGCCGTCGGTCACGAGGACGTGGTGGGCCGGCGCATTGGCCATCAGGCGCGCCGCGAGGTTCACGGTGTCGCCGAGGCACGAGAACGTCCGCCGCATCGCGTGGCCGTAGGTGCCGCTGCGGAGGCTGCCCTGCGCGATGCCGACCTGGATGTCGCGGGCGGCGGTCGTGCGCTCCAGGTCGATCAGCTCGAGTGCGGCAGACGCCGCCCGCGCCGGGTCGTCCTCGTGCGCGAGCGGCGACCCGAACACGCCGTACAGGTACGCGCCCTTGTCGCCGAGCGTCAGCTGCAGGACGTTGCCCCCGAACCCGTTCATGACGCGCTGCGCGGCCCGGACGAACTGGTCGAGCTTGCCGATCGCGTCGTCGTCGTTGTCGTAATCGATGCCGCCGAAGCGGACGAACAGCGGCACCGCCGGCCGCAGCTCCGCGAGGAACTCGCCGCGCCCGGTCCGCATCCGCTCGTAGACGGCCGGCAGCAGCCACGAGCGGACCTGGTCGTCGGGCAGCGGGTCCGGCTCGCGTCCGGGCTGGGAGTCGACGTCGACCAGGACGCCGCGGAGCGGCGCGCAGCACCGCCCCGTCGCCTCGTCGACGCGCGCGATGCCGAGCGCCACGCGGCCGTCGAGCGCCCGCATCGCCGATTCGTCGAGCACGATCTCGCCGCGCTCGGCGTGGTGCTCGGCGCTCGCGAGCTCGTCCATGAGCCGGCCGGCGAGGACGTCGATCAGCTGGATGTCCGGGTCGCCCACGACGAACCGGCGCGCGTTCCCGACGGCGATCGCGACCTTCATCGCGAGCTGGACCTCGGTCCCGCCCGGCGTGACGATCCGCCCGGTCCGCTCGATTGCCTCCTGCATGCCCGCCGCCGCGGCACACGCCCGCAGGCCGTCGTCGCCGTCGATCCAGCAGGTGATCGCGTCGCCCGCGAAGTAGATGACGTTGCCGTCGAACGCGTCGAGCTCGCTGATGACGGCGTGGAACACGCGGCCGAGGTTGGCAGTGAGCTCCTCGGCGCCGCGCTGCGGCCCGAGCTCGTTCGCGAGCGCCTCGGTCAGCGGCGTGAAGCCGCTGATGTCCGCGAACAGCGCCGACCCCGACACGCGGTCGGGCAGATCGTGACCGGCGTGCAGCGCCCACCGGCGGTCGCGCGGGATGTACGCGTCGGGCCGGTCGGTCGTGTCGAGGGGCGCGGACGTCGCGCCGGACTCAGCGGGCGTGTGGACGGTCATCACTCATGCGGGGCGGGCAGGCGGCGTGCGCCGGGGGAGCGCCCGTTCATTGTGGGGGCAGCCTCGCCGGACGTCACGCGAGCGGTCAGAGCTCGCGCCGCTGGAACGAGGCCACGGCGGCCGCCGTGGCGAGGACGACGATGGCGACGGTGCCCAGGATCGAGGTTGCGAGCTGCGTCCCGTCGACCGCGTCGGTGCGGGCAAGCGCGAGCAGCGCGGCGGGCGCCGCGAGCCCTGTCGGCAGCAGGTGGTCGAGCGTCGGGACGACCGCCAGGAGGCTGAGCACGATGAGGGCCACGAACCCGATGCCGGCGGCCGCCGTCGTCGAGCCCGTGGCGGCCGAGGCGAGGAGCGTGATCGCGGCCCACGCCATGAGCGCGAGCCAGGCGAGCATCGCGAAGGCGACCCAGCCGGCGATCGACTGCGGCTCGAACAGGATCGTGGTATAGGCCCAGGCGACGAGAGCGCCGAGGAGCGTCGAGACACCCAACACCGCCGCGATGCCGGCGAGCTTCGCGACGATGAACGCCGGCCGGGCGACGGGCTGTGCGAGCACCAGCGCTGCGGTGCCCCGGTCGAGCTCGCCGGAGACGGCGCCCATCGCCAGCGCGATCGCCGCGAGCGCGCCGAGCTGGCCGAGGTTCTTCTGGAGCTGGCCGATCGCCGCGGCGGAGTCGGCGGGCGGGATCGGCACCGGCACCTGGTCGCCCACCGCCAGCTTGAGGATGTCGGCGAGGTACTTCGCGGTGAGCGGCGACAGGATCCCGACGGCGACGAACAACAGGGCGACGACGACCAGCCGGCGCGTGCGCCACGCCTCGGCCAGCTCCTTCCCGAGCAGCAACCCGAACCCGGTCATGCGGCCACGCGGTCACCCGCGGTCAGCCGCAGGAAGACGTCCTCGAGCGTCGGTCGCGCCCGCGCCACGGAGATCACCGCGAGCCCGGCCCCACCGACGATCGGCAGCAGCTCGCGCGCCGCGACGCCCGGGTCGGCGACCGCGACGGTCAGCAGGCCGTGGTCGATCGACGCCGCGGTCACCCAGGGCAGCTCGCGGAGGCGCGCCGCGAGCGCGTCGAGGGCCGCCGCCTGGCCCGGCTCGACCTCGACCCGGTAGACGGGAAGCGCGTAGCGGTCGAGCAGGTCGTCGATCGGCCCCTCGACCACGAGCCGCCCGTGATCGAGGATCGCGACCTGGTCGCAGACCCGCTCGACGTCCGCCAGCACGTGGCTCGAGAACAGGACCGTGGCCTCGCCCCGAAGCGAGGCGACGAGCTCGAGCATGTCCCGGCGGCCCTCCGGGTCGAGCGCGCTCACCGGCTCGTCGAGGACGAGGATTGGCGGGCGGTGGACGAGCGTGCCGGCGATGCCGAGCCGCTGGCGCATCCCGCCTGAGTACGTCGCCGTCCGGCGATCCGCGGCTCCGCCGAGGTCCACGCGCGCGAGCGCCTCATCGACCGCCCGGTCGACCTCCGGATCCCGGAGCCCGTGCGCACGGGCGAGGAAGCGGAGCTGCTCGCGGCCGGTCATCCAGCCGTACGTCCGCGGGTCCTGCTCGAGGTACCCGAGGCGGCGCCGGACCGCGAGGCCATCGTCCGCGACGGTCGTGCCGTCGACCAGCGCGCGACCCGCGCTCGGACGGGTGAGCCCGGCGAGCAACCGGAGGCACGTCGTCTTGCCCGCGCCGTTGGGTCCCAGCAGGCCGAACACCGAGCCCGCCGGCACCTCGAGCGTGAGGCCGTCGAGGGCGAGGACGCCGCCGGGGTAGCGTTTCGTCAGCGCTTCGACGCGGATCGCGGCGCGCCCGCCGTGCGGCACCGGAGCGCGCACCGGTCGATCGGGCACCGGGGCGGATGCAGGCGCCGACGACGCCGCGGGCGCTCCGCCGTTCGGCTGCGCGACGATCGGGGGGTCGTGCGGGCTGCCCCAGCCGGGCATCGCGCCGGGTGCCGGCGCGTCGTCCGGCGGCGGCCCGTCCTCGCGGCCGACGAGGAAGTACAGGATGGGCCCGACCAGGTTGACGAACACGATGACCACGGCCCACACGCCCTTGTTGCCGCCGCGGACGCGCCGGTCGTCGCGGAGCAGGTCGACCACCGCGAGGATCAGCAACGTCAGCTGGACGATGGCGAGCGGGACGATGAGCAGCAGGATGGACGGGTCGAAGCTTCCGAGCCCGAGGTTCACGCCGCCAGCATGGCGCATTCGCGGCCTCGGGCGCGGCGCTAGACTCCGGCGAGCGCGCTGCGCCGTCTCGCGGGCGCCCGACGCCGGACCGGAGGAGCACGATGACCGACGACCGCGAGCGCTGGGCGCTGATCCTCGGGGCCTCGTCCGGGATGGGCGAGGCGACGGGCCTGGCGCTCGCCCGGGCCGGCTATCGGATCTTCGGAATCCACCTGGACTTCCGCGCCGCCGTCGCCCACGTCGACGAGGTCAAGGCCGCGATCGAGGCGGCCGGCTCCGAGGCGCTGTTCATCAACATGAACGCCGCCGACGACGAGAAGCGCACGTCGGCGCTGGCGGCGCTTCGCGAGCGGTTCGAGCGTTCGAAGGCGGAGGGCCGCGACCCGTACGTCCGCGTCGTCATGCACTCGCTCGCCTTCGGCTCGCTGGTCCCGTTCCTCGCCGACGACCCCAAGGCCGCCGTCGACCGCAAGAAGATGGAGATGACCCAGGACGTGATGGCGAACAGCCTCGTGTACTGGGTGCAGGACCTGTGGCACGGCGGGTTCCTCGGCCGCGGGTCACGGATCTTCGCGATGACCTCCGAGGGGTCGTCGCGGGTCGTCCCGAGCTACGGCGTCGTGTCGTCGGCGAAGGCCGCGCTCGAGTCGCACGTCCGGCAGCTGGCGATGGAGCTGGCGCGCCTCGACACCGGGGTGACCGCCAACGCGATCCGGGCCGGCGTGACCCTGACGCCCGCCCTGATGAAGATCCCCGAGCACGACGCCATCATCGACGCGGCCGTCCGGCGCAACCCGACGGGCCGCATGACGACGCCACAGGACGTCGCCGACGCGATCGTCGCGCTGTCCGACGGCGCCGGGTTCATCAGCGGCGAGGTGATCGGCGTGGACGGCGGCGAGTTCATCACCGGGTCGTGAGGCGATGACCGGCCGCGTCCTCGTCGTCGGGTCGGTCAACGTCGACCTGGTCGTTCGGGCGGAGCGGCTGCCGGCGCCGGGCGAGACGGTGCTCGGCGGGACGTTCAGCCGCTTCCACGGCGGCAAGGGCGGAAACCAGGCGGTGGCGGCGGCGCGGCTGGGCGTCGAGGTGATCCTCATCGCCGCGCTCGGCGACGACGAGTTCGGCGGCGAGGCGCGGGCCGCCCTTGCGCGGGACGGCGTCGCGACGGACGCGCTCGTGATGGTCCCGGGAACCGCGACCGGGGTGGCGCTGATCCTCGTCGACGAGGGCGGTGAGAACGCGATCGCCGTGGCGCCGGGAGCCAACGCGGCGCTGACCCCGGAGCACGTGCGCGACGCGCTCGGACGGCTCGAGCTGCGTCCCGGCGACGTCGTCCTCGCCGTCCACGAGATCCCGACCGCGGCCGTCCGCGAGGCGCTGCGGCTCGGCCGCGAGGCCGCGGCGACGACGGTGCTGAACCCGGCGCCGGCCGACGGGCTCGAACGGTCCGTGGTGTCGCTCGCCGACATCGTGACGCCGAACCGCGGCGAGCTCGCGCGGCTCGTGGCCGCCGATGCGCGTCGCTCGGGGCGGGCGGTGCGCGTCGGCGAGGAGACGGTGGCCGCCGCGCAGGCCCTGCTCCAGGCGACGGGCGAGGGCGCCGGGGCCGGGAGCGCGATCTTCGTGTCGCTCGGCTCGTCCGGCGCGGTCCTCGTGACGCGCGACGCGCCGCCGGTCGACATCCGCGCGCCGCGCGTCCGGGCGGTGGACGCGACCGGGGCGGGCGACGGCCTCAACGGCGCGCTGGCCGCCGGCCTGGCGAGCGGGCTCGACCTGGAGTCCGCGGCCCGACGAGCGGTCGTGGCCGCGAGCCTGTCCGTCACCCGGGCCGGTGCGCGCGAGGGCTACCCGACGGCATCCGAGCTCGAGCGGGCGCTCAGCGATGCCGCATCGTCCGGGACCTCCGGCGTCAGCCGATGCGGTCCTCGGCCGCCCAGCGCGTCCGGAGGCGTGCCGCCGGGGTGAGGCCGAGCCGGCCGCCGTCGTCGACCCACCAGGCCGCGATGCCGCGCGTCCGCGCCTCCTCCGCGATCCGTGCGGCGCCCGCGAGGAACAGCGCCTTCGTCCAGATCTCCGCCCACGCCGGATCGTTCATGGCGACCGTGACCGAGAGCAGCCTGGTGCGCGCGCTGTCACGTGTCGACGGATCGAGGAGGTGATGGACCGGACGGCCGCGCGGGTCGCGCCAATGGCGGACGCGGACGGACGAGGTCGCGACGGCGCCGGCGTCGACGACGATGACGGCGATCGGATCGGCCGCGAGGACGTCCGTTGCGGCCGGGTCCTCGACCCCGACCAGCCACTCGCCGGCCGGCGGGCGACCGACCGCGACCAGGTCGCCGCCGGCGTCCAGCAGCAGTCCCGACCCCTGCGGGAGGCAGTCCATCGCTCGTCGAGCGGCCCACCGGAGCGCCAGGCCCTTGCCGATGCCGCCGAGGTCGACCGGCGACGCCGGGACGGGCACCGGCCAGCGCGCGCCGGGTCGCGCCCAGCCGTGGCCGCTCCCGGGTCCGGGATCGTCCAGCGGGGCGCCATGCTCGCCGAGGCGCTCCAGCACCTCCAGCATCCCGGCATCGAACCGGCCGCCCGTCAGCCGCGCCGCACGGTGACAGAGCGCGAGGGCGACGCGGAGCCGCCGCCCGACGGGCAGCGTGCCGCCAGCGCCCGCGCATCGGTTGAGGGCCGTCAGCTCGCTGTCGTCGCGGAACCTTGAGAGCGCCGCGTCGACCTCGTCGAACTCGTCCTCGATCTCGACCCACGCTCGCTCCGCGGCGGCGTTGCCGGCCACGTCGCGCCCCGGCTGGACGACGAGCCGGATCGTCGACCCGAGCGCACGGCCGGCGAACGCCGGGAGCTCAGCCGCCGGAGGCACCGGTCCGCGCCTTCGTCGCCGGGGCGCCGGAGCCGCCGGCCCGCGGAATCGACCCGTGGACGGTCACGGCCGGCAGCGGGATCCGCGCCGGGAGGCGCGCGACGGTGCCCTCGACATCGGCGACCAGGGCCGCGAGGTCGTCGAGGTGCTGCTGGTAGTCGGCGGTCTGGCGCGTCGCGTCGTCATAACCGTCGAGCAGCGCACGCGTGTCGGCGTCCAGGCGATCGACCGTCGCTCCGAGGCCGTCGTTCGCGGCGCGAGCGCTCGCGACGGCATCGAGCCCCGTGGCGTGGACGGCAGCGGTCGCGGCGCTGGTCTCGGCCTGCCATGCCGAGACGCCCGCCAGCGCGACCGCGTACGCCATGCCCGATGCGCCCAACAGGAGTGCCGCGCGAAGCGGCGTCGTGAGGGCAGGTGTCGTGGCGGCCGTGCGGCTCGTGGCGCGGGGGACCGCGGCGTCCGCCGCGCGCGGTGCGCTGAAGGCGCGCTCAGTCATCGTCGTCGCCCTCGTCCGGCTCGGAGCCATGCGATTCGCCGCCTCCGGCTTCGCCGGCCGCCGCGGCGCTATTCAGCGCGGCCTGCCGGGCCGCCGCCCGATTGAGCGCGGCGAGCCGGTCCTGGGCCGCCTTCAGCTGACGCTGGAGCGTCTGGAGCCTCGCCTGGGCGGCGGCGAGCTGGTCGTGCGTGGCCAACGCCGCCGACGCGTCGGCATCGACCGTGGAACCGGCCTCCACCAGCGCCGCCCGGAGGCCGTCCAGCTGCGCGGCGACGCCGGCCAGCTGATCCCGGAGCTCCGCAGCGCGCGCGTCCTCCGCGGCTGCGGCGTCGACGACCGAGCTGGCATCGACGGCCGATGCCGGGAACGTGGCCGAGGACGTGCGCCACGCGGCGGCGGCCTCGACGGTCACGAGCGCGACCGCGATCACCGCGGCGACGCCGCCCACGACCAGCGCGCGGCGGACCACGGCACGGAACCGTTCAGGCGTCATCGGGCGACCTCCGGTCCGGAGGCGTGGGCGGGCGCCGGGCGCGATGCGGCGGCCGGGACGACGCGCCGAGCGGGACGCGCTTTCGCGGTCCACCAGCGGTGCGCAACGCCGGCGAGCACCGGCACCCCGGTTGCGAGATAGAGCGGCAGCAGCGCGCCGCCGTCCGTCCCTGCGAGGACGGCGTGGAGCCACGCCAGCAGGAACGCCAGTGCGGCGAGACGGTGGATGCGGAGCCACCAGCCCGAGGGCAGGAGCTTCGTCCACTTGGCGCTGACCGCCGTGACGATGAACGCGTACGACGCGATGGTGCCGATCGCGATGGCGGGCGGCCGGTAGCCCGAGAGGCCCGGGACGAGCGCGTCCGCGACGCCGACCCCGGCGTACGGATCGACCGCGAGCAGGACCGAGTGCAGCGCGAGGAAGGCGGCCGTGAAGACGGTGAGCAGCTCGTGCCACGGGAACAGGGATTTCGTCAGGCGCCACTCGGCGGTGTTCCTCGGGTGCGAGAGCACGAGGCCGAGCGCGACCTCGACCGCGAGCAGCAGGTACGCGGTCACGCCCATCGCGCGGGCCGCGACCCACGGCCGGACCTGGGCGACCCCCGGGTCGCTCGCGGGGAGGAGGCGATCGGTGATGGCCAGCGCGACGAGCGCGGCCAAGCCGCCGATCACCGCGAGGACGGTCGGGCTCACGCGCATGGCCGCGACCCCACGGTGGCGCGCCACGGGCGGTACGGACGGGTCGGGACGGGCATCTGCGGCACCTCGACGGACTGGTGGTACCTCTCTGAGGCGCCCGACCGCCGAAGGGTTTCAGGTGCCGGCGAGGATCTCCACCAGCCGGTCGGCGTCCCAGCGCATGATCGACTCGTACGTGTCGACCGGCGCGTCGCCGACCGAGTCCGTGTAGAGGTCCGAGACCACCGTCGCGCCGGCTTCGTCCGCGATCGCGCGCACCAGCTTGTCGCTGAACTGCGCCTCGGCGAGGATCGCCTTGATGCCCTTCGCCCGCACCTCGGCGATCAGCGCCTCGACCTGGGCCGCGCTCGGGTCCTGCCCCGGCGCATCCACGACCGTGCCGTCGACGGTGAGGCCGTAGGCGCGCGCGAAGTACGGGAACGCGTCGTGGAACGAGATGATCGTGCGGTCGGCTTCGGGGATGGCCGAGAGCCGGGTCCGGATGTCGCCGTCGAGCGCCGCGAGGCGAGCATCGTAGGCCGCGGCGGTCGCCCGGATGTCGGCCGCGTGCGCCGGGTCGAGTCGCTCGAGCTCGCCGGCGATCCGCGCCGCGTACGCGCGCCCGTACGCGACGTCGAGCCACAGGTGCGGGTTGACCTGGCCCCCGTCGTCGACGTAGTCGGCGCCCGGCAGCCCCTCGCCCAGGGCGACGACCGGCGCCGTCGCACCAGCGTCCTCGATCAGCGCCAGGAGCCAGTCGTCGAGGCCGAGCCCGTTGCGGACGATGAGGTCCGCCTCGACGACTCGCCGGACGTCGGACGGCGTGGGGTCGAAGGTGTGCGCCTCGCCGCCCTTGGGAACGAGGCTCTCCACCGTGACGCGGTCACCGCCGACCTGGCGCACGAGATCGGCGAGGACCGTGGTCGTCGCGACGACGTGGAGCCGGTCGTCGGCGGTCGACGCGCCGCGGCCGGAGCCGCAGGCGGCAGCCGTGACGACGACCAGGACCAGGCCGACGAGCCGCAGCCCCGTCAGCGCTGGCAGGCCGCGCACAGCCCGAAGATCTCCAGCCGGTGGGCCGTGACCCGGAAGCCCGACCGGTGGCCGATCGTCCCGAGCACCTCCGACAGCCCGGCGTCGTCGACGTCGAACGACCGTCCGCAGCTGGTGCAGATCGCGTGGTGGTGATGCGCCGTCTCGCAGGCGACGTAGGCGTGCTCGCCGCCCGGCAGGTCGACCCGCTCGACGAGGCCGAGCGAGGTGAACAGGTCGATTGACCGGAAGACCGTGGCCCGCCCGATGCCCTGGCGGCGCGCATCCTCGACGAGGTCCGCGGCCGTGAAATGGCCATCGCGGGCGGCGACGAGGTCGGCGACGCTGCGGCGCGGCCCCGTGAGGCGATGGCCGGCGCGGTCGAGCGCGGCCACGAGGTGTCCGCCGGCGTGGGTCGCCGTGGTGGCGGCGCGTGTCATCGGGCGGCCTCGGCGGCACCGGTGGCGGCGGCCGCGCGGGTCGCCCGCCGCCCGAGCAGCCCGCGCGGTCCCGCGACGAGCGCGACGGCGAACAGGATCGTCTGGACGAGCACGATCGTGGCGCCGCTCGCGACGTCGAACCAGTAGGACAGGTAGAGCCCGACCACGGCGCTCGACACGCCGACCATCGCCGCGATCAGCATCAGCCGCGTGAACCGGACGGCCAGCAGCTGCGCGGTCGCCGCGGGCGTGACCAGCATGGCCACGACGAGGATGATGCCGACGGCCTGGAGGCTCACGACGATCGTCAGGGCGACGAGCGTCAGGAACAGGTACTCGAGTCGCTCGACGGGGATCCCCGACGCCGCGGCCCCGAGCGGGTCGAACGTCGCGTACAGGAGCTCCTTCCACAGGATGGCGACCGTCAGCACCACGCCGCCGCCGAGCACGAGGAGCGCGACGAGGTCCTGCGGGCCGATGGCGAGGACGTTGCCGAACAGGAAGCTGAACAGGTCGGCGACGTAGCCCTGGATCGTGCTGAACAGGAACACGCCGAACGCGAACGTGCCCGCGAACAGCACGCCGATCGCGGTGTCCTGGCGGATGCCCGCCCGACGGGTCACGACGCCGATCGACAGCGCGGTACCGACCGCCGCGATCGCGGCGCCGACATAGAGCGGCCAGCCGAGCATGAAGGCGACCACGACGCCCGGGAATCCGGCATGCGCGATCGCATCGCCGATGAACGCGATGCCCCGCAGGACGACGTACGTGCCGACGACCGCGCACACGATGCCGACCATGGCGCTCGCGAGCAGCGCTCGGACGATGATCGGCGACCCGAGCGGCTCGAGGATGAGGTCCATCAGTGGGCGTCCCGGTCGTGGAAGTGGCGCTCGCCCGGCGCCGCGTCGTCGTGGTGATGGGCGTCGTCGAGGATCGCGGCGCCGCCGGGGAGCACGAGCAGGTGACCGCCGTAGGCCTTCGCGAGGACGTCGGCGTCGAGCAGCATCCCGGCCGGGCCGTACGCGACGACCGTGCGATTGATCGCCAGGACCTGCTCGAACCGCTGGGCGGCGGCCGCCAGGTCGTGGGTCGTCGCGACGACCGTGCGGTTGCGCCTGGCCTGCGCCTCGAGCAGGTCCATCAGCAGCTCCTGGGTCGTCGGATCGATGCCCGTGACGGGCTCGTCGAGCAGGAACAGGTCCGGCTCCGCGGCGAGGGCCCGGGCGAGGAACACGCGCCGTCGCTGGCCGCCCGAGAGGCGTCCGATCTGCGTGCCCAGGTGGTGGTCCATGTCGACCTGCGCGAGCGCCTCCACCACGGCACGGCGGTCCTCGCGTCCGGGCCTGCGGACCGGCCCGAGCCGCGGGAAGCGGCCCATCATCACGACGTCCTCGACGGTGACCGGGAACCCCCAGTCGACGAGCTCGGCCTGAGGGACGTAGGCGACGCGGCGCGCCTCGCGCCCGGGCGGCCCGCCAAGGATCTCGACCCGCCCCGACCACGGCTCCACGAGACCGGCCATGAGCTTGAGCAGTGTGCTCTTGCCGGCACCGTTCGGCCCGACGACGGCGAGCAGGCTGCCGCGCGCGACGGACACCGTCACGTGCTCGAGCGCCACGCGATCGCCATAGCCGGCGCTGACGTCCGTGAGCGACACGTCGGCGGGCCGGTCCGCGGGCGTGCCAGCGGAGACGGTGTCGGGAGCGGCGGCAGGCCGGACGGGTTCCACGTGAGACACAGTATCATGTAGGACGGCGGAAACGGGGGCCGATTTCGGGCCGAATGGCACCCGTCAGTCCGCCCCCCGTGCATCGGACACTCTCAGCGGAATCGTTCGCCAACCGCCGGGAGATCCGTCACATGAGCCACAAACCAGCCACCGACGCCCCGGGCCGCAAGGCCCGCCGCGCCGCCGAGCGCCGCGACCGATACGACGCCGCCCGCGATCAGCGGCGCGCGCGAACGTCGACGGCCGCCGGTGGATCGTCGTGGCTGACGACGCGAACCGTGACCGCGGTCGCCATCGCCGCCGGCGTCGTGCTCGTCGCGGTCCTGGCGATCAGCCAGCTGGGTGGCCGCTCGTCGACCACCGGGCTCAAGGACCCCGGACTCGAGTATCCGGCGTCGATCCAGGATGGGACGGCGCTCGGGTCTGCGACAGCGCCGGTCGTCATGGACGTCTGGGGCGACTACCAGTGTCCGGTCTGCGCGCGGCACTCGCTGGACGTCGAGCCGTCGCTGGTGAACCGCTACGTCATCGCGAACAAGCTGCGGATCGTGCACCACGAGGTCGACATCCTGGGCCGAGGCGGCAACGAGTCGCGCCTCGCGGCGACCGGCGGCTACTGCGCGAAGCAGCAGGACCGCTATTGGAGGTACAGCCACGGCGTGTACGGGAACCAGCAGGGCGAGAACCGCGGCGGGTTCAGCCGCGACCGGCTGACGGCAATCGCGGTCGCGGCGGGCGTCGACGAGGCAGCCTTCTCGTCGTGCCTCGATTCGCAGGCAGCCGCGGATGCGTTCGCGGCGACGCAGGCGCAGGGCGAGCAGCTCGGCATCAACCAGACGCCGACGATGTTCCTGAACGGGACGAGGTCCGCCGGGCTCAAGAGCGCGAGCGACTGGGGCGCGCTCGTCGACGCGGCGCTGGCCCAGGCCAGCGCGTCGCCCTCGGCCTCCGGCTCCGCCGCCCCGTGAACGAGCGGATCGCGCGCGGCCGCCTCGGCGGCCCGATGGTGCTGCTCGCCGCGGCCGGGACGGCGATCGCCGCCTACCTGTCCGTCGTGCGCGCAAGCGGAGCGTCCGCGGTGTGCGACCCGAGCCACGGCTGCGACGTCGTCGCGGCGTCGCCCTATGCGGTCATCCTCGGGATCCCGGTCGCGTACCTCGGGCTGGCGTACTCGCTGGTGCTGCTGGCCGTCACGGCCGCGTGGTGGCAGCGGGCGGACCGGCGTGCGCTCCAGGCCGCGTGGGCGCTCCTGCTGCTCGGGACGCTGTTCGTCGCGTACCTCACGTTCCTCGAGCTCGCCGTCATCAACGCGGTGTGCCTGTGGTGTGCGAGCTTCGCCGTGACGATCGTGGCCGGACTCATCGTGGCCGCGGCCGCGATCCGCCCCGCCCCGCGCGAGTCGTCATAGGCCGCGACGTCCTGTCCGCGACGTCCCGGCCGCGACGTCCCGGCCGCGACGTCCCGGCCGCGACGTCCTAGATGTGGTTCCCGCGTAGGTTGTTCACCAACGCGGCCTGAGGGGTGATGCCGCCAAGGGCGGTGTGGGTGCGCTCGGTGTTGTACTCGGCAACCCAGCCCGGCAGTGCCGCGAGGCGCTCGTCATTGGTCCGGTAGAG
>JAICUI010000065.1 GCA_025935925.1 Chloroflexota bacterium
GAGCTGTTCGCGGGAACGCCCGAGGCGCGCGTCCGCGGCTACCAGCCGGGCCGCTTCAGCTTCAACGTCAAGGGCGGCCGGTGCGAGAACTGCAAGGGCGACGGGATCATCAAGATCGAGATGCAGTTCCTGCCGGACGTCTACGTCCCGTGCGAGGTGTGCAAGGGCAAGCGCTACGGCCGCGAGGCGCTCGAGATCCACTACAAGGGCAAGACGATCGCGGACGTCCTCGAGATGACGGTCGCCGAGGCGCTCGAGTTCTTCGCCGCGGTGCCCAACGTGGCGGCGAAGCTCCAGACGCTGTTCGACGTGGGTCTTGGCTACGTCCACCTCGGGCAGCCGGCCACGACGCTGTCGGGCGGCGAGGCACAGCGCGTGAAGCTCGCCACGGAGCTCAGCCGCCGCGCGACCGGCAAGACGCTCTACCTGCTCGACGAGCCGACGACCGGCCTCCACTTCGCGGACGTCGACAAGCTCCTCCAGGTCCTCCACCGGCTCGTCGACAACGGCAACACCGTCCTGGTCATCGAGCACAACCTCGACGTCATCAAGACCGCGGACTGGATCGTCGACCTCGGGCCCGAAGGCGGCTTGCGTGGCGGCCGGGTCATCGCGGAGGGCACGCCGGAGCGCGTCGCGGAGACGCCCGGCTCCGCGACCGGCGAGTACCTCGCGCGCGTCCTTCGCGGCGAGCCGCTCGTCCCGCTGAGCCACGTCACCTTCGCGGAGGAGGCCGGCCGGCCGGCGCCAGGATCCAAGAACGGCACGCTGCACGCGATCCCCGTCATGGCACCATCGCGCAAGCGGGTCGCGGCCACCCGATCGGCGGGGGATCGCTCCGCGAGCGCCTGACCGGCCGCCACGGGGGACTACCATCCGGCCATGCCCGAGATCGACTTCGCCTTCCTGGCCGATGCGGCCGAGACGCAGCCCGGTCACAAGTTCCACGTCCTCGGCGGCGGCATCACGCGGATCGGCGGCCGCACGTTCCCGCTTCGCCACCCGCATCTCGCGCTGGTCGTCGGGCTCATCGTCACGGCGCCCGAGACGGACCGCGAGCACGAGCTCCGGATCGTCCTCCTCGACCCGGACGGCGCCGAGGTGACCGGCGCCACGGGGAGCCTCATGGCGCACGGAACGACGGATGCGCGCGATGCGATCCTCACCTTCTCGATCGACCTCTGGAACCTCACCTTCCCCACGCCCGGCGACTACTCGTTCCGGATCCTCGTCAACGGGTCGGAGCGGAAGCGGCTGGGGCTCGTGCTCGTGAAGCCGCCGGCCGACGCGCCGCCGGGCGCGGGCGACTCGCCCTCCGCGTGACCGCCGCGCGCCGCGGTCCGGCGCGGCACGAGCGCCCGGCGATCGACGACGCCGCGATGCGGGCGGCGCGGGCCGGCGATCGCATGGTGGCCGCCGCGCGCGACGGCGGGCACGACCGCTGGGTCCGCTATCTCGAGCCGCTGCCCGACCGGCTGCGCGACGACGATCTCGCCGATCTCCGCCGGACGGCGATGCGCGCGCGATCCGCGTACGGGCCCAAGGATTCGGTGCGCGATGCCCTGCCGTGGGACGTCACCGAGCCGTTCCTCGACGCCATCGACCGGCTGCTCAAGGAGCTCGCTCGGCGTGACGCCACTGAGGGGTAGCCGCGGCCGCCCTCAGCGCGGCGCGATGAACCGGTAGCCGAGGCGCCGCTCGGTCTGGATGTAGCGCGGGTGCTCGGGGTCGTCGCCCAGCTTCTCGCGCAGGCGGCGGATGTAGACGCGGACGTAGTCGACCTCGTCGACGTACTCGCGGCCCCAGACCTTGGCGAGGAGCGTCCCGTGCTGGAGCACGTGCCCCGCGTTCCGCACGAGGTGGTAGAGCAGCTTGTACTCGGTCGGCGTGAGGTCGACGCGCTCCCCACGAAGGCGAGCCTCCTGACGGGCGAAGTCGACCTCGAGATCGCCGCTCCGAAACGACGGGGCGCGTGACGCCGGGGCCGGCATGTCGTGCCGCCGCAGGACCGCGCGGACGCGGGCCATCAGCTCGAGGTGATTGAAGGGTTTGGTGACGTAGTCGTCGGCGCCGAGCTCCAGGCCCTTCACCTTGTCCATCGCATCGTCGCGCGCGGTCAGCATCACGACGGGGACGTCGCTGAACGCGCGGATCCGCGTGAGGACCGCGAACCCGTCGACGTCCGGGAGCCCGACGTCGAGCAGGACGATGTCGGGCGACTCGCGCTCCACGGCGTCGAGGGCCGCCTCGCCGGTCGCGGCGCCGAGCACCTCGACCTCGCGCCACTGGAGATCGAACCCGAGCCGGATCGACTCGACCACGTCCGGCTCGTCGTCCACGACCAGGATCCGCATCACGGCTCGTCCGCCGCGCTCGTGGCCGGTCCGTGGGTGGGGACGACGAGCGTGAACGTCGAGCCGCGCCCGGGCTCGCTGTCGACCTCGATCGTGCCGTCGTGCGCCTGCGCGATCGCGAGCGCCGTCGGCAGCCCGAGCCCGACACCCTCGCGCGGGCCCGTGACGTCATTGCGGCCGACGAAGAATCGCTCGAACAGCCGCTCCTGGTCGGCGGCCGGGATCCCCGGGCCTGCGTCGGCGACCGCCCACGCCGTGTCCGCGCCGCGCTGCGTAACGCGAACGGTGACCGTGCCGCCGTCGGGCGCAAACTTCTGGGCGTTCGACACCAGGTTGAGCAGCGCCTGCTCGAGCCGCCGATGGTCGCCGTACACCTCGTGCTCGGGGCCGACCTCGTCGAGCAGCTCGAGGCGCTGATCCCGCGGCGCCGCGAGCGGCGCGACGAGGGCGATCGTCGATGCCGCGAGCGCCGTGGCCCGGAACCGGCGCAGCTGGAGGTTCACACCGCCCGACCGGAACCGCGACAGCTCGAGGATGTCGCCGACGAGCCGCTGCATCCGCTCGCCGTTGCGGACGATCGCCTCGAGCAGTGCCCGGCGCTGCTCGTCCGTCGGCCGCGACGCCGGGTCGAGGAGCAGGCCGGCGCTCGTGCGGATCGCGGTGAGCGGTGTCCGGAGCTCGTGCGAGATCGTCGACAGGAGGTCCGTCCGGAGCGCCTCGAGGTCGACGAGCCGCGCTCGGGCGGCGTCGTCGAGGGCGCCCGCCTCGGCGTGCCGCCGGCCGAGCGACGTCAGGACGTGATGCGCCTCGTCGCCTTCGCGCCGGGACACCCGGACGAGCCCGAGCGCGGCCAGCTCCGCGAGGAGCTCGGCGGCGACGCCCTCGCTCAGCTGCGCGCCCGCGCGCGCGAACCGGGCGTCCAGCTCGCCGGCGGTCGATGACGGCGGCACGAGCGAGAGGGCGGCACCGAGCAGGACCACGGCATCGAGGATACGGCGGCCTGGCCGCGCGCTTCGGTGAACGGCGCGCGAACGGCGCGCTTCCGTGAACGGCGCGTGAACGGCGCGCGCCTCGAATTCATGGTCCGTTCATGCGCGTCCCCGGGCGAATCCCTGCGCGCGCGGGAACGTGGCGGCAACACCGGCGGGCCGTGCCCCGCCAGGGAGACCGCCCATGACCATGGACCACGCGACCACGACGACCCCCGTGAGCGACCCCGCCGGCACCCCGACCTCGACCGCAGCGACGGCCGGCGGGCGGGCGCTCGCTGCGGCGCTGACCCAGTTCGACGCCGCCGCGGACCACCTGGGCCTCGAGCCCGGCCTGCGCAGCGTGCTCCGCCAGCCGCAGCGCGAGCACACCCTCCGCTTCCCGGTGAAGCGCGACGACGGCACGACCGATGTCGTGACGGGCTACCGGGTCCAGCACAACGTCGCCCGCGGCCCGGCCAAGGGCGGGCTGCGGTTCCACCCGCACACCGACCTCGACGACGTCCGCGCCCTGGCGATGTGGATGACCTGGAAGTGCGCGCTCGTCGACGTGCCGTTCGGCGGCGCGAAGGGCGGCGTCACGTGCGACCCGCACGAGATGAGCCTCAAGGAGCTCGAGGCGCTGACCCGGCGGTTCGCCACGGAGCTCGAGGGGATCATCGGGCCGGACTCCGACATCCCGGCGCCCGACGTGGGCACGAATGCGCAGGTCATGGCGTGGATCATGGACACCGTCTCGATGCACCGGGGCTACAGCGTGCCCGGCGTCGTGACGGGCAAGCCGATCGCGATCGGTGGCTCCGTGGGTCGCTCGGACGCCACCGGACAGGGCGTCGTGTACACGATCGAGGCGACCGCCGCGCGGCTCGGGCTCGAGCTGCAGGGCGCCACGGTCGCCGTTCAGGGCTTCGGCAACGTGGGCGAGGCGACGGCGCGACTGCTCCACGAAGCCGGTGCGAAGGTCGTCGCCATCACGGACGTCGTCGGTGGCGTCCACGATCCGGATGGGCTCGACGTCCCGCGGCTCGCGCGGCGGTTCAGGGAGCACGGCACGGTCGCCGGCGCACCGGACACGCACGCGATCGACAACGAGACGCTGTTCGCGCTCGACGTCGACGTGCTTGTCCTCGCCGCCCTCGAGGGCCAGATCACGGCTGCGAATGCGGGCAACGTCCGTGCCCGGATCCTCGCCGAGGGCGCGAACGGTCCGACCGATCCCGGCGCCGACCCGATCCTGCGCGCGAACGGCGTGACGGTGATCCCGGACATCCTGTGCAACGCGGGCGGCGTGATCGTGAGCTATTTCGAGTGGGCCCAGAACCGGTCGGCGCTCGCGTGGACGCTCGACGAGATCAACGGCCGGCTGCGCCGCCAGATCCTGGCCGCGACGGACGCCGTGTGGGACCGTGCCGGCGCCGACGGGGTCACGCCCCGCCTCGCGGCCCACGCCATCGCGATCGAGCGCGTCGCCGACGCGACCCGGCTGCGCGGCCTCTATCCCTGATCCACCCCGCGCCGCGCGGCGGCGCGCCCAGCGAAGGACCTGCCATGAAGACGTTCATCACCCCGCCCCGCGGCCGCTGCGCTTCCTGCGAAGGCGAGATCACCGGCCTGCCCGTCTACCGGATGGACGAGGCGTACTGCTGTCTCGGTTGCTCCGCGGGCGGCCCGTGCACCTGCAGCTACGAGACCGACCTCGCCGAGGACGGCGTCGACGGGCTCGGCCTGGCGTTCCCGCTGGGCGCCCCGCTCCCGGACCGGGTCGGCATCCGCTGACCCGCTACGGGCTCCCGGGCGCTCCGGCCTGACCCGGCTGGAGCGCCCGCCATTCTTCAACGAGCATCGACATCACGCGAACGTCGCGGAACGCGCCCTCCCGGAACACGGCGTGCCGCGAGACCCCCTCGTGGACGAAGCCGATCCGCTCGTACAGCCGTCGGGCGCCGTCGTTGGTGTCGTAGACGTCGAGCCAGATCCGCTCCAGCCGCAGCTGCGCGAAGCCGAACCACAGCAGCGCCTTCAGCATGTCCGTGCCGTAGCCCTTGCCGCGGTCCTCGGCACGCCCGATCGAGATCCCGAGCCCCGCATTGCCGTTGCGCAGGTCGAGGTCGAACAGCCCGACGGTGCCGATCGGCCGGTCATCGGCGACGAGGCAGGCCGTGAAGTGGTACCCGTCCTTCCCCTGGCCGGCGTTCACTTGGTCGAACCAGGCCTCCTCCATCGGCTCGGAGATCGGCGCGACCATGCTCAGCGTCCGCGAGGTACCCCAGTCGTTCATCCAGGACACGAACAGCGGGATGTCCGTCCGATCCGCGGGCCGGAGGTAGACGGTCCCGTGCGCGATCATCGGCAGGGTTCCGTCGCGCCTCGTCGCCATGGCGCGGATGTTACGCCGCCACCCGTGCGGCGACCCCGAGCTCCTCGTCGTCGAACCCCTCGCGGAGGAACGGCGACGGCGCAGCCGGGTCGAACAGCAGCGTGAGCGACCGGCGCGCGCGCGTCCACGCGACGTAGGCGAGCCGGCGCTCCTCCTCGAGCGCACGCTCGGGCTCGGCCGCGTCGCTCACTGATCGACGCCCGGGAAAGCCGTCGGCGAGCACGAGGACGTGGTCCCACTCCAGGCCCTTCGTGCCGTGCGCGGTCGCGAGGCTGAGCGGCGCATCGTCCCGGCGCAGGTCACGGAGCTGGTCGCGCCGCCCATCGATCGCCGAGCGCAACCCCGCGAGACCGGCGTGGGGGACCGCCCAGCCGAGCAGCGCGGTCACGAGGTCGGCGCGCGATGGCTCGTCGGCGTCGGCTGGGCCCGTGGCGACATCCTCGACGACGACCCGCTCGCGCAGCGCGCCGAGCGCGGGCAGCAGCGGCGCGCCCGCACCGAGACCCGGGTCGTCGAGCAGCGCGTCCAGGCGCGGGTCCTCGATCGCGAGCGCCAGGTCGGGCGCCCGGAACGGCAACCCGAGGTCCAGCGCCGCGACGGCCGCGACGAGCAGCTCGCGCTTCGTGCGCGCGAGCACTGCCCGGGAGGAGGCGTCGTCGGGCCAGGTCGCCATCGCGCGGCGGACCCGGACGATGTCGTCCGCCGCGTCCGGCGCGAGCACGATCCGCCCCGTGGCCTTCGGCCCCGCGAGGATGCGCTTGGCGAACCGCTCCCGGTTGTGCTCGACGAGCCGGACCGCGCGCTCCACGACCGGCCGCGGGCAGCGGTAGTTCGTCTCGAGGTCGACCCGTCGCAGCCCGGGCAGCGACGCGGCGAGCCCGAGCACCCGCCGCACGTCCGCCAGCCGCCAGCCGTAGATCGACTGGTCGTCGTCGCCGACGAGGAAGATGTCGTTCGCGGGCGCCGCGAGCACGAGCGCGAGCTCGAGCTGGGTCCGGTCGAGGTCCTGTGCCTCGTCGACGAGCAGCCGCGCCGTCCGCGCTCGCCACCGGTCGAGCAGCGCCGGGTCGTCGCGCAGCCGCCCCAGCGCACGGACCACGAGGTCGTCGAAGTCGACGCCGCCGCTCTCGCGGACCGCGCGCTCATAGGCGATGTACGCACGGGCGATCGGGCCGGGGGACGGGTCGCGTGCCACGTCGTCCGCCGTGACCCGGAGGTCGAGCTTCAGGCGCGAGAACGCGAGGTCGAGACGGCCCCGGTCCGCCGCGCCGGCCTCGGGGAACAGCTCGCGGACGAGCTCGTCGCGGTCGATGAGCGGATCGACGGAGATGCCGGCGTCCAGGAGCATCTCGCGACCGAGCGCGTGGAACGTCCGGACGCGCACCGAGCCGCCGGAGACGCCGAGTGGCGCGAGGGCCGCATCCAGCCGCACGGTCAGCTCCTCGGCCGCGCGCTTGTTGAACGCGACGACGCACACGGAGCCCGGGTCCGCGCCGCCGTCGACGAGCCATGAGACCCGGGCGACGAGCGTCGTGGTCTTGCCGGAGCCCGCGGGCGCGACGCACAGCACGGGACCCGGCGGCGCCGTCGCCGCTTCGCGCTGGTCGGGCGCGAGCCGCGCGAGCCGTTCTGCGACCGAGGGGTGGACCGACGTCGTGCGCACCATCAGCGAACGATCCACCCGACCGCTCACCGCGCGCTTATCCGGGGATCGCGGTGCCTCGCGGCGTCACGACCTGGCCTCATGCGAATCGACGTCAACGCGACGACGATGGTCGGTTATCGTCGGTTCCGTACCGTCAGATGCGGTCCGGTGGAGTCGCTCCGGACCCCCGTCGCGCGTCCCCGCGCCCCTCAGCCGCTGCCCTTCGGCATGGAGGTATCCGTGATGGTTCGGTCCCCGATCCGGCGTCTCGCCGCGTTGCTCGCCGCAGCCGGCCTCCTGTCCACCATCCTCGCCGGGCCTGCGTCCGCGGCACCGCCGCCGGGCAAGGGCCACCCGAGCGACACCGCGGTGTTCTTCGTCGCCGACGGCATGCGCCAGGACATGGTCGCGAAGTACGCGGCGCAGGGCCTGCTGCCGACCATGCGCTCGTTCCTGAAGAACGGCGCGTCCGCGAGCGGCAACGGCCTCCTCACCGAGGCGCCGCCCAACACCGGCGCCGGCTGGTACAGCCTCGCGACCGGCGCGTGGCCGGGCGTCCACGGCTCCACGAACAACACGTTCCACGTCAACGGCGGCACGTTCGCCAACAGCACGTCGTCGTTCGCGAGCGGCGTGCTCAAGGCCGAGAACCTCGCGCAGGCTGCCGAGCGCGGCGGCCTCAAGGTCGCGCAGGTCGAGTGGGCGGGCGGCGCGAACGCGACGATCCAGGGCCCGACGATCGACTACCAGTCGTTCTTCTCGGGTCGCGGCGTTGCCACGAACTATGTCTCGCCGTCCGACATCGAGGCCAACGTCGGCGCGTTCGGGCTCCAGTACGACCATCCGGACGGCTACGCGGGGCAGGCGCCCTACCCGCAGGCCGCCCCGACGGACGCGTCCGGCTGGACCGGCAACCTGCCGGCGACGTACAGCCCGGCGAAGCAGATGCGCCTCCGGGTCATCGACTTCGGGACGGACAAGTACGGCCTCAACGCCTGGATCTTCGACAGCACCGACGACGGGACCACGAACTACGACAAGGTCCTGTTCTCACCGACGAAGGACGCCGGCGATGCCGTCGCAACCCTCGCCAAGGGCCAGCTCGCGGACGTCAAGGTCAAGATCGTCGGCGGGTCGCTCGCCGGCAAGACGGCCGGGATGCTGGTCAAGGTCGAGCAGCTCACGCCCGACCTCTCGCAGGTCCGCCTGTTCCACACCTCGGTCGCGCGCGCGATCGCGACGTGGCCGACGTGGCCCGGCGAGCCCGGGTTCAGCGGCGACTTCGCCGAGTACCTCGCCCAGACCTTCCCGAGCTCGCAGGCGGCGGACTTCGCGGTCCTCGAGGCCGGCGTCGTCAGCGAAGAGACCTACGTCCAGCAGGGCCTGTACTGGCAGACCGGGCACGTCCCGATGCTCAAGTACGTGATGAACACCTACCACCCGGACCTGCTGATGGCCGGCTTCCCGACGACGGACGAGTTCCAGCACCAGTTCCTGGGCCTGGTCACGAAGACGCTCCCGAACGGCGTGCCCAACCCGGCCTATGACGACGTCGAGGTCAACGGGACGCCCGACGGCCGCGTCGCGCAGCGCGAAGGGTTCATCCGGTCCGCCTACAAGGGCGCCGACAGTGTGCTCTCGACCGCCCGGGCGCTCGCCGGCGGCAACCCGACGACGTTCATCTCCTCGGACCACGGCTTCGGGCCGCAGTTCCTGGCGATCGACGCGAGCAAGCCGCTCGTGGACCTCGGCCTCCTGTCCAAGCCGCAGACCTCGAACTGCCGCACGGCGGTGGGGGAGACGATCGGCTCCGCGAAGGCCTGCTGGGCCGGCGGCGCGCTGCAGGTGTACCTCAACGTCGCCGGGCGCGATCCGCTCGGCGCGACCGGCTTCACGCAGATCGCCCCGACCGCGGTCGACAGCACGGTCGCCCGCATCCGTGACGCCTACACGCACCTCGTCGATCCGAACGACTGGACCGGCGACGGGCAGCCCGAGGGCTGGAAGCTCGTCGACCGGACCTTCACCAAGGCCGAGTCGCGGTACATCCCCAACGGGCCCGGCTCGACCGCCGACATGGCGAACCCGACGCGCACCGGCGACCTCGTCGTCTTCGCGGCCTCGCCGTACCAGTTCGACGCCGAGACGCCCGGCACGCTCGTCGCGAGGTCGCAGTTCTTCGGCCAGCACGGCTACGTGCCCGACGTCCAGGACCTCGCGGGCAACGTCAACATGCGGGCGACGTTCATCGCGGGCGGTCCCGGCATCGCAAGGGGCACCGTCAAGGCGCGGACGATCGACCTCGCCCCGACCCTCGCCTACATCCTCGGGATCCCGGAGCCGCAGCAGAGCGAGGGCCGCGTGCTCACCGAGCTCCTCAAGGGCGGCAGCTCGATCAAGCCGATCTCGATCGTCGGGCTGACCGACTTCCACGGCCAGCTCGAGCAGTCGACGCTCGCGTCCGACAACGCGATCAACATGCCGGTGGGCGGAGCGGCGGCCCTCGCGACGATGTTCGACGAGGAGTTTGCCAACCTGCCCGGCCCGGGCCTCCTCGTCGCGTCCGGCGACAACGTGGGCGCTTCACCGGCGAACTCCGGCCTGCTGGAAGACAAGCCCGCGATCGACGTCGAGAACGCGTGGGGCCTCGACGCCACCTCGCTCGGCAATCACGAGTTCGACTACGGGCAGGAACGGCTGAAGCAGCACGTCGCCCGCGCGCACTTCCCGTTCCTGGCGACGAACGTCGTCGAGACCGGCACGGGCAAGGTGCCCGACTATCTCCAGCCGTCGAAGGTGTTCACCGTCAACGGCATCAAGGTCGGCGTGATCGGCGCCGAGCTCCAGTCGACCCCGGACCTCGTGTCCGCCGGCGCGACCGCTGGGCTCCAGTTCCTCGACGAGGCCACCGCCATCGAGGGCGAGTCGACCCGGCTGAAGGGGCTCGGCGTCAACGTGCAGATCGTCGTCATCCACCAGGGCACGGCGACCGGCCTCAACCCGATCGGCAACGCCGCCGGCGTGCCGTGGGACGGGCCGATCCTCGCGATCGCCGACCAGCTCCAGGACACCACGATCGACGCGATCATGGCGGGCCACACCCACCGGATCTCGAACCTCGTCGAAGGCCGGATCCCGGTCCTCGAGGGCTACAACGCCGGGATGAGCTACTCGGTGCTCCAGCTGATGGTCCGCGACGGCGACGTCGTGTGGGCCGGCGGCGCGACCCGGGTCGCGAAGAACCTCGGCGTCCCGCAGCGGGCCGACGTGAAGGCGATCGTCGACGACGCGAACGCCCAGACGGCGGTCCTGCGCAACAAGGTGATCGGGACCCAGTCGGCCGACATCCTGCGCGACCTCGCCCGGCGCCACGAGTCCCAGATGGGCAATCTCGTTGCCGACGCGATGCGCGAGAAGTACCCGGGCATCGAGGCGGCGTGGACGAACTCCGGCGGACTCCGGCAGGACCTCGTCGTGTCACCGCCGAGCGCCGGCGAGCAGCCTGGGGAGATCACCTGGGGCGAGGTCTTCGCGGTCCTGCCGTTCGGCAACCGGACGACGATCCTCACGCTCACGGGCGCGCAGGTGAAGTCCGGGTTCGAGAACGGGTTCTCCGCGTTCTGCAACTCGGCGATCAACACCGGCCGGTTCCCGCAGGTGTCGGGGCTCAAGGTCCAGTTCCACTGCGACGCGAGCACGCCGTCCGTTCCGGTCATCGACGGAATCTGGAAGGCGCCCGACGGCCCGGGCGGGACGCTGACCCCGCTGCTTCCGGGCGACACGCTGCGCTTCGTCACCAATGACTTCATGGCCACGGGCGGCGACGGCTACACCGTCTTCACCCAGGGCACGAACGTCCAGAACCCGGGCGACGACCTGATGCAGGTCACGATCGACTACATCACCGCGCGTTCGCCGGTGTCCGCGGCCGTCGAGGGACGGATCGTCGGGCCGTAGCCCCGGACCATCGCTCAGCCCGAGAGCCGGCCGCGAGGCCGGCTCTCGCGATTCCGGGCCTCGCAATTCCACGTTCCCGCCATTCGTCATGGCCGGTGCGCCCGCGCCCATGACGGTGCGCGAACGCCCTGACCCCCAATAGGCCATCTTCCCGATAGAGGCATTCCGGGGCGCTTCCTAGGATCGGCTTCGACGTCATCATTCGACCGGGCGCGCGACCCTGCCGCGGCGTATCGGCCGACTCTCGGGGTACTCCGATGAGCGAGATCGCCCGCCGCTCCCTCGTCCTCGTCCAGGCCGCCCTGCTCGCCGCGATGCTCGCGGCGCCGGCAGCGGTCTTCGCGGCCGGCGAAGTCGCCACGACGACGACCCTCGCGTCCAACCTCAACCCCTCGCTCCGCGGCGAGTCCGTGACCTTCACCGCCGCCGTCGGGTTCGCGGACGGCAGCCCGGTTACCGTCGGGAGTGTCCGGTTCGGGCGCGGTTCGGGCTGTGGCGCCGGGTTCACGCAGCTCCAGGCCGCGCGCGCCGTCGACGCGAACGGCATCGTGACGTTCACGAACGCGGACATCGGGCTTGGGACGACGACGATCTGGGGCTGCTACGACGGTGTCGCAGGCAGCACGCTGAGCAGTGCCGCGTCGGTCAGCCAGTCCGTGGTGAGCGCCCTCCCGACGACGCTCACCGTGGCGCCCGGGACGGGCGCGTTCGGCGGCACGGTCAGTCTGTCGGCCACGCTCACCGTCTCCTCGCGCGGCACGGCAGTGGCTGGCGCGCTCGTCACGTTCACGTTGAACGGTCAGGCGGCCGGAGGCGCGACGACGAATGCGAGCGGCGTCGCCAGCGTGACCGGCGCATCGCTCGCCGGGATCGGGAGCGGCACGTATCCGACGGGCATCGGCGCATCGTTCGCCGGCACCGCGAACCGCATCGCGTCGAGCGGCGCGGCCGCGCTCACGGTGGGCCCGGCGGAGGAGGAGCTGGTCCCGACCGTTACGACCGTCACGTGTCCCAGCACGGCGTCGACATACACGGGAGAGCCCATCACGCCGTGCACCGTGCGCGTGACCGCGAACGACGGGCTCAGCCTGGCGCCGGACCCCGCGTACACCGACAACGTCGGCGTCGGCACCGCCGGCGCGTCGTTCACGTTCCCGGGCGACGACACGCACGCATCGAGCTCGGACACCGACACGTTCGCGATCGCGCCCGCGGCGCTCGAGGTCGATGCGGTCCCCGCCGCGAAGACCTACGGCGACGCCGATCCCGCCCTCGGGTGGACGTATCGCGGGTTCGTGCCGGGCGAGGACGCCACGGCGGCGGACATCACGGGCGCCGCCGCGTGTGTCCGTGCGGCGGGCGAGACGGTCGGCGGGAGCCCGTACACGATCGTCTGTGGACCGGGCACGCTCGCCGCCGCGAACTACAGCTTCGAGTCCGGCACGGCGGCGGCCTTCACGATCGACCCGGCGGACGCCGACTGCGCCGTCGACGGGTTCGCCGGACCGTATGACGGTGACGCGCACGGCGCCTCTGGCTCGTGCACGGGGATCGGCGGCGAGGACCTCGGCGGGCTGACGCTCGGGACGACCTTCACCGAGGTTCCCGGCGGAATCGCGACGTGGTCCTTCGCGGCGGCGAACTACCGCGACCAGACCGGGCAGGCCGCCGTCACGATCTCCGTCGCCGCGTCGGTCGTGCACGTCACGTGCCCCGTCGCCGTTCCGTTCACCGGTGACGCGCAGACACCGTGCACCGCGACCGTGACGGGCGCCGGCGGCCTCGACCGTCCGCTCGACGTTGCGTACGAGAACAACGTGGCCGGCGTCGCGCGTGCGAGCGCGAGCTACCCGGGCGACGCGAACCACGCCCCGGGCTCGTCGTCGACGACGTTCGTCATCGGCTATGACTGGAGTGGGTTCTTCCAGCCGATCAACGACACCGCGCACCAGGCTGGTGTGGGGGAGAGCCGCTTCCGCCTGGGCCAGACGATCCCCGCCAAGTTCGTCCTCCGCGACGCCGCCGGCAACCCGGTCGTCCAGGACGCGAACCCGACGTTCAGCCGCAGTGGCAACCTCGGCACGTGCGACGCGACGGCCGTCACGGATTCGCTGCCCTCCGTCGACCCGACGAGCGGGAACGAGTTCCGGTGGGACGGCACGCAATACCACTACAACTGGAGCACGAAAGGGCTGACGCCCGGGGAGTACCGGATCTTCGCCAATCTCGACGACGGCAGCCGGCACTCCGTGGAGATCTGTCTCACGAACTAGCGCATCCCCCGGCGGGGCCGGCTCGGGGGGCCGGCCTCGCCATTCCGGCCCCGGAAGGCCCCGTCGCGGCCCGTATGATCGCGAGCGTGACGGCCGCCGACGTCCGCGCCCCGCGTTCGCCCGACTGGCCCCTGCTGGTCACCGTCCTCGTCCTCGGTGCCGCGACGGTCGCGCTCGTCGTCGAGCCCAACCTCCGGTTCCTCGTCGTCGCGCCCGGGCTCGATCTCGTCATCACGACCGTCGCCGCCTTCGCCGCGACCGGGGTGACGGTCCTCGCCTGGGCCCGGTTCCAGGTCCAGGGTGGCGCCGCCTCGGCGTTCCAGGCCGCGGCGTTCACGGTCCTCGCCGCCGCGGGCCTGTTGTTCCTCGCCGCGGTGGTGACCGGTCTCGATGGCGGGGTCGGGCTCAACCTCGCCGCGCCGACCCAGGCGCCGGTGTACATCCTCGTCGGGGCGAGGCTCCTCGCCGGTGGGCTGTTGCTGGCCGGCGCGTGGCTGGAGCGGTCGGGCCGGCACCTGCGTCCCGCGGCGGCTCGACGCATCGTCCTGCTCGCGCTGGTCATGTTCCTCGCGATCGCCGCGATCGCCATGCGCGAGGCGACGACGTTGCCCGAGCTCGTGCCGACGGCCTCCCTCTCGACGCTCGCCGCGCAGCCCTCGAACGCGGAGGCGCTGTCCGGCACGACGGCGCTCGGCGGCGTCCTCCAGCTGCTGGCCGCGGCGCTGTTCCTCGTGGCGGCCGCGCTGTATCGCGGCCTCGAGCGGTCCGGGAACCAGCTGGCGGGCGTCGGGTACCTCTCGATCGGGCTGCTCATCGCCGGCTTCAGCCAGCTCCACGCCGCGCTCCATCCCGGCGGCTACACGACGCTCGTCACGACCGGCGACGTCCTGCGGCTCGTCTTCTACCTCGTGCTCCTCGTGGGGGTCGCCGCCGAGGTCCGCGACGACCTCCGGGCGTTGCAGGCCGCGAACGCCGAGCTCGAGCGGATGCGTGAGTCGGACGTCGTACGGGCCACGCTGGAGGAGCGCGGCCGGCTCGCTCGCGAGATCCACGACGGCCTCGCGCAGGACCTGTGGTACGCGAAGCTGAAGCAGGCGCGGGTCGCCCAGGCGAGCGAGCTCGAGGACCCCACGCGGCTCACCGCAAACGAAGTCCTCGGCGCGATCGACACCGCCCTCGCCGACGCCCGTCAGGCCGTGAGCGCGCTCCGCGAGGGGTCGGCGCCCGGCGCCGCGCTGGTCGACGTGGTCCGCGACTCGTTCGAGGACTTCACCGACCGCTTCGGGCTGCGGGGCAGCTTCGACTGCGACCACGACCTGCCGTCGATCTCGCCACGCGGCCAGGCGGAGGTGCTCCGCATCGTCCAGGAGGCGCTCAACAACGTCCGCAAGCATGCCGACGCGACGGTGGTCCGGTTGCGGCTGGAGCGCGCGGGTGCGGGCGTCCGGATCTCGATCACCGACAACGGGCGCGGCTTCGACCCGGGCGGGGTCCCGGCCGACCGATTCGGGCTGCGGACGATGCGCGAGCGGGCCGAGATGATCGGCGCGAGGCTGACGATCGACTCCCAGGCGTCCGGCGGGACGGCAGTCGTCGTCGAGGTCCCCGGAACCGGGGCGGTGGCGTGACCCCGCACGGATCCGAGCGAGCCCGGGTCATGCTCGTCGACGACCACGCGTTCGTGCGCGCTGCGATCGTTCAGGCGCTCGAAGGCCCGGACCTGGAGGTCGTCGCCCAGGCGTCGAGCGCGGAGGAGGCGCTGGACCGGGCGCTCGCGGTTCGGCCCGACGTCCTGCTCGTCGACATCGACCTGCCCGGCGCGAGCGGCCTGCACCTGCTCCGGGACCTCGCGCCGCGGCTGCCCGAGACGCGGATCGTGCTGCTCACGGTGTCGACCGACCAGCGCGACGTGACCGAGGCGATGCGGCTCGGGGCGGCCGGGTACCTGACCAAGGACATGAACCCCGACGCGCTGTCCCGCGCCGTCCGTGCGGTCCTCCAGGGCGACCTCGCGATGCCCCGTCGGCTGGCCGCGGCCACGATGCGCGAGCTCGCCGACGCGGCGCGTCGACGGCCGGGGGAGGGCAGGACCGGGGGGGGCAGCGCGCTGACGGCCCGCGAGGAGGAGATCCTGCGGATGCTCGCGGACGGCCTCACCGACCGGGAGATCGGCCAGGCGCTGTCGATCTCGACGCGGACGGTGGAGTCGCACGTCGGGAACATCCTGCGCAAGCTCGACGCCCGCAACCGGGCCGATGCCGCAAGAAAGTACGCCGAGGGACGGTAGGGCGGGAACCGGCGGATGAGCAGGCCGGCGGCCGCGCGAAGCGGTCAGCGCGCCTCGGCGATCGCGTGCGCGGCACGCACGCGGAACACTCTCGGCGCCGCGATGTCGACGCACAGCCCCAGGCCGTTGCCGAGCCCGACCAGCAGTCGCTCGCCGACGAGTGACAGCTCGTCGATCGTCGTGAGATCGACCTCGAGGCGCTCGGGTCCGGTGAGGATGAGCCGTCGTGTCGTGAGGTGCAGGCGGCCGGTCGCGTCGGCGCGCCCGTCGCCCGGGATGTGCTCAACCCTGGTCGCCTGGCGGACGTCGACGATCGCTTCGCCGTCCAGCAGCCCGTCGAGGGCAGGCTGCGGGAGCAGCGGCAGCAGCGCTTCCGTCTCGAGCCGCGCGCGCTCGTCGCGGGCGGCCGCCTCGTCGGCGGCGATTCGGTCCACGACGGCTGCGGCATCCGCGAGCGCGTCGCCTGCGGGCGTGACGGGGATGCCCGCGAGGGAGGCGGCGACCGGTTCCATGCGCTGACCGTAACCGGCCGTCCGCCGATCGGCCATCGGGAGTTCTACCCATCGGGATACGGAAACGCGGGCGCGTACCCGGTGGGGCGTTGTGGTGCGGCATCGCACCGGCCACGCACGGATACGGAGCGGTGAATCCGTATCCCTGCCCGTGATCCCACTGATGGAACGCGCGCATTGCAGCCCTACCGTTGCGCGTTGCCGCGGCATTGCGGTCGGGATTCATTGCGCCGTATGGCGCGGAATGGGGACGGGATCGATGTTCGGGTTCCAGGCGCGCCGCCGGCGCGCGGCGCGAGTTGCGCTGGTCATGGTGCAGGTCTTCCTGCTGCTGTTCTCGACGGTCGGCCAGGCCGTCGTCATCGCGGCAGACCCGACGCCGTCCGACCCGCCCGCCGCCGAGAGCCCCAGCGCCGCCCCGTCGCCGACCGATGGCCCCTCGGCGGATCCATCTCCCACGGACGCACCATCCGCCGATCCGACCTCCGATCCCACCGCCGCTCCCGATCCCACCGTCACGCCCGAGCCGACGACCGCTCCCGATCCCACCGCCACCCCGGCTCCCGATCCCACCGCGACCCCCGTTCCCGACCCGACTGCGACCCCCGCTCCCGTCCGGCGCTACGTCGTGACGTTCGCCGCCGGCGTCACCCCCGCCGACCAGGCCGACGCCCTCGCGGCCGCCGGCGCGACCGACGACGACGTCATCGCCGTCCTCCGGATGCACGCCGTCCGAGCGTCGGACGCAGCGGTTGCCGCGCTGCGCGCCGATGCGCACGTTGCGTCCGTCGAACTCGATCGCTCCCGCGAGGCCGAGGCGCTGCCCGACGACCCTGCGTATGCCGACCAGTGGTCGCTGGCCAAGATCGGCTGGGACCAGGTCTACGGGACGCCGATCTCGGGTTCGGCGGTCGTCGCCGTCCTGGACACGGGCGTCGACGGCTCGGTGGGCGATCTCGCCGGCCAGCTCGTCGCCGGGACCTCGCTCCTCGGCGGCTCGCCGACATCCGATCCGAACGGCCACGGCACGGCAATGGCGTCGATCGTCGCCGCGCGCGCCGGCAACGGCTCGGGGATCGCGGGCGTCGGCTACGACGGCGTCCGGGTGATGCCCGTCACCGTCCTCGGCGCCGACGGCACGGGCCGGGACTCCGACGTCATCGAGGGCCTCGTTTGGGCCGCGGACCACGGCGCGGACGTCGCGCTGATGGCGTTCTCGGCGCCCGGCTACTCAGCGGCGCTCCAGGCCGCGGTCGACTACGCGTGGTCAAAGGGCGTCGTGCTCGTCGCCGCCACCGGCAACGACGGGTCTTCTTCGCCCGCGTTCCCGGCCGGCGACCGCGGCGTCGTCGGTGTTTCCTCGACCGATCAGTCAGATGCCCTCGCGGCGTCGTCCAACTACGGCGACGACACGTTCCTCGCGGCGCCGGGCGTCTCGATCCCCGCGCTCGCGACCGACGGGTCCGTCACGTCCATCTCGGGGACGTCCGCGTCCGCGGCCCACGTTGCGGCCGCGGCAGCACTCCTGCGCGCGAACGACGGCTCGCTGTCGAACGGCGTCATCGTCGGGCGCCTTGCACGGACGGCCGACGCCGCCGGTACGGCCGCGGAAACGGGCAACGGCCGGTTGAACCTGGCGCGAGCCCTGGGCGACACATCGACGGGCACCGCGAAGCCCTACGGCGCCGCGCCCGTTGGCGACGGCGGCCCGTTCGTCGGCCCGTACGTCGCGGCCTCCAATTCGACAGTCAAGGGTACGGTTCGATCGACGGCCAGCGGCAACCCAGCAATCGCGGGTGTCACGATCAGCGCGACGTGCTCAGGCTGCAACTCGTTGCCGACGGTGACCTACGTCGGCGGTGGCACGAGCACGAACGCTACCGGTCAGTACTCGATCGACGTCCAGTGGGGTGGGACTGGTCCCGCGGTGGTGACCTTCAGCGCGGTACCGCCTGCCGGCTTCGCCACGGATGCTGGCTCCAGCGGCTCGGAGACCTACACCGTGAGCGGCAACGCCCCCTCACGAACACACGATTTGACGCTGACGCCCACGGCAGCGGCGACGATCGCGATCAACGACGTGAGCGTCACTGAAGGCGACAGCGGCACCGTGAATGCCGTCTTCACGATCTCGCGGAGCTCCGGTGTCGGCACCGCGTCCGTGACGGCGGCCACCGCCGACGGCACCGCCGTCGCGCCCGGCGACTACACCGCCGTCGGCGCCACGGTCGTCAGCTTCCCCGCCGGCGTGACCAGCCAGACGTTCACGGTCGCGGTCAAGGGCGACACGCTCGACGA
>JAICUI010000033.1 GCA_025935925.1 Chloroflexota bacterium
CGCTGGCGACGGTGCCCGCGATCTACCGGGAGCGCGGCGACGCCGGGGCGGGAATCGACGAGGCGATGGGGTCCCTCGAGGCCCTGCTCGAGCTCTCGGCACGGCACGAGGCGCAGGGCGAGGGCGACGCCCCCTGGCCGCCGAACTACGCCAAGCAGGAGGGCGAGCCGCCGCGGGTCCAGCCGTCGAAGAAGCGACGCTCCGACGCGGAGTACGCGGGGCGCGGCAAGGACGGGGGGCCGCCGCCGGAGGTCGCGGCGGCGCGCGCGGCGGCCGTCGCCGCGGGTGACCGGAACGCCGGGCTGCCGACCGAGTGGCAGGGCTCGGTCCCGTCGCCGACCGGCCGTCGTCGGTCCTCAGTTCCCGTCGTCGAGATCGGGCGCGCGCCGACGAAGCGCGAGGTCTACGCCGGCCTCGAACGCTGGAAGGCGCGCCACCCGGAGGCGGCCGCGCACCTCGAGCCCGCGGACATCCTGGAGACCGCGATGCGCGGCCGCGCCTACGCCTGGTACCGGCTGCGGGTCCGGCTGACGAACGTGCCCGAGGCGCTGCGGCCCCCGCAGGAGGAGCTCGACCCGGATGCGGCGCCGGACGACTGGGGGAGCCTGTCCGACGACGAGCGCGAGGCGTGGCTCGCGGGCCGGAGGCCGACGCGCAAGAAGGCCGCCGAGGAGACGGAGCCCGCCTCGTGACGGACGTCGCGTCGGGGCCCGCGCCCGTCTTCGCCCGTGCGGATGCCGACGCCCCGTGGCGCCCGGACGCGGCGTCGCTCGCCGACCACCGCGCGATGAGGCTCCTGGGCCGGACCGGCGAGCCGTCGCTCGAGGCGCTCCAGGCGCGCGCGGTCTCGGACCCGGGCTGGTTCTGGGGCGAGGCCGTCGGGGATCTCGAGCTCGCGTGGCAGCGGCCGTGGTCGTCCGTGCTCGACCTTGCCGGCGGCGTCGAGCTGCCTCGCTGGTGGGTCGGCGGGGCGTTCGATCACGCGGCCGCGGTGCTCGAGCGCTGGTCCGCGCCTGCGTTGCGCGACGCGCAGGCGCTCGCGTGGGAGGGCGACGACGGCGCGGTCCGGTCGCTCACCGGCGCCGAGCTCGTCACCGAGGTCGAGGCCGCCGCCGACCGGTTCGCGGCCCACGGGATCGGCGAGGGGACGCGCGTCGGGGTGTTCCTCCCCATGCTCGTCGAGACGGTGATCACGGTCCTCGCGCTGGGGCGGCTGCGAGCGGTGTTCACGCCGCTGTTCAGCGGCTACGCGGCGCCGGCCGTCGCGTCGCGGCTCCGCGCCTTCGAGGCCACGCACCTGGTCACCGCGGACGGATTCTGGCGGCGCGGCGGCGTCATCGACATGGCGTCGGTCGCCCGGGATGCGGTCGCCGAGGCGCCGTCGGTGCGGCGCGTGCTCGTGGTCGAGCGGCTGGGCGGGGGCGCCGCCGCGGCGGCCGGGCTCGGCGACCCGGCGCGGCTCGCTGCCTGGAGCTCGGGGCCGTCGGCGGAGCAACGAGCGTCCCTCCCGCCGGTCGACCGGCCTCGCGGGCTCGTCGACCCCGAGACGCCGTACATGGTCATCTACACGTCGGGCACGACGGGAGCGCCCAAGGGCACGGTCCACGTCCACGGCGGGTTCCCGGTCAAGGCCGCGCAGGACCTCGCGCACACGTTCGACCTGCGGCAGGGCGACGCGCTGTGCTGGATCACGGACCTCGGCTGGATGATGGGCCCGTGGGCGATCAGCGGCGCGCTGCTGCTCGGCGCGCGGCTCGTGCTGTTCGAGGGCGCGCCCGACTTCCCCGACGCCGGCCGCGTGTGGCGGCTCGTCGAGCGGCATCGGATCACGCATCTCGGCATCAGCCCGACGCTCATTCGTGCGCTGCTCGTCCACGGCGACGAGCCGGTGCTCGCCACGGACCGTTCGTCGCTGCGCGTCCTCGGGTCGACCGGCGAGCCCTGGAACCCCGACCCGTGGTGGTGGCTGTTCCATGTCGCGGGCGGCGGCCGCGTGCCGATCGTGAACTACACCGGCGGCACGGAGGTGAGCGGCGGGATCCTCGGCGCGTCCGGGCTGCGTCCCATCCGGCCGACGTCGTTCAACGGCCCGTGCCTCGGGATGGCCGCGGACGTGCTCGCGCCCGACGGGTCGACGGTGATCGACGAGGTGGGCGAGCTCGCGATCCGCCAGCCGTGGCCGGGCATGACGCGCGGCTTCTGGGGCGGCACGCCGGCGGACCGGGAGCGGTACCTCGACACGTACTGGCGGCGGATCCCGGGGACGTGGATCCACGGCGACTGGGCCGTCCGCGACCGCGAGGGCTTCTGGTACCTGCACGGCCGGTCCGACGACACGCTCAAGGTGGCGGGCAAGCGGGTCGGGCCGGCCGAGCTCGAAACGGTCGCGGTGGCGCATCCCGCGGTCATCGAGGCCGCCGCGATCGGCGTCCCGGACGACATCAAGGGCGAGGTGCCGGTGGTCCTCGTCGTATGCCGCAAGGACGTCGCCGTCGAGCCCGAGGTGCTGGCCCGCGAAGTGACGGCGGCGATCGTCGCGGACATGGGCAAGCCGACGAAGCCGGCCGCCGTCGTCCGCGTCCCGGACCTCCCGAGGACGCGCAGCGGCAAGATCATGCGTCGCGTGGCGAGGGCCGCGTGGCTGGGGCTGGACCCGGGCGATCTCTCGGCGCTCGAGAACCCGGCCGCGGTGGCGGCGATCGGCGAGGCCGGCCGGTCGCGCTAGGTCGCGTCAGGTCCCGCCGTCCGGCGTCGCTACTGGATGCAGAGCTCGTTCCCCTCGGGGTCGGCAAGCCGGTTGAACACGGCCTTCGGCGGGTCCCGCCGCTCCTCGAGCAGCGTCGCGCCCAGCGCGACGACGCGCTTCGTCTCCTCGTCGATCCGGTCGTGGCCGACGTTGAGGTCGAGGTGCAGGCGGTTGTCGTCGACCTTGTCCGTCGGGGCGAGCTCGAACAGGATCCGGCTCCCCATCGCGCCCGAGCGGCCATCGACGTCGTCGGGATGGCGGATGGCGATCGCCTCCGACCAGTACCGCTTGCCGTCGATGACGACCGTGTCGGCCTCCGTGGCGAAGCCTGCGGCCATGACGCGCTCGATGAGCGCCTCGTTGTCCTCGAGGACGTAACCGAGTGCGCCCGCCCAGAACCGGGCGAGCCGGTGCGGGTCCGCCGCGAAGAACACGAGCTGGGTATCGATGGCGCCGGTCACGGCTGGACCCTCCATGGACCGGCCTGGCCCACCTTGGAGGCGAGCGGCCGGCCGAGCAGCGACGCGATCAGGCGGGCCGCCTCGAGCAGGCGGTCGAGGTCGACGCCCGTGTCGAAGCCCTCCTCGTCGAGCAGGTAGGCGAGGTCCTCCGTCGCGAGGTTGCCCGCGGCGCCCGGGGCGTACGGGCAGCCGCCGGTGGCGCCCGTCGAGGCGTCGAACGTCCGGATGCCGTCCTCGAGCGCGGCGACGACGTTCGCCAGCGCGGTGCCGCGGGTGTCGTGGAAGTGGTGGGCGATCGTGTCGACAGGAATGCCGGCCGCGAGCGCGCGACGGGTGACCCCGCGAACGCCGCGGGGAGTCGCGACGCCGATCGTGTCGCCGAAGCAGACCTCGTCGGCGCCGAGCTCGAGGAGACGGGTCGCGATCTCGACGGGCCGCGACGGGTCCACGCGGCCGCTGTACGGGCAGCCGAAGGCGGTCGACACGTAGGCGCGCCGCCACCAGCCGCGCTGGCCGGCCTCCGAGAGCAGCGGCGCGAACCGGTCGAGCGACTCGGCGACCGTCATCCCGATGTTCCGCTCCGTGAACGCGTCGGTCGCGGCGGTGAACACGGCGATCGCGTCGGCGCCGGCCGCGGCGGCCCGGTCGAGGCCGGCCCGGTTCGCGACGAGGACCGGGTACCGGACGCCGGCCGGGCGAGGCAGCGAGGGGAGGAGCTCGTCGGCGTCGGCGAGCTGCGGGATCCGGTCGGGGCGGACGAAGCTCGTCGCCTCGATCTCCAGGAGGCCCGCGCCGAGGAGCGCCTCGACGAACCGGCGCTTGTCGGCGGTCGAGATCGGGGGCGCCTCGTTCTGGAGGCCGTCGCGCGGCCCGACTTCGTAGATCCGCACCCGCTCGGTCACGAGGCGGCTCCCAGTCGAGCGACGACGCGGCCACGCTCCACCTGCTCGCCCTTCCGCACGCCGACCTCCTCCACGCGACCGTCCCGCGGCGCGCTCACGACATGCTCCATCTTCATCGCCTCGAGCGTGACGACGCGGTCGCCCGCCTTGAGGTCGTCGCCCGGGCGGACGTGGACGCCGACCACGCGGCCGGGCATCGGCGCCTCGAGCGTGGCGTCGCCCCCGCCTGCTCCGCCGCTCGCCGCGCGCGCCTGGCCGGCGGCAAGATCGGGCGGTGGCTCGAGCCGCACGGCGACGCTCCGTCCGTCGACGCTGACGTAGACCCTGCCGCCATCGGGACCCGCGACGTCCGCGCCCGGCTGCTGGTCCGGGCTTCGCGTCGGAATCACGACGACGCGGCGCTCCGACCCCGCGCCCGTGTCGGCGACCAGCCGGTAGCGATGCCCCGGCGCGTTGAGGCGGAAGCCGCCGCCGAAGGCACCGGACGGACCGGTCCCGGCGAGACGTCGCGCGGCCGCGGTCCATTGCCGGTCCATGAGCGACCCCGGTTCGCTGGCGGCCGCGACGACGTCCGGATCGGCGTCGATCGACGTCGTTCGTGCCCGGGCTTCGACCACGACCGGCGTCCGCACCAGGCGCCGAAGGAACGCGAGGTTCGTCGGCAGCCCGAGCAGCTCCGTGTGATCGAGGAGCAGGCCGAGGCGCTCGAGCGCCCCGGCGCGGTCCGGCGCCCGGGCGATCAGCTTCGCGAGCAGCGGATCGAAGCGGCCGGTGACGATGTCGCCGGTCTCGATGCCCGCGTCGACCCGCCCGGCCGCCTCGGCGATCGGTCCGAACGCGACGATGTCCGCCGGGACACGGAACAGCGCGACCGGCCCCGTCGACGGGAGGAAGCCGTTCGCCGGATCCTCGGCGTTCAGCCTCGCCTCGATCGCGTGGACGCCGGTCGCGAAAGCACGCTCGATGGACGCCTGCCCGATGCCGAGCTCCGCCAGCGTCGCACCGGCCGCGATCCCGAGCTGGTCGGCGACCAGGTCTCGCCCGAGCACGAGCTCCGTGACCGGGTGCTCGACCTGGAGCCGCGCGTTGAGCTCGAGGAAGATCCAGCGCCCGTCGCCGCCGACGAGGAACTCGCACGTCCCGGCGCTCTCGTACCCGACCTCCGTCGCGAGCCGCACGGCCGCGTCCCACAGCGCGCGGCGGGTCGCGTCATCCAGGTTCGGCGCCGGCGCCTCCTCGATGACCTTCTGGTGGCGCCGCTGGAGCGAGCAGTCGCGATCACCGAGGTGGACCACGTTGCCGTGCCGGTCGCCCAGGACCTGGACCTCGACATGGCGGGCATCCGCGACGTAGCGCTCGAGGAGCAGCCGGTCGTCGGCGAACGCCCGGGCGGCCTCGCGGCGGGCCGACGCGAGCGCGGCAGGAAGCTCGGCCGCCGCCGGGACGACCCGGATCCCCTTGCCGCCACCGCCCGCGACGGGCTTCACGAGGACCGGGTAGCCGATCCGGTCCGCCGCGGCGGTCAACGACCCGTCCGACTGGTCGGCGGGCTCCTCGCCGTCGGCCACCGGAACGCCGACGCGGCGGGCGATCGTTCGCGCCTCGGCCTTGTCGCCGAGCGCCCGGATCGCGTCCGGCCCGGGCCCGACCCAGGCCAGGCCCGCGGCCAGCACGGCGCTGGCGAGCGAAGCATCCTCCGCGAGGAACCCGTAGCCCGGATGGACCGCGTCGGCGCCGGCGGCGACGGCCGCCCGCACCACGGCGCCCGCGTCGAGCAGGTCGACGGCGGCGGGCCCGTCCAGCTGCGGGATGACGGGACGGATGTTGAGCCGCGCCGCGGTCGTCGCGATCCGCCGCGCGATCTCGCCCCGGTTGGCGATGAACAGCGTCCCGATCCGCCCGTCGTCGGTCACGCGTCGTCGCCCAGCGTCCACGACGGCCTGCGCCGCTCGAGGAACGCCGCCAGCCCCTCCGCCGACTCCGGGTCCGCGCGTCGGTCCGCGAGGCGGCCCGCCATCGCCTCGGGATACGCGTCGACCGGCCCGGCCTCGCCCATCGCGAGCTCCCGCGCCAGCGCCTTCGCGGCACGCACGGCTCTCGGCGCACCGGCGAGGACCCCGTCGATGGCCTCGGCCACGGCCCCGTCGAGCGCGTCGGGCCCATCGACCACGCGGTGCACGAGGCCAAGCCGCTGCGCCTCGCGGGCGTCGATCCGGGTGCCCATCGTGAACCACGCCCGCGCCGCGCCCTCGCCGATCCGGCGCACGACGTACGGCGCGATCGTCGCGGCCGCGAGCCCGAGGCGCACCTCGGGAAAGCCGGTCACGGCCGACCCCTCCGCGATCACGATGTCCGCGACGCACAGCAGCCCCGCGCCGCCGCCGAGCGCCGCGCCCTGGACCCGCGCGATGACGGGCGCCGGGCAGGCGTCGATCGCCAGGAACAGCCGGCCGAGCTCCGCCGCCTGCGCCTCGTTCTCCTCGCGCGACATCGTCGTCGCGGCGCGCATCCAGTTGATGTCGGCGCCCGCGCAGAACGCCTTGCCCTCGCCCGCCAGCACGACGGCCCGCAGCGATTCCGCGGGCTCCGTGGCGAACGCCGCGAACGCCGCGGCCAAGCCGTCGATGATGTCGGTCGAAAGGGCGTTCCGCTGCGCCGGCCGGTGGAGCGTCGCCCGCGCAACCACGCCACCGGGCCCGGACCGCTCGACGCCAACCGCCTCGCCCGGGACCGCCTCGCCCCCGCCCATCACATCCGGAACACGCCGAAGCGCGTCTCGGGAATCGGCGCGTGGACGGCGGCCTCGATCCCCATCGACAGCACCCGGCGCGTGTCGAGCGGGTCGATGATCCCGTCGTCCCACAGGCGGGCGGTCGCGTAGTACGGGTTGCCCTCGGCCTCGTAGCGCTCGAGGATCGGCGCCTCGAACGCGTCGCGCTCGCCATCGGAAGCGAAGCTGCCACGTACCGTCGACAGGACCCGCGCCGCCTGGGGTCCGCCCATCACGGAGATCCGGGCGTTGGGCCACGACCACAGGAAGCGCGGCGAGTACGCCCGGCCTCCCATCGCGTAGTTGCCGGCGCCGAACGACCCGCCGATGAGCACCGTCAGCTTCGGCACCTCGGCCGACGCGACGGCGGTCACGAGCTTCGCCCCGTCTTTCGCGATCCCGCCCGCCTCCGCGTCCCGGCCGACCATGAAGCCCGTGATGTTCTGGAGGAACACGAGCGGGATCCGCCGCTGCGCCGCGAGCTCGATGAAGTGCGCGCCCTTGAGCGCCGACGTCGAGAACAGGATGCCGTCGTTGGCGAGGATCGCGACCGGCCAGCCGTCGACATGGGCGAACCCGCACACGAGCGTCTCGCCGTAGTCCGGCTTGAACTCGTGGAGCTCGCTCCCGTCCACCAGGCGCGCGATCACCTCGCGGACGTCGATCGTCCGGCGTGGGTCGGCCGACACCGCCGCGTACAGGGACGCCCCGCCATCGCCACCGTCGGCGGGCACCGCCGGCGAGACGGGCTCGCGGCGGTCCCACGGCGGCGCCGGCGGCCTGCGCTCGAGGTGCCGGACGATCGACCGTGCGAGCGCCAGCGCGTGCTCGTCGTCGACCGCCTCGTGGTCCGCGACGCCCGAGACCCGCGTGTGGACCTGCGACCCGCCGAGGTCCTCCGCGCTGACGACCTCCCCGGTCGCCGCCTGAACGAGCGGCGGCCCGCCGAGGAAGATCGTGCCGGTTCCCCGCACGATGACCGATTCGTCGCTCATCGCCGGGATGTACGCCCCGCCCGCGGTGCAGCTGCCCATCACGAGCGCGACCTGCGGGATCCCGAGCGCGGACATTCGCGCCTGGTTGTAGAAGATCCGGCCGAAGTGGTCGCGATCGGGGAAGACGTCGGCCTGGAGCGGCAGGTAGGCGCCACCGGAGTCGACGAGGTACACGCACGGCAGCCGGTTCTCGAGCGCGATCTCCTGCGCCCGCAGGTGCTTCTTGACGGTCTCGGGGAAGTACGTGCCGCCCTTCACCGTCGCGTCGTTGGCGACGATGACGCACAGCGTGCCCTCGACGGGGCCGATGCCGGTCACGATCCCGGCGCCGGGCGCGTCGCCGTCGTGCATCCCGTCGGCCGCGAGCGGCGACAGCTCGAGGAACGCGGCACCCGGGTCCAGGAGGCGGTCGACGCGCTCGCGGACGGGGAGCTTGCCGCGGTCGCGGTGGCGGGCGATGGCTTCGTCGTCACCCGCGGCGCCCCGCTCGGCCAGCGTGCAGGTGCGCGACCGCAGCTCGTCGACGAGCCCGCGCATCGCCGTCTCGTTCGCCCGGGCCTCGTCCGACGCGGGGTCGAGGCGGGAGCGGAGCACCCCCATCCGCTACTGGACCCGCAGGTCGAGGATCCGGCGCGCGATCACGAGCCGCTGGATGTCGCTCGTGCCCTCGCCGATCTCGGTGAGCTTGGCGTCGCGCAGGAACCGCCCGACCGGATAGTCCTCGACGTAACCGTAGCCGCCGTGGAGCAGCAGCGCGGCGTTCGTCGCCCGGCCGGCGACCTCCGACGCGTACAGCTTCGCCTGCGCGGCGGCGAGCCCGTAGTCGCGGCCCTGGTCGCGCAGCCACGCCGCGCGATAGACGAGCGCGCGGGCCGCCTCGATCTCGGTGGCCATGTCGGCGATCCGGAACGCGACCGCCTCGAACGACCCGATGGGCCGGCCGAACTGGTGCCGCTCGCGCGCGTAGGGCACGGCCGCGTCGAGCGCGGCCTGGGCGAACCCGAGGGCGAGCGCGCCGATCGAGATCCGGCCGCCGTCGAGGATCGTGAGGAACGTCCGGAAGCCCTTGCCCTCCTCCCCGAGGAGGTTGTCGGCCGGGATGCGCGCCCCGTCGAAGCGCAGCTCGCCGGTCGCCGACGCGTGCAGCCCGAGCTTCTCCTCCAGGCGGCCGACGGAGAAGCCCGCCGTGTCGGCAGGCACGATGAACGCGCTGATCTCGGCCGCGCCCTTGTCGGTCGTGCCGGTCCGCGCGGCGACGACGTAGGTCCCGGCCTGGCCGGCGTTCGTGATGAACCGCTTGCCGCCATTGATCACCCACTCGCCGTCCTCGCGGGTCGCGGTCGTCCGGGTCCCGCCGGCATCCGAGCCCGCGTTGGGCTCGGTGAGGCCATACCCGCCGATGACCTTGCCGCTCGCCATCGGTACCAGGAACTGGCGCTTCTGGTCGTCGGTCCCGGCGAGCAGGATCGGCCCGCAGCCGAGCGACGTGTGCGCCGCGACGATCAGCCCGAGCGAGCCCCAGACGCGCCCGATCTCCTCGACGGCGATCGCGTAGGCGAGGATGTCCATCCCGGCGCCGCCCCACGCCTCGGGGATCGGGATGCCGAGCCAGCCCATCTCGCCCAGCTTGTCCACGACCTGGCGGGGAAATCGGCGCTCGCGCTCGTGCTCGTCGACGAGCGGCGCGACCTCGCCCTCCATGTAGTCACGGACGGTGCGACGGAGCAGCTGGTGCTCGGCCGGCAGGTCGAGGTCCACGGGCCGAGTATGGCACGCGGCGGGCCTGCCGCTAGAGCTCGGTCTCGGGCGCCAGCCAGCCCTTCTCGGCCGCGATCCGGGCCGCCTCGGCGCGGTTCCGCGCACCGACCTTCTGGATCGCCGCCGACAGGTGGTTCCGGACGGTGCCTTCGGAGAGGCCGAGGGTGGCGGCGATGTCGGCGATCGTGCCGCTCGTCGCGGCGAGGGTCAGCGCCTCACGCTCGCGCTCCGAGAGCGGGTTCGCGCCCTCGCTCAGCGCCGCGACCGCCAGCGCCGGGTCCACGACCCGCTGCCCACGCGCCACGCGTCGGATCGCGTCCGCGAGCTCGGCGGCCGGCGCGTCCTTGAGCACGAACCCCGTCGCACCGGCCTCCATGGCGCGGCGGAGGTAGCCGGGCCGGCCGAAGGTCGTGAGGATGACCATCCGGCACGACGGCAGGGCCGCGCGCAGCTGCGATGCGGCGCTCAGGCCGTCGAGGCCGGGCATCTCGATGTCGAGGAGGGCGACGTCCGGCCGCGTCTCGAGGGCGCGCGCGAGCACCTCGTCGCCGCGCCCGACCTCCGCCACGACTTCGAGGTCCGCCTCGAGCGCGAGCAGCGCGGCGAGCGCGCCGCGGACCATCGCCTGGTCCTCCGCCAGCAGCACCCGCGTCACGAGCCGTCGCCGGCGGCCGCGCCCGCCATCGGGACCGCCACGCGGAGCCGGAACCCGCCGCCCGCGAGCGGCCCGGCCTCCAGCGCGCCGCCGAGCCGAGCGGCGCGCTCCCGCAAGCCCGTCAGCCCGGTCCCGGCGCGACGGGCGCTGCCGTCGTGCGCGGTCCCATCGGACGCCACGCCATCGTCCTCGATCTCGACCGCGGCATCGCCGCCCGCAACGAGCACGCGCACCCGCGCGTGCGCGGCGTCGCTGTGACGCAGCACGTTGGTGATCCCCTCGCGGACCGCCCAGCCGAGCACGGCATCGACATCCCGCGGCAGGTCGTCCGGAGCCGGCTCGACCCGCGCCTCGATTCCGGCCGCGGCGAGCGCCGCCCGGGCGCCGGCGAGCTCCATGGCAAGCGACGGCTGCCGGTAGCCGCTGACGGTCTCGCGCACGGACGTCAGTGCCTCGCGAGCGACGTGCTCGACATCGCCGATCTCCGCGCTCGCCCGCGCCGGATCGTCGTCGAGCACGCGCCGGGCGAGCTCCGCCTTGAGCGCGATCACCGACAGGCTGTGGCCGAGCGTGTCGTGAAGGTCGCGCGCGATGCGGGCGCGCTCCTCCGCGACCGCGAGATCGGCGAGCTCGCGCCGCGCCGCCTGGAGCTGACGGTTCGATCGTCCGAGCGCCGTCAGCGCGAACGTCGTGAGCGAGATCGTGCCGACAGTGACGCCGAGCGTCAGCCCCTCGCTCCAGTCCGCGGCGACGTACGCGTTCACGACCGTGGCCGCGACGGCGATCGCCGCGATGGCGACGATCCCTGCGCGCTCCGAGGCCACGCGACCCGCGGTCACGCCGGCATAGAAGTACAGCGCGCCGGCCTCTGCGACCCCGAAGGCCAGCTGCGCGACGACCGCGAGCATCACGATCGCCGCGGCCGCCGCAAGCAGCGCCGGGTCGGGCATCGTGCGCACCCACGGCCCGACCCGGAACAGCCGCACGAGCACGACGGCGAAGATCGCCCAGGCCGTGAGCAGCAGCGCGAGGGCCGCGGGCTGCGGCGGACGGGCCAGCAGCGACACCAGCGGCGAGATCGTGAAGAACACGGTGATCGCGACGAACGGCACCTTCAGCCGGTGGCGCCGCTCGCCGCCGCCCGGAAGCCCGACCGTCAGGAGCGGCGCATCGTCGCGCGCCTCCCGGATGGCCACCGGCGTCAGGCGCGCCCCGACCGCTCGTCGCGGACGTAGCGCCACGCGGCGAGCGTCCCGAGGCCGACGGCCCACGCCGCGAGCACGGCGACATCGGCGGCGTCCGGCAGCCGTCCGCCGACGACGGCCCGTCCGAGGTCCGCGAAGTGCGACGACGGGAGCACGCGCCCAATCGTAGCGACCGGCTCCGGCAGCATCGGGAGCGGGGTGAAGAGGCCGCCGAGGATCGCGAGCGTGAAGTACGACAGCACCATGCCGCCCTGCGCGCTCTCGACGTCGAGCACGTACCCGATGAGCAGGCCCAGCGCGGCGAATGGCACCGATCCGAGCGCGAGCACCGCGATCGTCGCGAGCGCCGTCGGCAGGCCGATCTCGACGTGGTTCACGAAGCGGCCGGCGAGCCCGACCAGGAACAGCGCCGGGACGGTGAGGAGGACCGCGGAGACGACCTTGGTCGACACGTACGCCAGCCCGGGCAGCGGGGTGACGCGCAGCTGGCGGGCCCAACCCTGGCGCCGCTCGGTCGCGACCGGGACCGCCTGGCTCATCGCCGCGCCGATCGCGCCGTACGCCGCCATCGACACCAGGAAGTAGACCGGCCAGGTCAGGCCGTCGATCCTCGCATCGGGCCCGGCGCCGACGTCGAGCACCGCCGTGTACAGCACGTACAGCAGGACCGGGAAGATGACCGTGAACATGAGATAGCGCCGGTTGCGCAGCGAGCGCCGGATCTCCAGGCGGAGATACGCGAGGAACGGCGCGACCGACGGGACGATGGGGGCGGAGCGCGTGGCGAGCATCGGGAGCCTCCGGGGTGCGGTCGGGGCGGATCAGGCGGCGCGGTCGCCGCCCGAGGTCAGGGCGAGGAATGCGGTGTCGAGATCGGCGCCCGCGACCTCGAGGTGCCGGAACGCGATCCCGGCCGCGACGAGCGCGCGCACGGTCTCGTCGGCGTCGGTCGAGCGAAGCGTCACGTCGTCACCGCGACGGTCGACGCCGAGCACGCCCGGGAGCGCGGTCAGGTGCGCGTCGTCACTCTGCGCCGCCGCGGGCCACGCAAACCGGATCGTGCGCTCGGTGACGGTCGCCTTGAGCGCCGCGGGCGACCCGTCGCCGACGACCCGGCCACGGTCCAGGACGAGGATCCGGTCCGCGACGTGATCCGCCTCGTCGAGGTAGTGCGTCGCGAACAGGACGGTCCGGCCCTCCTCGGCGAAGCGGCGCATGTCGCCCCAGAACGAGCGGCGGCTCTCGACGTCCATCGCGACCGTCGGTTCGTCGAGGAACACGAGGTCCGGGTCACCGGCGATCGCGATGGCGAACCGGACGCGCTGCGACTCACCGCCGGACAGCGTCTCGGCGCGCCGGCCGACGAGCGCGGTGAGCCCGGCTCGCTCCAGGATGGCGTCGCGCGGGGACGGATGCGGGTACAGCGCGCGGGCGAGGTCCACGAGCTCGCCCACGCGCGCGCCAAGCGGGAGCCCGGAGCTCTGGAGCATCGCGCCGACGCGGCCCGACCGGACGGCATCGTGCGGCGTGAGGCCGAGCGTTCGCGCGGTGCCCGTCGACGGCTCGAGGAGGCCGAGCATGATCCCGATGGCGGTGGACTTGCCGGCGCCGTTCGGGCCGAGGAGCGCGACGGTCTCGCCGGCCGAGATGTCCAGGCTGACCCGGTCGAGTGCGACCGTGTCGCCGAAGCGGCGGCCGACGGCGTCGAACGTGACCGCGCTCGGTGAGCCCGGGATGGCGGGCAGGGCGGTGGTCGTGGGCAGGGCGGCGATCGATGTCATGGCGCGAGGATCGCTCGCGCATCGGGCGGTGCGAAGTCACGCGCGTCGCGATCGGACCGTGACGCGCGTCACGGGTCCGGTCGGCGCTCCCGGCCCTACTCCCCGCCGAAGATCCGCGCGAGCTCGAACGGCGCGGTCGTTTCGAGCTGGTCGTAGCGGCAGCTCTCGGGCGCCTTGTCGGGGCGCCAGCGGCGGAACGTCGTCGCGTGCCGGAAGCGGTCGCCCTGGAGGTGGTCGTAGGCGACCTCCGCGACGCGCTCGGCGCGCAGCGGCTCCCAGCTCAGGTCCTTGCCGCGGTTCCAGCGCGAGGTCGCGCCGGGCAGCCGCTGGCCGGACGCGTCCGCCGAGCCCATCGACGCCCATTCGGCCCATTCGCCCCACGGGTGGCCGTCGGACGCCCCCTCGCGGAGCGGCGCCAGCTCGTCGACGAGCGCGGCCCGCCGGTCCCAGGTGAACGACGACGTGATGCCGACGTGGTGGAGGTGGCCCTCGTCGTCGTACAGCCCGAGCAGCAGGCTCCCGACGTGGGTCCCAGGGCCGTTCTTGTGCCACCGGAAGCCCGCCACGACGCAGTCGGCGGTCCGCTCGTGCTTGATCTTGAGCATCGCGCGCTTGCCCGGCTGGTAGACACCCTCGAGCCGCTTCGCGACGACGCCGTCGAGCCCGGCACCCTCGAACCGGTCGAACCAGTCCGCGGCCAGGGCGCGGTCCTTCGTGGCGGGCGTGAGGTGGATCGGCGGCGTCGCGCCGCGCAGCACCTGCTCCAGCCGCGCGCGCCGCTCCCCCTGCGGCGTCGACCGCAGGTCCTCGTCGCCGAGCGCGAGGAGGTCCCAGGCGACGAACGACGCCGGCGATTCCTCGGCGAGCATCCGCACCCGCGACTCCGCCGGGTGGATTCGGAGGAGCAGCGACTCGAACTGCAGCGCGCCGTCGTGCGCGATGACCACCTCGCCGTCGAGCACGCAGCGTTCCGGCAGCTCGGCCTTGAACGGCGCCGCGAGCTCCGGAAAGTAGCGGTCGAGCGGCTTCAGGTCCCGGCTCTGGGTGTAGAGCTCGTCGCCATCGCGGAACACGAGCGCCCGGAAGCCGTCCCACTTCGGCTCGTACAGCCAGCCGTCGCCGTCAGGCAGCGCATCGGAGGCCTTGGCGAGCATGGGCTCGACCGGTGGCTCGAAGGGGAGTCGCATGGCCGCACGATACCCCGGGCGGAAGCCCGGGACCGCCGCTGCGGGACATCCCGGAACCGCACCCCGCCGTCCCGCGCGCACGATCGCCGACGCCGCGTGACGCGCGGCCGCGCACCGCGCCTGGTGCCTTCCACGGGTGCCGAACGATGTCGATCTCCGCCAACCGGCGACGCCCGATCGCCTTCGCCGCGTTCCTGCTGCTGACCGCCCTGGCGTCCATGGGGTGCGGCGGCAGCACGAGCGGCATCCTGAACACCGTGGGCGCGCCGATCGGCAGCGCGGGGGCCGCCGCTCCCGCTCCAGCGGCGACCGCCGCTCCGAACGCGCCCGCCGCCGGGCAGCTCCCCGCCGGCGATGGTTCCACCCCGGCGCCCGGGGCGGCGAGCGACGCGCTCAAGATCGTCTACACCGGCTCGCTGGACCTGCTCGTCGATGACCTGGACGCCGCGCTCGCGAAGGGCCGCACGACCGTCCTCGCGACGGGCGGCTACATCGGTGGATCCGACGAGTCGCGGACCGACGAGACGCGGAGCGCGGTGATCTCGTACCGCATCCCGGCGAGCCGGTGGGAGGACGCGCTGACGGGGCTCCGCGGGATCGCCAAGGCCGTGGCGGGCGAGAAGACCCAGGCGGCCGAGGTCGGCGGCCAGATCGTCGACCTCGAGGCGCGCCTCAGGAACCTTCGCGCGTCGGAGCAGGTCCTCGTCGGCATCGCGGAGAAGACGGACAAGGTCGCGGACCTGCTCGAGGTCCAGCAGCGGATCTCCGACGTGCGCGGGCAGATCGAGCAGCTCGACGGGCAGCGCGCGGCGCTGGAGGACCAGGTCGCGTACGGGACGCTCGTGACGACCTTCGTCGTGAAGATCCCGCCCGCGCCCGTCGTCGAGAAGCCGAAGGTCGCGTGGGACCCGGCGAAGGACGTCGCTGCCGCCTCGGCGAGGTTCACGCGGATGGCGCAGCGCGTCGTCTCCGGCGCGATCTGGTTCGCGATCGTCTGGCTGCCGATCCTTGCCGTCGGGCTCGTGGGCCTCGTGGCGGCAGCCTGGGTGGTGCGGCGGCTCGCGCGAGGCTGGCTGGGGAACGGCCCGACCGTGGGCGTCGGAAGCGACGGCTGAGCCGGACGGGGTCCCACGCGGGCCGCGGGTAGGGCGATCGCGCGTCAGACGCCGCCCGACGCGTGCCACCTCGCCAGTGCCGCCCGCGCCCGCTCCCGGGTCAGGTTCCACGCGGGCCATCCGCGCAGCGAGGGCGCTTCCCGGAGCGCGGCGTCCCGCGCCAGCAGCACCGGCGCGAGCGCCGCCCGGTCGGCGACCGGGAGCCGATCCCAGGTATCGACGATGGGCTCGACGGCCTCGTCGCCCAGCTCGGCGAGATACCGGGCGTCGAGCCCCGTCCGGCCGCCGGGCGGCACGAGGGCCGGGTCGATCGCCCGGTCGAGGTTCCGCTGCGCGACGAACGCCTGGGGGCCGAAGACGTTGATCGCGGCGACCGCGACGAGCACGGCGATGCCCAGCGCGTGGAGGACCCACCGGGTTCGGTTGGTCACGAGCAGCACGGCCGCGATCCCGAGTGCGACGCCGAGCCAGGCGATGGCGGTGAGCACGACGAACCGAAGCTCGGTCCAGCCGTAGGCCTCCTGGTACAGCCGGAGGCGCAGCAGGGCAGACAGCAGGACCACCGCCGTCAGCGCCAGCAGCGCGAGCGACGCACCGACCAGCACCCGTGACCGGCCGTCGGCCGCGGCGTGGAGCGCCACCACGAGCGTGCCCGCGAGGACCGCGACGATGACGAGCTCGAAGAACCCACGCCGCGCGTACTCGGCGTAGCTGAGACCGGCCAACGCCAGCGTGTCCCGGCCGCCGAACAGGTAGGCGAGCTGGAGCGCGACGAAGACGGCGAACAGGAGGTCGACGACGACGAGAATCGTGGCGGCCTCGACCGACCCGAGGCGGAGCGGCCGCGACGCGGGCCGAGGCACGGCGGCGGTCGACCAGCCGGCAGTGGCGGCGCCCGATGCGGCGGCGGACGCCGCGGGCCACGGTGCCGGCTGCGGCGGTTCCCCGCCCCGAACCGCCGCGGTCGGCGACGGTGCCCCGCCCGGAACCGCCGCGGTCTGCGACGCCATCGTTCCCGCCGGGATCGGACCCCAGCGCCGGCCGTGAACGCCTGGGCTGGGATCCGGCGCCAACGGCTGGACCATCGACGGCAAGTTGCCCGCGGAGAGTCCGAGCAGCCCCGCGGCGCCCCACGCCACGACGGCAATGACCACCGCGCGCCCGAGCAGCTCCCCGAGGTCGACGTCGGGCTGCCATGCGAGGACGTCGTTCGCAAGCCGTTCGAAGACGGCGTGGGCCGAGGCGAACAGGACGCCGAAGACGAGGACGATCGGGATCGCGATCACGAGCCCGCGCACCACGGGCGCGGCACCGCGGAGCCGGTCGAGCCGCGGGTGTCGGCGGTCATCGGACTCCGCAGCGACCGGCCGCGGCCGGACCAGCAGGGCTGCGGTGCCGGCCGCGCCAGCCGCGACCACCCCGACGGTGAGATCGACGACGCGTGGCACGAGCCCGCGGGTGATCCGACCGCCGGCCAGGCACCCGACGGCACCGGCCGCGAGGGCCGCGCCGAGGAGCACGTCCACCGTCACGAGCCAGTCGTCGGCCCGGATCGCGACGAGCGACACGAGGGCGAGCGCCGCCGGCGCGAGCCAGGCGTCGGCGGGGTCCATGCGCGCGACGCCCTCGCGCCCCGCGACGGCGAACGCGGCGACGAGGAACGCCGCCATGACGATCGGCGCGCCGATTCCGAGCGCGTTGCCGACGATCAGGATGTCGAACAGGGTCCCGCCCGCGAGGGCGACGAGGGCGATGCGGCGAGTGGCGTGGGCCATCGGCGGCCTCCGGTGCGGACCGGGGGGCACGCCGGCCGGGGTCGAGACGGGCCGGCGACGAAGCGTGTTGCGCTCGTGGATCCGCGCGGCAGGAGGCGGCACGAGGCGGAGGACGCGTGCGACGATCGCCGCGATGACCGACCAGGAGGCCCGCTACGACCGGATCGCCGAGGGCTACGCGGCGTGCTGGTCGCCGATCCACCGCGCCAGGACGCTCGGGCTGCTCGACGTGATTGCGCCGTTCGTCGAGGACGGCGCCCGGCGGCTCCTCGACGTCGGCTGTGGCACGGGCGCGTTCGCCGCGGCCGTCGTTGCCCGCTGGCCCGACGTTCGCGTCACGGGCGTCGATCCGTCGTCGGGGATGCTCGACGTCGCCGACCGGGAGCTCGCCGCACTCCCCGAGCACCAGCGGGACCGGATCGAGCTCGTGCAGGCATCGGCGGAACGCCTGCCGTTCGAGGACGGCTCGTTCGACCTCGTCGCGACCTCGTTCGTGCTTCAGCTCGTCCCGTCGCGGTTCCGTGCCGTCGGCGAGGCGCGCCGCGTGCTGCGACCCGGCGGGTGGATCGCGACGCTGACGTGGCTCCGGGGCGGCGAGCCGTTCGAGGCGGACGCCGTCTACGACGAGGTGCTCGAGCGTCACGGCTACGAGCCGCGAGGACACGGAGGCGGGGGCGATGCCGACGACCCCGGATCACCCGAGGCGGCCGCGGCACGGCTCCGCCGGGCGGGATTCGAGGCGGCCAGCGCGCGCGGCGACTGGCTCGACCACCAGTTCGGCCCCGAGTCGTTCCTCGCGTTCCTCGCCCGGTTCGACGACGAGGACCTGTTCGCGACGATGAGCCGCGAGACGCGGGCGACGATCGAGCAGGACCTGCTCGAGACCCTGCGTTTGCTGCCGTCCCGCGGCCTGCGGCTGCGGCTCCCGGTCGCCTACGCGACCGCCCGACGATCGGCAAGAGGCTGATCGCCGCCGTCACGGCCACGTCGCCGGCGTCGGTGGATCTCGGGTGAGGTCGTGGCTCAGACGATCGACCGGTAGGCGTCGAGGACCAGGTCGTGCGGCCACTCCGTCGTGAGCACGCCGGCGAGGTCCGCGTGGCCGGTGTCGGTCACGTACGGCCACTGCTCGGGGTCGCGCACCTTCGCCGTCGCGGGCGCTCCGAGGACGTGGTCGCCCCAGGGCGGGATCCGGTTGGCGAGGAAGCCGTCGAGCACCAACGACGCGTACTCGCTCGTGTCCCAGATCTCCCAGACCGAACGAAGGATCGCCGGGTTGATCCCGAGCCACGTGCCGACCGTCAGCGTGTAGCCGTCGGTCAGGCGGATCGGCAGCAGGACTCGCACGAACGCGCCGACGCCCTGCACCTGGAGCAACGGATCGTGGCCCCACGTCCGCGCGGCTCGCTCGTCGGCCGGAACGTCGAGGACCGGATCCGGCTGCACGAACCGCACGTGTCGATTGTGAGCATCGATCGGACGTCCGCAGGTCGGGCAGATCGGGGTGACCACGCCGTCAAGTCTAGGTGCGCTCCCGCCTCCCAACGACGCCGCCACATCGTCCGCGGTTGACACTCGGGAGGGTGATCCGGGGGCTTCCCACCGGATCCTCGTGCGGTGACCGTTATCCACGACCCAAAGCGCCGTGTCGTCGGCAGCCGCAACGTTGGAAGCCGCGTCGCGCCCCCCGGCGAGGAACTAGGACTCCGTCGAGCCCTCGCCCTCGCCGCCCTCGGCGGCACCGCCCTCGGCGGCCTCGCCACCCTCGCCCTCGGCCTCGGCCGCGGCCTCCGCGACGGGCTCCTCCTCGAGCTCGACGCGCGGCGCCAGGACCCGGGCGATCACCTCGTGCTCGTCGGCCTGGACGGTGACGCCGTCCGGCACCTCGAGGTCCGCCACGGTGATGGTCGTGTCGTAGTCGACGAGCGAAGAGAGGTCGTAGTGCAGCGAGTCCGGCAGCTTGTCGGGGAGCGCGCGCACGCGCACGGACGACGTGGGGTGCACGAGCGTCCCGCCGAGCTCCGTGGCCGGCGCGGCGCCCTGCCCCACGAGCGGGACCTCGACGGTGAGCTCCTCGGTCATCCGGACCGCGAACAGGTCGATGTGGATCGGCCGCCGCGAGATCGGGTTGACCTGGATCGAGTGGACCAGCACCGGACGCGACTTCTTGCCGTCGACCGACAGGTCCACGAGCGTCGACGCACCCACCTTGCGGTGGAGGAGCTCGAACTCGTGGGCGTCGACGGACACGCTCTCGCTCTCGACGCCGTGCCCGTAGACGACCGCCGGCAGGCGGCCCTCGTGGCGCAGGTGGGCGACCTTCTTGCCGACGACGGTGCGACTCGCGGCCGCGAGGCGGGGGCGATCGGGCATGGGATGGGTTCCTCGCTGTCTTGAGGGCCCGCGCGCCCCTCGTGCCGGGGCGGGGCCAAAGGGGTCGCGGGCGAGTTCGACCCGCGCGATTTCGCCGATGGACGTCCCGCGAGGCTACCACACGGGCGCGCGCGGGCCGGTGGCCCGTCACCGTCCGATCGGGCGCCCGGTGTAGGATCGCGGCGCCGTGGCCGCCACCATCCTGATCGTCGAGGACGAGTTCGCCGTCGCGCGAGGCATCCAGTACGCGCTCCAGCAGGAGGGCTACGAGGTGACCGTCGCCCGCTCGGGCGAGGAGGGGCTGGAGTTCGCGTCGACCCAGGCGCCCGACCTCATCGTCCTCGACGTCCGCCTGCCCGGGATCGACGGCTTCGAGGTCCTCCGCCGCCTGCGCGCGGTCGGGTCGAAGGCGCCCGTCCTGTTTCTGACGGCGCGCGGCGACGAGTTCGACAAGGTCGTCGGCCTCGAGCTCGGCGCCGACGACTACGTCACGAAGCCGTTCGCGTTGCGCGAGCTGATGAGCCGGATCCGCGCCCTGCTCCGCCGCGCCTACGGCGACCTCGCGAACGCCGCCGGCGGCCGGGTGATCCGCCACGGCGACCTCGTGATCGACCTCGAGCGGCGGCGGGTCCAGCGCGGCAACCGCCGGATCGGCCTCACGGCCACCGAGTTCGAGATCCTGCGCCACCTCGCCAGCCGCCCGGGCCGCGTCTTCACCCGCCGCGAGCTGCTCGAGCTCCTGCGCGACTACGAGGCGCTGGACCAGGACGAGAAGACCATCAACGTCCACGTGAGCCACCTGCGGGACAAGATCGAGGACGATCCGTCGCTCCCGCAGTTCGTCCTGACGGTGCGCGGCGCGGGCTACCAGTTCGCCGAGCGCTGACGTGGCCGACCCCGGACCGGGCGGCACCGCCGGGCGCGCGGACGAGCGCCGCCGGCCCTCCGTCCCGCAGTCATTCCAGACGCGCCTCACCTTCGCGTTCACCGCGGTCGTCGCGTTGACGCTGGTCCTCGTCGCGCCGGTCGTCGTGTGGCGGCTCGACGACTTCTTCCGCCAGCAGGAGGAGCAGCGGCTCGAGACCCGGGCGCAGGCGACGGCGCAGCTCATCGTCCGCTCGATCGCCGACGAGGTCCCCGAAGGGCAGGGCGTGGTGCACGTCGACCCGCGGACGGGCCAGCAGATGCTCAACCGGACGGTCGGCCGGGTGCTGGGCAGCGCCGGGCTGCTGCAGTTCGCGGCCGGCCAGGTCGCCCAGGCCGACATCGAGGTCGAGTTCGGGCCGGCGACCCAGGACGCGGACGGCGGCTGGACGGTCGATGCGAACCCGGCGCTCCGGTTCGCGGCGCATCCCGACGTCACGCCCGAAGCCGGCGAGGCGCCCGACCCCGGCATCAAGCCCGCCGTCGCGTACGCGGGACGAGCGAACGGCCAGGAGGACTGGGGCGTCCAGGTCCGGCTGTCGAACCCGTACACGAGCCGCGCGACGACGCTCGTGTCGATCAACGGCCTGCTCCTCGTGATGGCCGCGGCCGCGTTCATCGTTGCGGTGCTGATGGCCGTGTTCCTGGCGAGCCGGTTCGCGACCCCGATCACGCGGCTCACCGAGGCGTCGCGCCGGCTCGCGGACGGCGACCTGTCGTCGCGGGTGGCCACCGACGACGTCTCGTCGAGCACGCTCGAGCTGCGCGCGCTGTCGCGCCAGTTCAACCAGATGGCCGACCGTCTCGAGACGAGCGTGGGGATCATCCGCCGCGATCGCGACCGGAGCCGGGACTTCCTCGCGGACGTGAGCCACGAGCTGCTGACGCCGATCGCCGCCATGCGGACGTTCGTCGAGCTGCTCCAGGGCCCGGCGGGCACCGACCCCGCCGCCCGCGGCGAGTTCCTCGAGTCGTCGGCGGCGCAGCTCGACCGGCTCGACTGGCTGGCCCAGAACCTGCTCGAGCTGTCGAAGCTCGACTCCGGCCTCGTGCTCCTGGATCTCCGTCCCGACGACGTGCGCGGCACGATCGAGAGCGCCGTGGAGCAGCAGCTCGCGACGGCCGAGCGGAAGGGGATCGGCGTGACCGTGGCGCTGCCGGATCACCCGCTCCGCATCCGCCACGACGGCCCGCGCGTCGGCCAGGTCGTGTCGAACCTGGTGGGCAACGCGCTCAAGTTCACGGACCCGGGCGGCGAGGTGCGCGTCGTCGCGCGGGCGGAGGCCGACGGCGGGGTCCGGATCGAGGTGTCGGACACCGGGGTCGGGATCCAGCCGTCGGAGCTGCCGCTGATCTTCGACCGCTTCTACCGCGGCTCCGAGATGATCGCGGCGCGCAGCGAGGGCTCCGGGCTCGGGCTCGCGATCGTCAAGTCCATCGTCGACATGCATCATGGGACGGTCGCCGTCGAGAGCCGCGTCGGACAGGGCTCGCGATTCGTCGTGACCCTGCCGCGCGATCCGCGGGAGGTGACCGAGGTCGAGGCGCCCGGCCCGGACTCGTCGTCCGACGCCGGGACCGACGACCCGACGCCCAAGTCGCTCGTCGCCGCACGCCCGCCCAACGTGGACGTTTCTTCACCAACTGCCGACCCGGCCATGAATCCGGACCCGTCACGCTTGCCACTGGCCTCCGGCCAGGCGGAGCCCCAGACCACCCACCCACCGGAGCGAAGCAGCCCCATCCCATGAACGACGACCCGGCCACCGGCGGGCCCCAGCCCACCGACAGCGACCCGCTCGACGAGACGCAGCGCGTGGACGTCCCGCGCTACGCGCCCACCCCCGATCCCCGGCCCGACGCCCGCTGGGCATGGGCGTCGCCGTCGAGCCAGCCGGGGTCGGAGCGCTGGTACGAGCCCGCGCCCGGCGAGCCCGCTGCGGGCGCCGCGCCGGTGTGGGGCCAGCCCGCGTGGGGCACGGCGCCCGCCGGGCATCCCGTCCCGGCGCCGGCCGCGCCCGGGACGACGCGCCGGTCGGGTCCCGGGATCGGGACGATCGTGGCGGCGTCGCTCCTGTCCGCCGTCGTCGCATCGACGGGCACCGTCCTCGTGCTCGACCGCGCGGGCGCCTTCGATCATCCCGTCCAGTCGACGGACGTCGGCAACGCGACCCCGGCGGGCGGCTCGCAGCCGGTCACCATCAACGAGTCATCGGCGGTCATCGACGTCGCCTCGAAGCTCAGCCCCGCGGTCGTCAAGATCACGACCGGCACGAGCGCCGATTCGTCCGCCGACCCGTTCGGCGGCATTCCGGCAGAGGGCGTCGGCTCGGGCTTCATCTACGACGCGAACGGCTGGATCCTCACCAACCGCCACGTCGTCACGGGCGCCGACAAGCTCACCGTCGAGCTCAAGGACGGCCGCCAGTTCGAGGGCCGCACCTACGGCATCGACACCCTCACCGACCTCGCCATCGTGAAGATCGTGGGCACGAACCTGCCCGTCGCGTCGCTCGGCGAGAGCGACGGCTTGAAGATCGGCCAGCTCGTCGTCGCGATCGGCAGCCCGCTCGGGATGTACTCGTTCAGCGTCACGAGCGGGATCGTGTCGGGCAAGGGCCGCGACATCGAGGTCGACGGCGGAACGCGGATCAACAACCTGATCCAGACCGACGCCGCGATCAACCCGGGCAACTCGGGCGGGCCGCTCGCCGATGCGGGCGGCAACGTCGTCGGCATCAACACGGCGGTCGCGACGGATTCGTCCGGCATCGGGTTCGCGATCCCGATCGACATCGCGAAGCCGATCATGGCCCAGGCGGTCGCCGGCAAGTCGCTGACCCGGCCGTGGATCGGGATCCGCTTCACCTCGATCGACGAGCAGGTCAAGGAGGCGCAGAACCTGTCCGTCGACAAGGGCGCGCTCGTGACGAACACCGGCGGCACGGGGCCCGCGGTCCAGCCGGACAGCCCGGCGGCGCAGGCCGGGATCAAGGACGGCGACGTGATCGAGTCGATCAACGGGATCGCGATCGACGCGGAGCATCCGCTCGACGCGCTGCTCGTGCAGTTCGCGCCGGGCGACGTGGTGAAGCTCCAGATCCTGCGCGACGGCAAGGTCATCACGATCGACGTGACGCTGGGGACGCGGCCAGCGAACCTGTAGCGCCGCGCGGGTCAGCGGGCAGCGGTCGGCCGGTGCGGGTCAGCCGGTGCGGCGGCGCCGGATCTCGACGCCCGCGGCCTCCAGCGGGCCGCCGAGCTGGACGTCGGGCTTCCGGATCCGCACGGTGACCTCGTCGACCGCGTGCTCCGCGAGCAGCTCGTGGGCGATCGCCTCTGCGAGCGCCTCGATGAGGTTGAAGCGCGTCGACTCGACGATCTGGCGGCAGGTGTCGAAGACCCGCGAGTAGTCGGCGGTCTGCGTCAGGTCGTCGGACAGGCCGGCCGGCTGGAGGTTGAGCGCGAGCTCGACGTCCACGTCGAACCGCTGCGGGTTCTGCTGCTCGTACTCGTGGACGCCGTGCGTGCCCCGAAAGTGCATCCCCGTCAACACGATTCGGTCGGTCACTTGGGGCCCTCCCAGCTCTCGGGTCGCCACCCGCGGACGACCGCGTCCGCCATGCGGGACGCCCGTGCGTTCTCGCGCACGTCGTGGACGCGAACGATGTCGACGCCGGCCTCGACGGCGAGCGCCGTCGTCGCAATGGTCGCCTCGACGCGCTCGCCGGCCGGCAGGTCGAGGACCTTGCCCAGGGTCGACTTGCGCGACGTGCCGAGCAGGATGGGTCGGCCGAGGATGCGCAGCGCCTCGAGCCCGTGCAGGAGCGCGAGGTTGTGGTCGGGCGTCTTCCCGAACCCGATCCCGGGGTCGACGATCAGCTGATCCCACGGGACGCCGGCGTCGAGCGCGCGATCCAGCGCGCGCTGCAGATCCGCCACGACCTCCGCGACGAGGTTCCGGTAGCGCGCCTCACCGCGGTTGTGCATCAGCACGATCGGCACGCCGCGCTCGGCGGCGAGGCGGACCATCCCGGGGTCATCCGCGACGCCCCACACGTCGTTGAGCAGGTGCGCGCCGGCGTCGACGGCTGCCGCGGCGACGGCCGGGCTCGTGGTGTCGACCGAGAGCGCGGTGCCGGGAAGCGCGGTCGCCAGCGCCCGGATGACCGGCACGACGCGCGCGGTCTCGTCTTCGGGCGTGATCCTCGCGTGGCCGGGACGGCTCGACGAGCCGCCCACGTCGAGGACGTCCGCGCCGTCCTCCACCATCCGCATGGCGAGGGCGACGGCGGCCGCGACCGGATCGTCGGCCGCGAGGAGGCCGTCGCCGGAGAACGAGTCGGGCGTGACGTTCAGGACGCCCATCACGTAGGTCCGCGTGCCCCAGTCGAGCGTCAGCGGGCCCGCGGCGAGCGGCCGCGGATCGGCCGGGACACCGGGCGTCGCGCCGTCGGGGAGCGCGAACGATGGCGTCGAGGCGCCGCCTCCACGGCCGTCCTTGCCGTGGACGACGCCGCGCTCGCCGGGGAGGGCACGCTCCGTCATCGCGCGATCATGCCTCGTCCGGGTCGCGCAGCGCCTCGTCGTCGATGAGCCGGCCGCGCACCTCGCCGACGAGGTACAGCGACCCGGCGACGACGATCGGGCCGCGCGCGATGCGGAGCGCCTCGTCCAACGCCTCCCCCGGGCGACCGGCGGCGCGCGCGTCCACGCGGGGATCACCGGCGCGCCACGCCGCGGCGAGCTCCGTGGCAGGCAGCGCCCGCGGCGCGTCGACGGCGGTGCACAGGACCGTGGCGCCGTCGAGCGCTTGCGACCGGCTCGCGGCGGCGATCACGCCGGCGACGTCCTTGTCGGCCATCGACGCCCAGACGACGGTGAGCGGCTGCGGCGCGGCAGGGTCACCGCCCACGAGGTGCGGCCGCAGGTCGTCGAGCGCCGTCGCGAGCGCGGCGGCGCCGTCGGGGTTGTGCGCGCCGTCGAGCAGGACCTCGCGCTCGCCACTCGGCGATGGGACCGTCAGGAGCTCGAGCCGGCCGGGCCAGCGGGCGGCCGCGTACCCGGCGCGGCGCGCGTTCGCCGGCGTGTCGGCGATGCCCGCCACGGCGAGCGCGTCGAGCACGGCGTCCGCCACGGCGGCGTTCGCGGCTTGGTGGCGGCCGCGCAGCCCGATGTCGACGGCGCCGAGCGACGGCAGCTCGACCCGCAGCGCGTCCCGGGACCAGCCGAGGATGGGCGGCGGCGGCGCCACCGTGAGCGGCACGCCGAGCCGGGCACAGCGGCGGCGCATGATCGCGAGGGCCTCGCCGTCGGCGCCGGTGACCGCGACGTCGCCACGCTTCACGATCTTGACCTTCTCGCGGGCGATGGCGCCGATCGTCGGACCCAAGCGGTCCATGTGGTCGAGCCCGACGTTCGTCAGCGCGGCGACGCCCCCGTCCCACGCGTTCGTCGCGTCGAGCCGCCCGCCAAGGCCCACCTCGACGAGGGCCACGTCGAGCCCGGCCTCGGCGAAGTGGCGGAACATCACGGCCGTCAGCAGCTCGAACTCGGTCGGCGGCCCGAGGCGGCGGGCGACGCGGTCGGCGAGCGGCAGCACCTCCGCCACGAGCCGTGCGAACTCGCGCGCCGCGATCGGCGCGCCGTCGACCACGATCCGCTCGCGGTACGTGACGAGGTGGGGCTTGGGCGTCTCGCCGACGCGGTACCCGGCGGCGCGCAGCGCCGAGCCCGCAAGCGCGATGACGCTGCCCTTGCCGTTCGTGCCGGCAACCAGCGCGCCGCGCACCTCGCGCTCCGGATGTCCCAGGGCCGCGAGCAGCGCCCGGACCCGGCCGAGCCCCAGCCGGATGCCGTACCGGCCGCGCGATTCGAGGGCGGCGAGGGCCTCGCCGTAGGACGGCGGCGATCCGTCTGCGGGCAGCTCCGGCGAGCTCACTCGCGCGTCAGCTCGTCCTCGTAGAACACGCACTGGTTGAAGCGCGGGGTCAGGCACACGTCGTTGACGTAGCCCTCGTCGAGGTGGACGCCGCCGCGCAGCTGGCAGCGCGAGATGTTGTTCGGCTGGCGCAGCAGGCCCTTGAGCAGGTGCGGTGCCTGGATCGGGATCGCACCCCGCGAGCCGGTCATGTAGAAGTGCGGGCACACGTTCCGGCGGAGGCTCGGGAGCCCGAAGCCGGCGCGGCCGGGCGGCATGCCGGGCCGGGCCGGGTACGCGGGGGCGCCGGGCCGACCGCCCGCGACGGGAACCGGCGCGCGACCCGCGACCGGGTACGGCTGTCGCAGCGGCTGGCGCCCGATGGCGCCCGACGCGCCACGCGCGGGAAACGGGGCCGGACGGACCGGGCTCGCCGCGGGACGGGGAGGCGGCACCGCCGGGAGCGGCCGGCTCGCGACGCCCGACGGATCGCCGGCCTGGGCCGTCTCGGCGGTCGCGGCGCGCGGGTTGACGCGGGCGATCGGCCCGTGGCTCCACGAGCCGCGATCTCCGGGCGACGGCCGCATCGGCCGCCGGTCGCGCGCTTCCACTGCTCCCTCACCTTCGGCGGCCCGGGGACACGGCCCGCCAGCACGCGCAGGGTATCACCGGGTTCGCGGCACGGCGGTCCGGGGCGACCCGCCGCTTCGTGCGACAATCGCGCCCGATGGACTCCCGTCACGGGTCGCGACCGGCACAGGTCCGGCCCCGTCCACCGTCCAACGGCCGCCCCGACCCGGTTCGCGCCCGGCCCGTCACCCCGTCCCCCACCCGGCTCAACCAGTACCGCCGCATCGAGCGCCGCCGCGGGCTGCCGCTGGTCATGAAAGGGTTCCTTGCCGTCGCGATCGCGCTGCTGTGCGCGACGATCCTGTGGATCGGCAGCGGCCAGGTCGGCCCATTCGTGACGTCCGTGGCGCGCGGCTTCGGCGGGTTCGTGAGCCAGGTGTCGTCGGTCGCCAGCAGCCCGATGCCGACAGAGGCGCCGGCGGTGGGCGATGCGCCGACGATCGAGTCCCCGGAGCAGCCGTACACCAACGACCCGACCGTCGACCTCCGTGTCCACGTCCCGTCGGCGATCATCGGCAAGGATGGCTACACCGTCCGGCTGTACGTCACGGTCCCCGATCAGGAGGCCGAGCTGGTGACGGAGGAGCCCGTCGGCGCGACCGCGGTCCAGGTCTTCGCCGGCGTCGACCTCGCCGATGGCCGCAACGACTTCCAGGCGTCGGTGAACGGCCCGGGCGGCGAGAGCGAGCTGTCGGGCGTTTCGACGTTCGTGCTCGACACGTCGAAGCCCAAGGTCACCGTGATCTCGCCCAAGAACGGTGTGCAGATCACCAAGCCGACCGTCACGGTCAAGGGCAAGTCGCAGGCCGCGAGCGCAATCCGGCTCCAGAACGGCGCCAACGGCGCGATCGCGACCGTGCAGGCCGACAAGGACGGGCTGTGGGAGACGACCCTCGCCCTCGCCAACGGCTCGAACGTGATCGAGATCACGGCGACCGATCCCGCCGGCAACACGAACACCGCGGAGCTGACGCTCGTCCGCGGGACCGGGAAGATGTCGGCATCGCTGACGGGGTCGGTGTTCCGCTTCCGGGCCTCGAAGCTGCCGAGACGCCTGACACTCGCGGTCCACGTCCTCGGGTCCGACGGCAAGCCGCTGGCTGGGGCGACCGCCCTGTTCACGATCAGCGTCCCGGGCCTGGAGGCGATCGTGTCCGGCGAGATCACGACGGGCGCCGACGGGTCCGCGTCGTTCAGCACGATGGTCCCCGCGGGCGCGACGCCCGGGAGCGGGCTTGCGACGGTGCTGGTCACGGCGCCGGGCGAGCCGGGCAGCGCGACGGACCGCCAGGTGCTGACGATCGTCGAATAGGCGTTCGAACCGATCACCCGTTCGACCTACGTCGTTTCGCGCTCGACACGGTGTCTCGGCGCAGCTACGATTCCGGCATGCCGGTCTGGCGTTGCCCGCACTGCGCCACCCCGCAGGCCGAAGCGTCTCGCTGCTGGGTCTGCCGCCGGTCCACCACCTCCTGCGTCACCTGCCGCCACTATCGGCGCGGCCTGTCCGGCGGCCTCGGGCTGTGCGGCCTCGATCCGCGGCACGCACCCGTGGCCAACACCGACGTGCGCGCGTGCTGGGTCAACGTCGTCACCGCCAATCCGGAGGCGGACCCCGGGCTGTGGACGACGTCACCGGCAGCCGCTTCCGCGGGCGCGCCGGCGGCCGTCGGCAGCGGCGGCCGGGCACCGCGGACGTTCGTCCCGGTCGAGGAGCTGGTCCCTCGTCGCGCCTCGGCGGCCGTCGCGGTGCTCGAGCGGCCGGGGGCGCCTTCGTCCGCCGAGGAGGCCGCTCAGTCGCCGGCAGCGGACCCGGGGCGCGCGCCGATCGCGGAGCTGGTCGCCCCGCCCGTCCGGCCGAGCGCGCAGCCCGTCGTCCCGCCGATCGCGGAGGCTGCCGCGGATCGCGAGCCCGTCGCGGTCATGGCGCCGGTGGACGCGCCCGCACGGACGCTTCGCCCGGTCCCCGGCCGCTGGTGGCTGTGGGGCGACCCCGACCCGTGGCCCGAGCGTCTCGGGGAACCCTGGTTCTGATCTAGGGACAGGCGGGGTTCGTCGCCGGATCGACCGCCACGAGGTCGATCGCACTCCCGGCCGGTGCCTTCTCGCCGGGCTGCGGCGACTGCTCCGTCACGATCCACGTCGTCGGCACCGGGTCCGTCCCGGCGGGGTCAGAGGTGATCGTGCCGATCGCGAAGCCGTCGGCGTCGATGCGCGTCATGGCCTCCTCGACGGTCGTCCGGTTCGCGGCCGTGCACGTATACCGCCCGACGTTCGCCGGCCCGGGCGTGGGCGTCGGGGTCGGCTTGGGGGTCGGCGTCGGGGTGGGCGGTGGCGTGGGTGTCGGCGTGGGCGGCGGGGTCGGCGTGGGGGTCGGCGCCGGGCCCTCGGACACGACGTAGTCCACCGGCGTCCCGGGCGCGACGATGATCCCGGCACCGGGCGACTGGCTGATCACGTTGCCCGCGACGATGGTCGGATCGAACGCGGTGGTGCGCGTCCCGACCGTGAGGCTCTGGCCGACGATCAGCTGGAGCGCCTCGGACTCGCTCTTGTCGTGGAGATCCGGGACCGGGACGGCCGTCGGCCCGCGTGCGACGGTCAGCTTGATCTCGCTGCCACCGGCGACGAGCGCGCCCTCCGCGGGGTCCTGGGCGGTCACGGTGTCGGGCTGGACGTCGGTCCGCTCCTCGGTCGCGGCCCGGGTGACGGTGAGGCCGAGCCCCTCGGCCTGCGTCTGGGCGTCGGCGAACGACAGGTTGAGGAACGACGGCACGACCACCTGGAGGACCGACGCGGACGGTGACGGCCGGTCGGACGGCGTCGCCGCGGGGCCGCCACCGGCGAGCGTCCGGAACACGAGGAACCCGACGACGACGAGGATCGCGAGCCCGAGCAGGCCCGCGATCCACGCCCACGGCCCCGAGCCGCCGTCCTCCTCGGCGTCCGCCGGGTCGACGGACGGCGGGGGCGGTGGCACGCCACGCGTGGAGACCGGCGCGGGTGGCGCCGAGCGCGCGTAGGCGTCGGCCGGGTACGGGACCGCGTTGGGACGGGCCTGCGCCGACGCGACGGTCTGCGTCATCCCGGCTGCGGCCGCGCCCGCGCCAGCCGCCGCCGCACCCGCCGCAGCGGCGCCTCCGGCGCCTGTCGCCGCCGTCGCCCCCGCCGCCGGGTCGGACAGCCAGCCCTCGAGCGCCGCCGCCATCGCCGCGGCCGACGCGTACCGCGCCGCGGGGTCGAGCGCCATCGCCCGCTGCACCACCTGGTCGAGGACGGCGGGGACGCCGGCGCGGATCGCGGACGGCCGCGGCACCGGGCTGGTCAGCCGCGCGACCGCGATCGCGCCCGCGCCGTCGCCCGAGAACGGGCGGGCGCCCGTGAGCGCCTCGAACAGCACGATGCCCAGCGAGTACACGTCGGACGCCGCGGTCGCGGTCTCGCCGCGCGCCTGCTCGGGGCTGAAGTAGTGGACCGAGCCCATCGTGGTGCCGGGGAGGGTGACCTGCGCCTCCGTCACGGCGCGGGCGATCCCGAAATCGGCGACGCGGATGCGGCCGTCGCGCCCGACCAGGATGTTCGACGGCTTCACGTCCCGGTGGACGATCCCGTGGACGTGCGCGGCATGGAGCGCCTTCGCGACCTCCGCCGTCACGCGCGCCGCCTGGCGCGGCGGGAGCGGGCCGTTCTCGCGCAGGATCGACGCGAGGTCCTGGCCGTCCACCAGCTCCATGACGATGTACGGGCCGACGGTGTCCTCGCCGAAGTCGAACACCGGCACGATGTTCGGATGGCTCAGCGACGCCGCCGCGCGGGCCTCGTCCCGGAACCGGGCCAGGAAGTCGGGGTCGCGGCCGAACTCCGGGCGGAGCAGCTTGACGGCCACGTCCCGGTCCAGCTGGGCGTCCCGGGCTCGGTAGATGGTCGCCATCCCGCCCTGGCCGAGCAGCTCCAGCAGGCGGTAGCGGCCTCCGAGGACGCTGCCGATCTCGGTCACGGTGTGCGGTACTCCCCTCGTGTGGCGCCCGGGTTGGCGGCCCGAGGCATCCTACCGCACGCCCCCGGACGGGCCGGGAGGGATCAGAGGTCCAGCGTGCGCAGGTACTCGCGGAGGTCGCCGCCGAACTCCGGGCGCGCCAGCGCCAGCTCCACGGACGCGCGAAGCCAGCCCATCGTGGTGCCGGCGTCGTAGCGCTGGCCCTCGAAGGCGTACCCGAACACGGTCTGCTCGTCCATCAGCGCCTGGATGCCGTCGGTCAGCTGGATCTCGCCGCCGGCGCCCCGCTGCGTCTGCTCGAGCTTGTCGAAGATCTTGGGCGTCAGCACGTAGCGCCCGATCACGGCGAGGTTCGAGGGCGCCGTGCCGGGATCGGGCTTCTCCACGAGCCCGGTCACCCGGTACGTCCGGTCGCGGTCGTCGCCGTCCTCCACGTGGTCGCCGGCGATCACGCCGTAGCGGCTCGTCTCCTCGGCGGGGACCTCGGTCACCGCCACCACCGACCCATGGTGCTGCTGGTAGGCGTGGATGAGCTGGCCGATGACCGGCCGGTCCGCGATCAGCACGTCGTCGGGGAGGATCACGGCGAACGGCTCGTGGCCGATCAAGTCCTTGGCCATGAGCACCGCGTGGCCGAGCCCCAGCTGCTCCTTCTGGCGGACGTACGCGATCTGCGCGAGGTCGCTGATGTGCCGGACCTGGCGCAGCTTCTCGATCTCGCCCTTCTCCTCGAGCAGGTGCTCCAGCTCGTAGTTGAGGTCGAAGTGGTCCTCGATCGCGCGCTTCTGGCTCGAGGTGACGATGATCACCTGCTCGATGCCGGCCGCCACGGCCTCCTCGACCGCGTACTGGATGACCGGCTTGTCGACGAGCGGGAGCATCTCCTTCGGCTGTGCCTTCGTGGCGGGCAGGAAGCGGGTGCCCCAGCCGGCGGCCGGGAAGACGGCTTTGCGGACGCGCATCAGGCCTCTCGGAAGGGATTGGGAGACCATCCGAGTATACCGGCGACCCGTCGGCGTCCCCCGCGACGGCAGGCTGCAAGGGCGTGTCAGGCGCCTCGCGTCACCCGGTCCGCGAACCCGGCCACGGCGCCTGCGAACGCCGCCGGCCGGTCAAGGTTGGAGAGGTGCATCGCCCGCCGGATGACGACGTGATGGCCGCTGCGCGCCGATGCCGCCCAGTAGTCGCCGCGCGGCCCGAACACCGGGTCGAGCGCACCGTTCACGATCAGGACCGGGGTCCAGAGCCGTGACAGGCGGTCGAGGTAGCGCCGTCCGACGACGAGGCGCAGCGCCGTCGCCCCGCCGGCCGACCAGAAGCCGCCGCCGATGACGTCCGCCGCGACGGTGCCGCCGTACCGGAGCCGGAAGAAGGCTCGGTTCGCCGTGTCGAGGCCGCGGCGCGGAGCCCGCTCGAGCGTCCCGGCCAGCATCCGGAAGGGCCAGGCCATCGCGCCGACCGGCTCGGCCGAGCAGCCGGCGAGCACCAGCCCCGCGACCCGCTCGGGACACGCCTCCGCCGTGTCGATCGCGATGTAGCCGCCGAGCGACAGGCCCACGAGGACGGCACGCCCGGTCGCGCTCTCCGCCTCGATCGCCGCCTCGACGGTGGCGATCGCGTCCTCCACGGTGAACGGGCGGTCGGCGAGGACGCCGTGCCCGGGCAGGTCGACGGCGATGCACCGGTAGCGGTCGGACAGGCGCAGGAGCTGCGGCGCCCACTGGGTGCGCGACAGACGGGTGCCGTGGATGAACACGATCGCGGGCCCGTCGACGGGGCCGACCGCCGTCCACGAGCGCACCGGCTCGTCGCGCTCGGCGGCCGTCGGGGGCGGCGTCGCCGTCGCGGTCATCCCACGCGGTGCTCGATCGCCCAGAGCGCCGCCTGCGTGCGGCTCGCGAGGTCGAGCTTGCCCAGGATGTTCGAGACATGGGTCCGCGCCGTCCGCTCGGTGATGTCGAGCAGCGCCGCGATCTCCTTGTTGGAGTGGCCCTTGGCGACCAGGCGCAGGACCTCGCGCTCCCGCTCGGTGAGCGGCTCGTGGCCGGGCCCGTCGACGCGGCGCGTCCGGATCCGGTTGGCGAGCAGCCGCGCGACCTGCGGATCGAGGTGGACCTCGCCGGCGTGCGCCCGGCGCACGGCCACCGCGACGTCGTCCGCGTCGGCGTCCTTGAGGAGGTACCCGGTCGCGCCGGCCTCGAGGGCCGCCGTGACGCGCTCCTCCTCGATGAAGCTCGTGAGCGCGACGACCTCGACCTCGGGGAAGCGCTGCTTGACCTCGGCCGTCGCGGCGATCCCGTCCATCACCGGCATCAGGAGGTCCATGAGCACGACGTCGGGCTCCAGCACCGCCACCTGGTCGACTGCCTGGCGGCCGTTCTCGGCCTCGCCCACGACCTCGATGTCGTCGAGGAGCTCGAAGAACCCGAGCAGGCCCCGGCGGACGACGGCGTGGTCGTCCACCAGCAGGACGCGAATGCGCTCCGGGGCGTCCGGCTCCGCCGTCGGGGCCTGGGGGTCGTCCATCGCGAGAGCATAGCCCGGCCACCACGGCCCGCGGCTCAGGCGCCGCCGGGCCCCGCGGTCCTCGGCTGCGGCGTGTCGGCGCGCGGCGCGACGTCCCTCGGCTCGACGGCCTCGCGGTCGCGGCGGCGCGCCCGCTCGCGACGCGCCGTCGCGAGGCGGATGTCGGTGAACGGGATCCGGATCTCGCGGAACACCTCGACCGACACGAGGAAGCCGGCGAACAGGAACACGACGCCCAGGAACTTGCCGAGCTGGAACAGCTGCGTCGAGCCGGCCCGGTTGAGGGAGTCCGTGATCGTCGGGAAGAACGCGCCGAGCGCGATCAGGATCGTCGCCGGGACCCGCGAGTGGAGCCGGCCCGCGACGAGGTCGCGCACGGCGCCCGGCAGCGACGCGACGAGGTTGACGACGATCGCCACGGGCGCGATGCACAGGTTGAACAGGAACTGGTCGCCCGGCTGGTTGGGATCGAGCGAGTACGGCAGCACGCGCTTCTTGGGCATGAACATGTAGGTCGAGAAGATCGCGCCGAGCAGCAGCGACAGGGCGCCCGGGATGTTCATGACCGGCGTCAGCAGGCGCAGGTACCCCGGCATCGCGTCGCCGATCGGCTGGCCGGTCGCCGGGTCGAGCGCGTAGCCCGGCGCGGGCAGCGGCGGCGTGAGCAGCATCAGCACGACGGACAGCACGGTGACGCCGACGATGGCGCCGGCCGCGAACCGCGGCCACGAGTCGTTCTGGAAGTACGTCTCGACCCCGATCGCGACGGCGAGGATCACCGTCCCGATGAGGTACAGCACCGGCAGCGGACCCGCGCCGGCGTAGTTCGGGCTGTTGCGGATCATGAGGGCGACGAGCCCGGACAGCAGCAGCAGGACGGCGTACGTGTAGCCGAACCGCGTCCGGCCCAGCAGGAACGCCGTCCCGAGGCCCAGCCAGCCGGCGGTCCAGACGGCGCCGGTCAGGTACCACACCCGGTACAGCGGCTCGCTCCAGCCACCGAGCTCGGCCAGCGCCTCCGCGCCCGCGCCGAGCGCATACCACAGCATCCCCACGGCCCACACGAGCTGGAAGCCGTGGCGGCGCTCGCGCCACTGGTCGACCAGCATCAGCGCGAAGACGAAGGCGAGGAGCGAGGTGAGGGTCGGCAGCAGGGCGGTCACGGCGTACGGCCTCCATGGGCCTCGACGAAGGCGAGCAGGATGCGGTCGAGCAGGCCGGTGGCGGTGTCGTAGAGGTCGGCGACCGCGCCGGCGTCCACGCCCGGACGCCGCGCGATCGCGCGCAGCTCCGCGAGCAGCGGGCGACGGGCGGCAATCACCATCGCGACGCCGTCCGCGAGCGGGACGCCGGCGGTGGCGGTCCGGGCGCCGAGCTCCGCCGCGAGCCCGACCGCCTCGCGCTCGGCGTGCGCCCGATCCGCGCCCGTGGCGTCGGCGTGGCGCACGAGCGCCTCCACGAGCCGGCGGCCGAGCGTCCGGAACGCGTCGTGCGTCGCCGCCGGGACCGTGTCCCGCGGATCCGGGCCCGCGGTGCGACGTGCCCCATAGCGACGGCGGTACGCGGCGGACAGGCGATCCGCCGTCGCGCCGACGCCGGCCAGGGCGCCGTGCGGGCCGGTGCGCCGGGCGACGATCAGCCCCTCGAGCGCGTGCCGCTCGAAGCGGCGATGCCCGCCGGGGGTCGTGAACGCCGGGACGCGTCCCTCGTCGGCCCACCGGCGGAGCGTGTCGGGATCGACGCCCAGGAGCCGGCTCGCCTCCCCGAGCGCGAGTCGATCGGGAGCGGCCGGGTCGAGGACGGGGCGCGGGTCCGGGGCTGGCATGCACCACCTGGGCGCGCCGGGCGGTGGCGCGGCCATGAAACCTGGGTAAATCTGGGTCCTCGGGGACCCGTGGCCGGAGTGTAGCAGGCGGGCGCGCGCGGCGGTGAACGCCGTCAGGCGGCTGGGCCGGCCTTACGCGGGGACGAACTCGTGGTCGTCCCGGTGGATGCCGTCGCATAGGCCCCACGACGGCGGATCCGTCGGCAGCGCGACCGGCCGCATGATCTCGCGCACCTCGCCCCGGCGGCAGAACCGGTACCCGTGCTCCGCCATCCAGCGGCGGACGCACGCCGCGTCCGAATGGAACTGGTGAGGGCCCGGGTTGATGGGCGAGGACTCGGTCCAGCCCACCGCGACCTCGGGCGACACGATGTCGAGCAGGTTCACCCGCCACGGCGTGCCGGGGATGATGTCGCGACAGCCGTCGCAGCGGATCGCGACCGTGTCGGTCACGATCGTGCGGATCGCGACGCCCATGATGTCCACGGCCGGAGGATAGCAGGGGCGCTGGTACCCCCAGCCGGATTCGAACCGGCGATCTCCACCTTGAAAGGGTGGCGTCCTAGGCCTCTAGACGATGGGGGCGTCGCGGGCCGCGAGTGTACCAGCGCAGGTGGGCGCTACCCCGCGGACGTGCCGCCCCAGATCATGCTCATGATTGCCGCGCCGGCGAGCGCCATCAGCGCGGCGGCCGCGAGCAGTCCACCGAACAGCGCCGTCGCGACCGCGGTCCCGTCGCGGCCCGCATGCCCCGACCGCACCACGGACACGAGCGCCAGCACCGCCATCGCGGCGAACACCAGGCCGATCACCGCGAAGCCCGAGGCCATCAGCGGCACCTGGAGCGTGTCGCGGACGAGCAGCGAGTAGGCCAGGAACGCGAGCCCGCCGATGAGCGCGATGCACAGGATCACCCGCACGGGCGTGATCGCGACCGGACCCAGGTGCGGGCCCGGCCGGCGCTTGGGCGCACTCGTGGCCGCGGGGGCGGCCGGCTGGCGGGACGTCATCGTCGCCGGAGGGTAGCAGGCAGGATGGTTCGGGCAGGACCGGCGCGGGCGGGATCGAGCGGCGCGCCGTCAGCCCGGAGCGGACCCGGGGACGGGCTTCGTGCGGTGGTACACGGCGACGTTCCAGCTCAGGCGCGGCCGGCGGATCGACGCGGCCACGGCCTCGCCGCGGTCGCCCAGCGACGCGAGCCGCTCGCGCGCCTCGTCGACCGACGCGAACGTCCAGAAGCAGTGGACGACCCGGATCTTGAACCCGGCCCCGCGCAGGAACGGTCCCTCGCGCCGGCTCCACAGGACGTACTCGGGCGCATCGGGCGCGCGCAGGGCCGACACGTCGTCGCGGCCGTAGTCGTGGACGACGAGCAGCCGGCCCCCGGGCCGCAGCACCCGGTCGACCTCGGCGAGCTCCGCCTCGTCGATCCCCCGGAACCCCGTCCACATCGCGACGACGGCGGACTGGCTGCCATCCGGCGCCGGCACGCGGAGCGGAGCGTCCGACGGGACGAGGAGCGGGCCGTCCGCGGTTCGCTCGCCCGGCGCGGGTCGCTCGCCCGCCGCGCCGTCCGTGGCCGCGCCGTCCGCCGCCGCGCCGTCC
>JAICUI010000027.1 GCA_025935925.1 Chloroflexota bacterium
CCGGTGTCGGACGTGTGCCCGCTCGTCGGCACGTTGTCGACGCCGCCGGGCCCTGCGGCGAGGACGGCGGCCGGAGCGAGGAGCGCGGTACCCGCGGCGAGGGCGGCGGCCAGCCAGCCCGCGCGCTGCGGAAGCGTGGAGTGCGTCATGTCATGGTCCCCGAGTGGCGGTGATGCGGTGGGTGGTGATGCCGGGTCGCCGGCCTGAACGGCGACACCCGTATCGTCGAACTCGGGGTCATGGGACGGCCAGTACCAACGTCCGCATCCAACCGTCGCGAACCGCACCCTGCTCCAAGCGCTGCCCGCATTCGCGGTGCGCGCCGTCACCGGGGGTCCCATGACGCCGGTACGGGGTCGATCGTCGAGGACGCGGAACGGCCGGGACCCGAGGGCCCCGGCCGTCCGGAATGCCAGGTGGAAGGCCCGCCGGTGGCGGGCCGCCCGAGCTAGCGGTTCGTCCGCTTGCGCGGGGCGAGGATCAGCGCGCTGGCCAGGATCCCGGCGAGGGCCAGGAAGACGACCGGCAGGCCGTTGGAGCCCGTCGAGCCACCGTTCACGCTCGTGTCCGTCGGAGGCGGCGTGATCTTGGGCGTCGGCGTCGCGGCGACGACCGTCGGGGTCGGCGTCGGCGTCGGCGCGACGGTCGGGGTCGGCGTGACCTCCGGCTGCGGGGTCGGGGTCGGCGTCGGCGCGACCGTCGGGGTCGGGGTCGGCGCGACCGTCGGGGTCGGCGTCGGAGCCTCGGTCGGGGTCGGCGTGGGCGCCTCGGTCGGGGTCGGCGTCGGGGCCTCGGTCGGCGTCGGCGTCGGGACCGCCTCGGTGCAGTTGAGCGAGTTCGACTTGCTCGAGAAGACCGTGCCGTCGGTGTCCATCGCGAAGACCGCGAGCACGCCGCCCTTGGTCGTCGTGAACGGCGCCGTGATCGGCAGAGTGAAGTCGACCGTCCCGGACTGGCCGGAGATGTCGACCGTGACCTCGTTGAGCTCGACGTTGCCCGCGGGGGACGCGTCGGAGCCGTTGTTCGGCGTGAGGTAGATCACCACCGACGTGTTCGCGCCGGCGGTGCCGCTAAGCGTGAACGACCCGCTCAGCCCGGTGACCAGGCTGTCGGAGTTGCACGTCATCGTGGCCGAGCCCATGGTCGGCGTGATGCCGCCCGTGTTCGACAGGTGGCCGCTCGGCGGCACGTTGTCACCGCCCGGGCCGGCGGCGGAGACCGCGGCCGGCGAGACGAGCGCCGCGCCCAGGAGTCCCGCAACCGCCAGCCACCCGGCAGCCCGGAACTTGCTCTTGAACATCTGCTTCCCTCTCCCTGTTTCCCGGTGCATGAAATGGGCGGTGCGCCCGTGGTCCGCGGTGCCTGTTCCGCGTGTTCGGCTCTGCGTCCGCGTGGTCAGTGACCAGTGGGCACCATGACCCAGAGGTCCCGGTTCCTGAGCGCCAACGGTACTGTCCTGAACGCTCCTTGCATCGGACATTGCGATGGCGCCGCGTCGAGACAAATGTCGGAGGACGGTGCCTTTCGTCACCATCTCGCGCTCGTTCCGGCCTGCCTGGTGGATGACGGACGGGGCGCACTCAGGCTCGTGCGCCCCGTCCGGGTCTCGGGGACCCGACGGTGAGGCCGGCGGTCCGTTCCGGGGCCGGCCGGTCGACCGGCCCCGGCGTGAGGGCTATCCCCTCCCGTTCCGCCGGCGGGACCGGGCCTTGGCCGGCGCGGGCATCACGTAGCCCAGGACCAGCATCAGCCCGGTGATGCCGAGGAGGACCAGCAGCAGCCCGGTGCCGCCGCTGCTCTGGGTGCCCTCGTCGAGGGTCGACGTGGGCGGCGGGGTGATCCGCGGGGTGGGCCGCGGCGTCACGACGGGCGCCGGGACCTTCACGACGGCGTCGTCGTGGGCCGTGACGGTGGACTCGGAGTCGAGCTCCGGGTGGGCGGTCACGACCGCCACGTTCGTCCGGGTGATGCCCGTGCCCGTGACGGCGAGGGTCGCCGTGCAGGTGACGGACTCGCCGGGGGCGAGCGTCGTCTTGGGGCACGTGACGGTCACGTCGTCCGCCGTGTTGGCCGGCGTCGCGTCGTCGTCGACGAGGTGGAGGCCCGTGAGCGTCGCCGTGCCCGTGTTCGTCACCACGTAGGTGAACGTGACGTTGCCCGGCGCCGGGATGGTCAGGATCGCGCCGTCGGCGGCGTTGCCGGCGGTCTTCACCAGGCTGATGGAGGCGCACTGGACGTCGATCTGCGCGCCGTCCGTGTTGTTCTCCGTGGCGTCCTCGGGCTCATTGCCGGCCGAGACCGTCGCCTGGTTCGGGATGTCGGCGCACGCCTCGCCGTCGGACGTGCCGCGCACCGTGACGGTGAACGGCTCGTCGGTCGGGGCGAGCGTGCCGACGTTGCAGGTGAGGACGCCCTGCGCGATATCGCAGGCCTCGTTGTCCGCCGTCCAGTCGATGCCGGCCGGCAGCTGGTCGGTGATCACGACGTCGTACGCCGTGCCGGTGCCCTCGTTCCAGGCCGAGATCGTGAACGAGGCGACCTGGCCCGCGAGGATCGGGCTGTCGTCAGCCGTCTTCTCGATGACGACGTCGGGGCAGTCGACGACGATCGAGTCGCCGGCCTGGTCCTCGCCACCGTCGAAGGTGACGTGGGCCGTGTTGTCGATGTCGCCGCAGCTCGCGGCCGTCGTCGGGCTCGTGATGCGGACGTGGACGCTCGCGCCCGACGCCAGCGTGGCCGGGCCGTACACGAGCGAGCCGTTGCTGATCGACCAGCCCGCGCTGCTGTTCGCGGCGTCGATGGACCAGGTCACCCCGGCGACGACGGGCAGCGGGTCGTTCACGGCCACGTTGAAGGCCGTGCCGTCACCCCCGTTCGTCACGACGATGTCGAACGCGATCTGGTCGGTCGCGTTGACCTCGCCGTCGACGGCGGTCTTGGTGATCGAGACGTCGGCGCAGTCGACCTGGACGGTGTCGCCATCGGTGTTGTTCGCGAGGACGTCCGAGCCCTCGTTGTCCGCGGCCGCGGTGGCCGTGTTGACGAGCGCGCCGCAGCTCGCCGCCGTCGTGTCGCCCGAGACGTGGATCGTCCGGACGGCGGCGGGATCGAGGTCGCCGAAGGAGCAGCTCAGGATCCCGCCCGCGATCGAGCAGTCATCGCTGTCCTCGGTCCAGGTGACCCCGGTCGGAAGCGGGTCGTTGAGGGTGACGTCGTAGGCCACGCCCTCGCCGATGTTCTCGACCGTGATCGTGAACGCGGCCTTCTCGCCCGCGCTGATCGGGCTGTCGTCGGCCGTCTTGGTGACCGTGACGTCGGGACAGCTGACGGTGATGTCACCGTCGTCGCTGCCGTTGCCGCCGGTGTAGGTCAGGTCGGCGACGTTGTGGACGCTGGGGCACGTGGCCGCCGTCGTCGGGCTGACGATCCGGACCTTGACGCTCGCCTTGGATGCCAGCGTCGCCGGCCCGTAGTGGAGGACACCCGCGCCGTCGATGCTCCAGCCGGCGTCGCTGTTCGCGGCGTCGATGGACCAGCTCAGGCCCGCGTCCGTCGGCAGCGTGTCGCTGACGGTCACGTTGAAGGCGTTGCCGTCACCGGTGTTGGTGACGACGATGTCGAACGCGATCTGGTCGGTCGCGTTGACCTCCGGATCCACCGGCGTCTTGGTGATCGCCACGGCCGGGCAGTTGACGATGATCGAGGCCGAGTCCTCGTTGTTCGCGAGGCGGTCGGCGGGCTCGTTGGTGGCGGCGGCCGACGCCGTGTTCGGGATCGTGCCGCAGTCGGCGACGTCGGTCTCACCCGACACCTTGACGATCACGAACGCGTCCGGCGCGAGGTCGCCGAAGCTGCAGCTGAGGACGCCCGACTCGATGGCGCAGCCGTCGCTGTCGGTGGTCCAGTCGATGCCGGCGGGCAGCGTGTCGGTCAGGGTGACGTCGCGGGCGATGCCATCGCCCTCGTTCGAGACCTTGATCGTGAACGCGGCCTTGTCACCGGCGCTGATCGGGCTGTTGTCGGCGTTCTTGTCGACGACGACGTCCGGGCCGACCACGACCACGTGGTCGGTGTCGTCGTCGGAGCCGTCGTTGGACGTCGCGACGTGCGCGGTGTTCGAGACCGGGCTGTCGGCCACGGTGGCCTTGGTCGTCGGGCTCGAGATGTGGACGGTGCGGGTCTCGCCCTGGGCGAGGTCACCGAGGTCGCACGACAGGACGCCCGCGGCGATGCCGCAGTCGGCCGCCGCCGTGCCGCCGTCGATCGTCCAGCTCGTGCCGGCATCGGTCGGCAGCGTGTCGGTCACCGCGACGTCCTTGGCGACGCCGGGGCCACCGCTCGTGACCGTGATCAGGAACCCGATCGGGTCACCCGCGGTCACGGACGCATCGTCCGCGACCTTCTCGATGTCGATGGAGGCGCCGAGGACGACGACGTCGTCGGTGTCCTCGTCGGACCCGTCGTTGGACGTGGTCACGGACGCGGTGTTCGTCACCGGGCTGTCCGCGACGGTCGCCTTGGTCGTCGGGCTCGAGATATGGACGGTGCGGACCTGGCCCGAGGCGAGGTCGCCGAGGTCGCAGGTCAGCGTTCCGGCCGCGATCGCGCAGTCGGCCTGCGCGGTGCCGCCGTCGATCGCCCAGCTGGTGCCGGCGTCGGTGGGCAGCGGGTCGTTGACCGTCACGTCCTTGGCCGTGCCCGGGCCGCCGCTGGTCACCGTGATCGTGAAGCCGATCGCCTCGCCGGCCGACACGGACGCCGCGTCGTGGACCTTCTCGATGTCGATCGAGGCGGCCAGGACGTCGACGTGGTCCGTGCTGTCGTCCGAGCCGTCGTTGGACGTCGAGACGTGGGCCGTGTTGGTGACCGGGCTGTCCACCACGGTCGCCTTGGTCGTCGGGCTCGAGATGTGGACGACCTTCTCCGCGCCCTTCGCCATGTCGCCGAAGGAGCAGCTGAGGACGCCCGCCGCGATTGCGCACTGGGCCTGGTCGGCGCCGCCGTCGATCGTCCAGCTGGTGCCGGCATCGGTGGGCAGGGTGTCGGTCACGGTGACGTCGCGGGCCACGCCCGGGCCGCCGCTCGTGACCGTGATCGTGAACCCGATCTTGTCACCGGCGGAGACGGATCCGTCGTCGGCCACCTTCTCGATGTCGATCGAGGCGCACTGGACGGTGATGTCGCCGCTGTCGGTGTTGTTCGCCGTGTCGCTCGCCGGCTCGTTGTCGGCCGTGGCCGTCGCCGTGTTGTCGAGCTTGGCGCAGAAGCTCTGGCCGCTGAGGTCGGCCGAGACCGTGTAGGTCTTCGAGGCGCCGGCCGCGAGGTCGCCGGCCGAGCAGGTCAGCACCTGGGAGCCGTCGGCGCCCGAGATCGAGCAGTCCGCCTCGGACTCGGTCCAGTGGACCTGCGTCGTGCCGGGCAGGTTGTCGCTGAGCGACACGTTCTTCGCGGTGCCGGTGCCGATGTTCTCGACCTTGATCGAGAACGTCGCCGTGTCCCCCGCGTTGATCGTGCCGCCGTCGGGGGTCTTGGTGACCTTGACGTCGGGGCACTTGACCTCGACCGAGGCGGAATCCGAGTCGGTCCCGTCGTTGGTCGTCGTCGCGTTGCCGGTGTTGTTGACCGTGCCGCAGGTCGCGGGCGTCGTGGGGCTCGTGACGTGGACGTGGAACTCCGCGTCCTTCGCCATCGTGACGCCGTCGGCGCCGCCGAACTTCAGGACACCGGAGTCGATGACCCAGGTGCCCGTCGTGCCGGCCGCGTCGATCGACCAGTCGAGGCCGCTCTTGGTCGGCAGCGTGTCGCTGACCTTGACCCCGAACGCCGAGCCCGGGCCCTTGCTCGTGATGCTGAGCGTGAACCCGATCGGCGAGCCGGCCGTCACCGACGCCGCGTCGTGGGTCTTGACGAGGTCGATCTCGGCCGGGATGACCTGGACGCACTCGGTCGTCTTGTTCGTGTGGCTGGTCGCGAAGTACTTGGAGTTCGCGGCCGGCGTGTACTCCACCCTGAAGCAGTAGTAGCCGATGTTGGCCGGCGTGAAGGCGTCGCTCGTGGCGGAGCCGCCGCTCAGCGTCTTCGTGCCCCGGCTGGTGCCGCCGCTCGAGCAGTCGGGCTTCGCATCGGCATCGAAGCAGGTGAAGAACTCGACGCTCCCGGTGACCGGGCCCTTGTCGCCCGTCAGCGTGGCGACGTCGGTGACCGACTCGCCCTTGTTGATCGTCGAGACGTTCGTGTCGCCCTGGCGGACGTGGGTCTCGATGTCGGGCTTCGCGCACAGCGAGAACGCGCCGAGGGCGAAGTCGGACAGGGTCGAATCCGCGGACGGCGACGAGCGCGTCTCGGCGACGAACGAGTTGAAGCAGCCGTCGTCGAGCCCGAGCGCCGTCAGGTCGATGCCACCCTCCACCATGCCGCCGGCGGGGATGTCGTTGTCGGCACCGGCCACGCCCTTGTCGTCGAAGGTCCAGGCCGGGTTCGTGGAGCTCGTCGCGGCGATCGCGCAGCGCGTGTCGTTGGCCGCCGCCGTGGCGCAGCTGCCACCCGTCACCGGCGTCCCGAGCGCACCGTTGTGCCACTCGTAGACGCGCAGGACGGGGTTGGCTCCGCCGTTCTCGAAGTCGATCTGGACGAGGACGTCGCCCTCGACGTGCTTGCCGCTGAAGCCGCCGGCGGCAGGACCGCCCGTCAGCCCGAAACCGTCGTCCTGCAGGAACCAGAAGCCGACCTGCGCCGCGCCGTTCGAGGCGTACCGGTCGAGGCCGAAGTAGACGATCGTGTTGCCGCTGTCCGAGTCCAGGTAGGACGCGGCGTAGGCATGGGCGATGTCGTTCTTGTCCTGCGGCTGGCTGACGGTCGTCCACAGCCAGCTCGGGATGTCGGCGATGTCCTTGGTGTCGCCGCCAGTGAAGTACTTGTCGGCGTTGCCGTTGATCGGATCGGCGATGAACGCGGAGTCGTCCGCGGAGCCGCCACCGTTGAACAGCGTGTTCCAGTCGTCGCCCGGGGCCGCCGAGCCCTCGACGTTGCCGTCGAGCTCGAACAGCCCGTCATCGTGGACGGCGAGGACCGCGGGTGGTGCCGCGATCACGGCGTATTGCAACAGCGCCGAACACAGAAGCACGGCCGTCCAGAAGAGCACGAGGCTCTTCCGGGCGCCGGCGCCCATGGCGTACACGAATCCCCGAGACTTCATCAGGCCTCCCCGACCTCTCCCCGTGGTGAATCTGGCGATACCGCCGATCACTCCCCAAATCGGTGGCGGCCGAGCCTGACATGCCCGGTGTCGCCGCCCCCTCCCGACCCGGTCCCCCGTTGGGACGGTCGTCGAGCCCCCGCACAGTACTGGGCGAGGATCGGGAAAGGTACTCGTCCGGACCGCACCTGACTAGTCCTTTCCCCGTAGGGCGAGCGACCTATCGCGACGGTTCCGGTGCGCACCGGCACCGGAGGGTCATGGGACATCCGGGTCACGCGGCGGCGGTAGCATGGCCGGGACCCATCGCCCTCGGAGCCGAGCTTGAGCACCTCCGCCGATCCTGCCCTCGTCCCGGCCTCGGTGCGCGCGCGCGTCCGCGCGGCCGTCGCCCGCGCGTGGGCGGACGCCGAGGCCGCGGGCACGCTGCCGGCGCTCGACGACCCGTCAGCAGCGCCGGAGGTGGAGGTCGAGCGGCCCGCGAACGCCGCCTTCGGCGACCTGGCGTCGAACCTCGCCCTGAAGCTCGCGCGCCCGATGCGCCGCCCGCCGATGGCCATCGCCGGCGCCCTCGCCGACCGGCTGCGCGGCGCCGCCGGCGCCGGGCTCGTCGCCTCGGCCGACGTCGCGCCGCCGGGGTTCCTCAACCTGCGCGTCACGGATTCGACGTACGAGGGCGTCGTCGCGGACATCCTCTCGGCGCCGGCGTCGTGGGGCCGGATTCCGGCGGTCAACCCGCGCACGGTCAACGTGGAGTTCGTGTCCGCGAACCCGACCGGACCGCTGACCGTCGGCAACGCCCGCGGCGCGTTCGTCGGCGACCTGCTCTGCCGCGTCCTCGAGGCGGGCGGGCAGCGGGTCACGCGCGAGTACTACTTCAACGATTCGGGCGCCCAGGTGAACCACCTCGGCGCGTCGGTCGCGGCCGTCCGGCGCGGCGAGCCGGTCCCGGACGACGGCTACAAGGGCGCCTATGTCGAGGACCTCGCCCGCGCGGTGCCCGAGGACGTGTGGGCGGCGGCCACGGCCGAGGGTGCCGCCACCGACGCGGTGCTGGGCGCCTGGGCATCGCACCGGGTCCGGGCCATGATCGAGGCGTCGCTGGCCCGGCTCGGCGTCCGGTTCGACGTCTGGAAGAGCGAGGCCTCGCTCCACGACGAGGGCTGGGTCGCGCGCGCCGTGGAGCGGTTGCGCGAGGCCGGCCACGTCTACGAACAGGACGGCGCGACCTGGTTCCGGTCGACGACCTTCGGTGACGACAAGGACCGCGTGATCTACAAGTCGAACGGCTGGCCGACGTACTTCGCCGCCGACATCGGGTACGTCACCGAGAAGTTCAGCCGCGGCTTCGACCACCTCATCTACATCTGGGGCGCGGACCATCACGGGACGATCGCGCGCAACAAGAATGCGGCGCAGGCGATGGGCTACGACCCGGACCACTACCAGGTGCTGCTGATCGGCTGGGTCCGGTTCGTGGCGGACGGCGTCGAGGTGTCGATGTCGAAGCGCGCGGGGACGTTCGTCACGCTCGACGACCTGCTCGACGCCGTGGGCACGGACGCCGCCCGCTGGTTCTTCGCCTCCCGCGCCGCGCACGTCGAGATCGACTTCGACATCGAGCTCGCCCGCAAGCAGTCGGCGGAGAACCCCGTCTACTACGTCCAGTACGCGCACGCCCGGATCGCGTCGATCGTGCGCAAGGCGGCGGAGGCCGGGCTGTCACCCGCGCCCGGCGTCGAGGGGCTGCTCGCGGGCGAGCCGGAGGCGGCGCTGGTCCGCGTCGTCGCGCGGCTGCCGGAGGTGGTCGAGGACGCGGTCGTCGCCGAGGAGACCCAGGGCGTGACCGCGTACGCCACGGAGCTCGCGACCCAGTTCCACGCCTTCTACCGGGACGCGCGCGTCGTCGACACGGCGAACCCGGAGCGATCCGGGCAGCGCCTCGCGCTCGCCCTGGCGACGCAGACGACGCTCGCGAACGCCCTCGCCCTCCTCGGGATCTCCGCGCCGGACTCGATGTAGCGTTGCCCGGGGGCCTGTCGCTAGCCGGCCAGCCCGAGCACGTTCGCGACCTTGCCCATCGTGGCCGGCGACTCGGCCGAGATCAAGACCACGCGCTTCGGGTCCGGCCGGAGTACCGACGCGGATTCGCCGGCGGCCGTGAGCTTGGCGGTCAGCGAGCCGGCCGCGGTCTCGAAGTCGGCGGCGTCGGCGTCGGTGTCCCAGGCCGTGTCGAGGACCACCGCCGTCTCGCCGTTCGGGGCCTCGAGGACCGCGACCCGATCGCCGCCCCAGCCAGCCGCGGCGTCCGTCGGCGCGGCCGCGCCCGCGTCCTTGAGGATGATCCCGAGGAGCAGCTCGCCGAGCGTGTCCTGCAGCGACACCTTCCAGCCCGAGCCCAGCCGCGACGCGAGGTCCGCGGGGAAGGCCACGGCGACCGGCGCCTCGCGGGACTGCAGCTTGTCGGGGTGGAGGACCTGCTCCGTCGAGTCCGGCGGGTTGCGGTACAGCTGGTCGACCCCTCCATAGCCACCGCCCGAGGTGTAGCCGCCGAGCGCGAGCTGGAGGCCGCTGGTGTACGGGAACGTCAGCGGATCCTTGAGGATGGCCGGCATCCGGTCGAGGACGGCCTGCGACGCCGGGTCGGCGGCGCCCGCCGCCTGGAGCAGCTCGTGCGGCGTGAGGTTGTGCTGCGCCCAGAGCGTCATCGCGAGCGTCGCATCGCCTTCGATGAGCGCCGATCGGGCGAGCGAGCGGTCACTCTGGTCGGTCTCCGTCCCCACCACCTTGCGCAGGTCGAACGCCTGGTCGGTGAGGGCGTGCGTGTACTCGTGCGAGTAGATGAACCGCTCGACGGGCCCCGCCTCCTTGTTCGACGAGATCACGTACATGTGCTTCGTCTTGTCGTCGTACAACCCGGCGACCTGGCTCGTCAGCAGCTCGAGATACAGGTCCTCGAGCGACGCGTCCTTCGGGATGAGGCCGAGCTGCTTGTACAGGACCTCGGTGCCGTGGACGAGCTCGGGCGGGTTGTCCTCGTGGAACTGGCGGGTCAGGAAGGCGCACAGGGCCGCCTTGTCCATCACGTCGCGCTCGACCTTCGACGTGGCCCGGAGGCCGCGCAGGTCCTGCATCTGCTGCTCGATCAGGTCGTACGCCGCGGCGCTCGGGTCGCTCGGCGCCTCGCTGGGCGGCGCCGACTGGGAGGCGGGCTGGTCGCACGCGAAGGCCGACGGAGACCCGGCCGGCGGGGAGCCGGCTGACGGCGAGCCGGCGGGCGGCGAGCCGGCGGGCAGCTCGCTCGGCGCGACGGAGCCTGAGACGTTGGACGATGGGGCCGAGGTCGGGGTCGGCGAGGCGGCGGGAAGCGTCGGATTCGCGGAGCCGCAGGCGGCAACGAGGATCGCGGCGGCGAGCACCGCGAGGGCCGTCGGGCGGGGTGAGGTGGCGGTCATGGCGCGCGATTGTGCCATGCGCATCGGCGAATCCCGGTGGCCCGAGGGTTCCCCCGGTCGAGGTGTGCGTTTCTTAACCGTTCGGCCGGTTGGGCCTGAATCGCCCCGCGCCTACGGTTCGCCATGGAACACCCCTCAGGTTCCATCCTCCCTCCCTCGGACCGGAGGCGCCGATTGGGCAGGCGTCTCCGGTCCTTCCCGTTAACGTCCGGAGCCGAGGCATCCGCCGCCGTCGCCGCCGCGTCAGTCCGGGCCAAGTCGGCTGTGCAAGAATCGCGGCCATGGAGCTCACCTGGTACGGACGGACCTGCATCCGGCTGCGCGGCAAGGACGCCGTCGTCGTCAACGATCCCTACCCGTCGATCGTCGGGCCCACGGGCCGCGGCATCACGGGCGACGTCGTCACCTACAGCCACCCGGACGAGGCGCCACCGTCCAGGAAGGCCACGCGGCTCTCGCGCGACGGCGCGACCGTGATCCCGACCAGCCTCGAGCCCGCGTTCGTGCTCGACGGGCCCGGCGAGTACGAGGTCCACGACGTCCTGCTGACCGGCGTCCGGACGTACCGCGACGACGCGAACGGGGCGAAGCGCGGCCGGCAGGTCGCGTTCGTCACCGAGCTGGACGGGATCCACACGATCCACCTCGGCGACATCGGCCACCAGCTGACCGAGGAGAAGCTCGCCGACATCGGGCGCGTCGACATCGCGTGCGTCCCGGTTGGTGGGGCGCTGTCCGCCGCGGCGGCCGCGGCGCTCGTCGCCCAGCTGGAGGCGAAGATCGTCGTCCCCATGCCGGTGTGCGAGGACGAGGCCGACTGCCAGGACGCGATGGGCAAGTTCCTCCACGAGCTGGGGTCCGAGCCGACGGTGCAGCCGCGGCTGTCCGTCACGATGTCCGGCCTGCCATCCGAGACGACCACCGTCGTGCTGGAGTCGCGCGGCAAGGCGTGACGCGCCGATCCCCGCCGTGCGGCCGGGTCAGGCGCCCCGGCGGCGCACCACCCGGCCACGCTTGACCACCACCTCGGCGAGATCCGCGCCGGCCCAGTAGGGCAGCTGCTCGATCGTCGCGGCGCGCCAGATGACGAGGTCCGCGGCCTTCCCGGGTTCGAGCGACCCGATCTCGTCACCGAGGCCGACCGCGTGCGCGGCGTTGATCGTGACGGCGGCGAGCGCCTCGGACGGCGAGAGCCGCATCCCGATGCACGCGAGCGAGACTACGAGCGGCAGGTTGGGCGTCGGCGAGGTGCCGGGGTTGAAGTCCGTCCCGAGCGCGACCGGCACCCCGGCCTCGATGAACCGCCGCGCCGGCGCTGGCTGCTCCTCCATCAGGTACCAGCTCGTCGCGGGCAGCAGCGTCGCGACGACCGGTGACTCGCCGCGCGCGGCGTCCGCCAGCGCCTGGATCCCGGCGTCGCTCGGCGAATGGAGGTGGTCCGCCGACAGGGCACCCAGCTCGGCGGCGAGCTCCGCCCCGCCCGACGGCGCCAGCTCGTCCGCGTGGAGCCGGACCGCCATGCCGAACGCCGACGCCGCCTCGAGCACCCGCCGGCTCTGCTCCGCGCTGAACACGCCCCGCTCGCAGAACGCGTCCGCCGACCGCGCCCGGCCCTGCGCCGCGACGCCCGGCAGCTGCTCCTCGACGAGATGCCGCACGTACGCCTCGGTCCCGTCCGGCCGAGACCGGTACTCGGCGGGGACCGCGTGCGCGCCGAGCCAGGTCGGGACGACGTCGACGGGCCCCTCTCGGCCGAGCTCGAACGCCACCTCGAGCAGCCGGAGCTCCGTGGCGAGGTCGAGGCCATACCCCGACTTCGCCTCGACGGTCGTGACGCCGTGCGAGCACATCTCGTCCAGCCAGCGGCGCCCATGCCGGGCGAGCTGCTCCTCGGTCGCCGCCCGCGTCGCCGCGACGGTGGCGAGGATCCCGCCGCCCGCCGCGAGGATCTCGAGGTAGCCAGCTCCCTGCTGGCGCAGCACGAGCTCGCCCTCGCGCGTGCCCGCGAACAGCAGGTGAGTGTGGGCGTCGACGAGCCCCGGCGTGACGACGCCCCCGTCCGCGTCGATGCGCACGAAGCGCGACAAGCCGAAGCCCGCCGCCTCGAGGCCGCGCTCCACCTCGTCCCGCGGCCCGACGCCGACGATGCGCCCCTCCCAGCACGCCACGACCGGTGCCCCGGCGGCGGCCAGCCCGCCGGCCGAGGCCGCATCGAGCACCGCGGCATCCGCCTGCGCGGGGCCCCGGCGGAGCCCGCCGGCGAGCGTCGCGACCTGCGAGGCGCCGTGGATCAGCAGGCCCGGGGCGTCGGACGAGCCGCGACCGCCCTCGATCAGGCGGAGGGTCATCCGCCGTCGCCGGCGCGGACGCGGCCGGCCGTGGCGACGGCGAGGCGTGCCGCCGCGAGGCGTGCCGCGGCAACCACGTGCGCCGGCTGCCTGCGGACGGGCCTCATGCCCGGTCCCGCTCGGCGTCGTGCGCGGCGCGGCGTGCCGCCTCCTGCGATGCCGCGAGCCGGAGCTCGAGGGCCATGAGCGGCGAGTAGTCGCGCAGCCGGATCGCCTCGGCGGCGGCCTGCAGCCGGTCCTCCACCGCGATCCCCGCATCGATCCCCGCGTGGTCGGCGACGTCGAGCAGCGCCGCGACCGGCGCGAGGCCGATGAGCTCGGACTCCGCGAGCCGCACGCCGTCCTCCCCGGCGAGCTCCCTGACGGCCTCCCACGCGCGCCACAGCGGCGTCACCGAGAAGTCGAGCAGGTTCATCGAGACCTGCGCCCGCACCGGGTGCCCGCGATCCGGTTCCTCGACGCGGAACCCGTTCGCCTGCAGCCGCGGCAGCCCGCCGCCGGACTCGCGGACCCGGCGCGCGATCCGCTTCGCGAGCTCGACGTCGTCCGTGTCGAGGTTGACGTTCCACGCGATGAGGAACGGCCGGGCACCGACGGCCACCGCGCCGGCTCGCGGATGCATGCGCGCGGGACCGAAGTCGGGGTGCCGCCCATTGGTGGCGATCTCCGCCTTGAGGCCCTCGTACTGGCCCCGCCGCACGTCGGCCAGCTTGACGCGGTCCGAGCGGGTCGCGGCCTGCGCGTAGAGGTACACCGGGATTCCGTGCCGGTCCGCGATCGTGGCCCCGAACGCGCGCGCGAGCTCGACGCAGTCGGCCATCGTCGTCGATCCCAGCGGGACGAACGGGACGACGTCCACGGCGCCGATCCGCGGGTGCTCGCCGCGGTGCCGCTCCATGTCGATGTCGTCGATCGACTGCTACACCAGCCGCTCGAGCGCCATCGTGACCGCGTCGTGCTCGCCCGCGATCGTGAACACCGAGCGGTTGTGGCTCGCGTCCGACGTGCGGTCGAGCAGGAACACACCGTCGCCGGCGGTCAGCGCATCCGCGAGGCGCTCCACCACGTCGAGGCGGCGGCCTTCGGAGACGTTCGGCACGGACTCGACGAGCACGCCCCGATGCTAGTGCGCGGCCGTCGGCGAGACCTGACGGGTTCGCATCCGAGGTCCCGCCCGACATAGACTCGCCGTCCATGAGTGGCCCGAGCCGCAGCCTCCTGCGCCACCCCGACTTCCTGAAGCTGTGGACCGCCGAGACGGCGTCCGTCTTCGGGACGGCGATCACGCAGCTCGCCCTGCCCCTGATCGCGGCGACGATCCTGAAGGTCACGCCGTTCGAGTTCGGCCTGCTGACGACGGTCGAGTTCCTGCCGTTCATCCTGCTCAGCCTGCCGGCGGGTGTCTGGGTCGACCGGCTCCGCCGGCGCCCGATCCTGATCATCGGCGACATCGGCCGGGCGATCATGATCGCCTCGATCCCGATCGCGTTCTACTTCGACGTCCTGACGATCTGGCAGCTGTACGCCGTCGGGTTCCTCAACGGCTGCCTCACGGTGTTCTTCGACGTGGCCTGGCAGAGCTACCTGCCGTCGGTCGTCGACCGCGACCAGCTGGTCGAGGGCAACTCGAAGCTCCAGGTCACCCAGTCCGCGGCCCAGATCCTGGGTCCCGGGATCGCGGGCATCCTGATCGCGGCGCTGCGCGCCCCGTTCGCGATGATCCTGGACTCGGTCTCGTACATCGTGTCGGCGATCTTCGTGTTCCTGATCCGGCGCCCCGAACCGCCGGTCGAGCCGCACGACGAGGCCGTCCACGGGCCGAAGCGGTCGATGCGCCAGGACGTCAGCGAGGGGCTGCGGTACGTCCTCGGCCACAAGTGGCTGCGGTACATCGCCGCCAGCACCGGCACGTCGAACTTCTTCGGCAACATCTTCGGCGCGATCCTGATCCTGTACCTGACCCAGGAGCGCGGGCTGTCGGCGGAGACGATCGGATTCTCGTTCTCGATCGGCGCGATCGGGTTCCTCGTCGGCGCCCTCGTCACGGGCCGGCTCACCGCGCGGCTCGGCGTCGGACGGATGCTCGTGCTGAGCGCGCTCGGGTTCAGCGTCTCCGCCATCCCCGTCGCGCTGGCGCCCGATGCCCTCGTCGCGCCCGCCGTGTCGCTGTCGATGATCCTCGGCGGGTTCTGCGGCGTCGCGTGGAACATCAACCAGGTGTCGCTGCGCCAGGCGATCACGCAGCCCCGGATGCAGGGCCGGATGAACGCCACGATGCGGTTCATCGTGTGGGGCACCATCCCGCTGGGCTCGATCATGGGCGGCGTCCTGGGCAACATCATCGGCCTCCACGCGACGATCTGGGTGGGGGCGATCGGGAGCCTCGTGTCGTTCGTGCCGGTGGCGATCTCGTCGGTTCGCCACATCCAGACGATGCCAGAGCCCGTCGAGGACGAGCCGATGGCGCCGAGCGCGCCGGGCTCGCCCGCCCCGGCCTGAGCGGCGTCGCCGCTAGTCGAGCATCGGCACCCGGACGCCGCGCTCGCGCGCGACCTCGACCGCGCGCTCATAGCCCGCATCGACGTGCCGGACGACGCCCATGCCCGGATCGGTCGTCAGGACGCGCTCCAGCTTCTGCGCCGCGAGCGGCGTGCCGTCCGCGACGCACACCATCCCGGCGTGCTGGCTGTACCCGATGCCGACGCCGCCGCCGTGATGGATCGACACCCAGGTCGCGCCCGCCGCGGTGTTGACGAGGGCGTTGAGGAGCGGCCAGTCGGCGATGGCGTCGGACCCGTCGGCCATCGACTCCGTCTCGCGGTTGGGTGAGGCGACGGACCCGGCATCGAGGTGGTCCCGGCCGATGACGATGGGCGCCCGCACCTCGCCGTCGGCGACGAGCCGGTTGATTGCGAGGCCGGCCTTCGCCCGCTCGCCGTAGCCGAGCCAGCAGATGCGCGCCGGGAGGCCCTGGAACGGCACGCGGGCCTCGGCCATCTCGATCCAGCGGCGCAGGCCCTGGTCCTCGGGGAACAGCTCGAGGATCGCCCGGTCGGTGCGCAGGATGTCCTCGGGGTCGCCGCTCAGCGCCGCCCAGCGGAAGGGGCCGCGACCCTCGCAGAACTGCGGCCGGATGAACGCCGGGACGAAGCCCGGGTAGTCGAACGCGTTCGCGACGCCCGCGTCCTTCGCCTGCGCGCGCAGGTTGTTGCCGTAGTCGAACACGATCGCGCCCGCCTCCTGGAACGCGAGCATCGCCCGGACGTGGTCGGCCATCGACGCCATCGCCCGTCGCTGGTACACGTCCGGGTCGTGCGCGCGCAGCTCGAGGGCGTCTCCGAGCGAGATCTCGGCCGGCACGTAGCCCGCGAGCGCGTCGTGGGCCGAGGTCTGGTCCGTGACCACGTCGAACCGTTCGCCGGCCGCCGCCCACGCGGGCTCGATCTCCGCGGCGTTGCCGACGAGGGCGACGGACAGCGCCTCGCCGTCGGACGCCCAGCTCCGCGCCATGGCCAGCGCTTCACCCGGGTCGTGCGTGAGGTGGTCGACGTACCCGATGTCGAGCCGCCGCCGGGCGCGTGCCTCGTCGACCTCGATGGCGATGCACGCGCCCTCGTTCATGGTGACGGCGAGCGGCTGCGCGCCGCCCATCCCGCCGAGACCGGCCGTCAGGGTCACCGTGCCCCGGAGGCTGCCGCCGAACTGGCGCCTGGCGAGCTCGGCGAACGTCTCGTACGTGCCCTGGAGGATCCCCTGGGTGCCGATGTAGATCCACGAGCCGGCGGTCATCTGGCCGTACATCGTGAGGCCCTCGCGCTCGAGCTCGCGGAACGTGTCCCAGGTCGCCCAGCGGCCGACGAGGTTCGAGTTGGCGATCAGCACGCGCGGCGCCCACTCGTGCGTCCGGAACACCGCGACGGGCTTGCCCGACTGGACGAGGAGCGTCTCGTCGTCACCCAGCCGGCGCAGCTCGCGGACGATCGCGTCGAACGCCGCCCAGCTGCGCGCGGCGCGACCCGTCCCGCCGTAGACCACGAGGTGGTCGGGATCCTCGGCGACCTCCGGATCGAGGTTGTTCATGAGCATCCGGAGCACCGCTTCCTGCGGCCAGCCGCGCGTCGAAAGGGTGGTGCCGCGGGGGGCGCGGACGGGCCGCGCGCCCGAGTCGGTTCCGGGCGGGTTGCCGGTGGTCACGGCCGCGAGTCTACGCCGCCGGTCAGGGCCGGAGGCCTTCCATCAGCGCCTCACCGAACCGCTTCCCGCCGAGCGCGAAGGCGGAGACGATGACGCCGCGGCTCGGGAGCCACGTGTGGTACGTCCGGAGGTCCCCGGCGCACGTGGCGATGTAGACGGTCCGGTCGCCGATCTGCGTCTCGGCGTTCCCGACGACGCCGCCCGCCTGGCCGCACGCGCCCTGGTTGAAGGTGTCACGCCAGTCGCGGAAGAAGGCCTCGGAGTACGTCCCGGGCTCCGGCTCCGCGACGACGCCCGACACGAGGTCGCCGCCGCTGACCGCGACGCCGAACGCGGCGCGACGCACGTGCTGGGCGAACGCCGGGTCGGCGACGGCGTCGAGGAACGCCTGGTGCTCGAGCGTGACGTCGATGCCGTCGACGGTGGCCGGGAGGGCCGCGAGCAGGGACGGGTCCTCGACCGCGCCGCTGGGAGCTCCGGAGCCCGGCGACGCTGACGATCCGGTGCTCGCCGGGGCTGGCGAGGCAGCTGACGCGGACACGCTCGGCGGCAATGGCGTCGAGGCACGGGCAGCGGTCGCGGACGCGGCCGGCGTGGCCGGCGTGGCGCACGCAGCGAGGATCATCGAGAGCGACATCGCGCACGCGACGGTCACGGCGGTCCGCCGCCGGCCGGGATCCGTCACGCCAGATCGGGTCACGCCAGGTCGCGCCGCACGACCGGAAAGCGGTCGTCGCGGGCCGCGACGGCGAACCCGAGCCGTTCCCAGAACTCCGGCGTGGCGGCGCTCGTCGCGTTCGGCCGGGCGCCGACCTCCGGGTAGGCCTCGACGGCTGCGAAGCCGCGCGCGGCGAGGTCGTCGCACACCGCCTCGACGAGCGTCGCGGCGAGCCCGCGGCCACGTCCCGCGGCCGTCGTCGCGATGCACGTGATCACCGCCGGGAGCGGCGACTGCGGCAGCGCCGGGTACAGCTCGCGCGTGCGCTGCGCGCGCGGGTAGGCGGACAGCGGCCCGAACTGCGCGTAGCCCGCCGGCACGCCGTCCTCGAGCAGCACCTTCGCGTACGAGCCGAAGACCGCCAGGCCTCGCGCGAGCAGCTTGAGCTTGGGCGGCGCGTCGGCCGCGACGGTCGGGGCGGCCTTGGGTGCCGGTGCGAACGGGTTGAACGCCGCCTCGCCGCTCGGCGCGAACGGGTTCACCGCGGGTCCGCGGGATGCCGGAGCGAACGGGTTGAACGCGAGCTCGTCACGCTCGTCGCCACCGAACGGGTTCGCGGGGCGGCTGCGGCTGCTCGTCGCCGCGGCGGCCGGGGCGCCACCCTCGAGCCACGCCAGGCGCGCGGCCTTGGACCCCCGGTCGGCATCCTCCCAGTAATCACAGCTCCGGTGGTCGAATCCCGGGTCGGCGCACGGCGGGACCAGGCGGAACGAGGCGTCGTCGGTGACGTCGACGATGCGGATGGCCATCGCGAGAGTCTAGGCAATCACCGGGCGGGGCCGCGTCACGCCCGGGGTCGCCGCGTCAGGCGCCGGCGAGCTCGACGAGCGCCCCGGATCGCACCAGCTCCAGCGCGGAGGCGAGATCCGGGCCTGGCTCACGGTCCTCGGCGAGCGCCGCGATCCGCTCCCGCACCCGACGGTGCGCCTCGGCCACGCCGTCGCCGGGCCGCGGCGCCGCGTCTGTCAACGTCGCCAGCCGCAGGTCGAGCGCCTGCGCCGCGCACAGCAGCTCGATCGCCACGATCTGCTCGACGTGGCCGAGGACGGTGCGCGCGTGCCGCGCGGCGGCCGCGCCCATCGAGACGTGGTCCTCCTGGTTCGCCGAGGTCGGGATCGAGTCCGCCGACGACGGATGGGCGAGGACCTTGTTCTCCGACGCGAGAGCCGCGGCGGTGTACTGGACGATCATCAGGCCGCTGTTCCGGCCAGGGTCCGGCGCGAGGAAGGCCGGCAACCCGCCGTTCAGCCGCGGGTCCACGAGCAGCGCCGTCCGCCGCTCGGAGATGGCGCCGAGCTCCGAGAGCGCGAGCTTGGCGAAGTCGAGCGCGAACGCGATCGGCTCGCCGTGGAAGTTCCCGCCGGAGATCACGAGCCCGCCACCCGTCGCGAGCGCGTCGGCCGGCACGGAACCGCCCTCGGGGAACACGAGCGGATTGTCCGTCGCGGAGTTCAGCTCGACGTCCAGGACCTGGCGCAGGTAGTCGAGGGCGTCGCGGACCGCGCCGTGGACCTGCGGCACGCACCGGAGCGAGTACGGGTCCTGGACCTTGTGCGCCGATCCGTGATGCGACGCCTGCATCCCCGACCCGCGGAGCAGATGGCGCAGCTCGGCCGCGACGACCACCTGCCCGGGATGCGGCCTGGCCAGCTGGTACGGCGCCGCGAACGCCACCTCGGTGCCGAGCAGCGCCTCGACCGACATGGCGGCGGCAACCGACGCTGTCCTCACGAGCCGGTCCGCGTCGGCGAGGAGCAGCGCGCCGAGGGCGGACATCAGCTGCGTGCCGTTGAGCAGGGCGAGGCCCTCCTTCGGCTGCAGCTCGAGTGGCTCGAGCCCGGCCTCGCGGAGCGCGATCATCGCCGGCACCACCTGGCCGCCGAGCTCCACCTGCCCCCTCCCGATGAGCGGCAGCGCGAGATGCGCGAGCGGGGCGAGGTCTCCGGACGCGCCAACCGACCCCTGCTCGGGCACGACCGGATGGATCCCGGCGGCAAGCAGGTCGCAGATCCGGTCCACCACCACCGGCCGGCACCCCGAGTGCCCGAGCGCGAGCGTGTTGGCCCGCAGCAGCAGCATCGCCCGCACGACCTCGCGGGGGAACGCCGCTCCCACGCCGGCGGCGTGCGACATCAGGAGGTTCTCCTGGAGCCGGGCTGCGTCCTCGGGCGGGATGAACGTCGTCGCGAGGTCGCCGAACCCGGTCGTCACCCCGTACACGACCTCGCCGGCGGACACCAGGCGGTCGACGACGTCGCGGGCCTCCTGCATCCGCTCGCGAGCGTGCACGTCGAGCGCCGCGCGCGCGCCGTGACGCGCCACCGCCTCGACGTCCGCGACCGCGAGGTCCGCACCCGTGAGCACGACGAGGGCTCGGGCGGACGCCTGCGCCGAGCGGTCGGGCACGAAATGGGCGTCGGTCACCGTGCCGAGGATAGTCGGCTAGACTCGGGGCCGTGCCCGACGGCCGCAGGCCGCCGGGCGTTTTGTGACCGACCCCGGACGAGGCCGACACCGACCCGTGCTGACCTTCATCGACCAGATCGTCATCCCGTTCCTCAACTCGCTGTACGGCGCGGTCGGGTACGCGGGGGTGTTCGTGGCGATGCTGATCGAGTCGGCGATGATCCCCCTCCCCTCGGAGCTGATCCTGCCGTACGCCGGCTTCCTCGTCTCCGATCCGACGCAGCTCGAGCCGATCACCGGCCAGCCGTGGAGCTTCTGGATCGTCGTCGTCGTGGCGACCCTCGGGAACACGACGGGTTCGCTGATCGCGTACGCCATCGGCGCGTGGGGCGGCCGGCCGTTCCTCGAGCGCTACGGGCGGTATCTCCTGATCCGCCAGCACGAGATCGAGGCTGCCGACCGGTTCTTCGAGCGCTTCGGTGCCGCGACCGTGTTCTTCGGCCGGCTGCTGCCGATCGTCCGGACCTTCATCTCGTTTCCGGCGGGCGTCACGCGCATGCCGCTCGGCAAGTTCGTCCTGTTCTCGACGCTCGGCGCCGTGCCGTGGTCGATCGCCCTCGTGTGGGCGGGCGTCCAGCTGGGGTCCAGCTGGGCGACCATCCGGGACATCCTCAAGCCGTTCGACACGCTGATCCTTGTCGGCTGCATCGGCTTCGCCGCGATCCTGCTGTGGTGGCGCCTCGGGATGCCGGGCCGGCCGCGACCGTCGACACCGCGCGCCGACTGATCAGGGGCCGAGCAGCTCGTCGGTGAGCGCGGCCGCGAGCCAGGTCTCGTAGCGCTCGTCGGACCAGCCCCGTTCGAGGACGAGCAGGTCGTACACCGCGAGCGAGCACAGCGTGAACACGATCGACGTCGCGTCGTCGAGCGAAAGCCCACCGCGCAGCGAGCCCTGTTCGGCGAGCCGCGCCGCGAACCGCCCCTGGCCCTCGAGCCTCCATGTCTCCATCTCGGCCCACAGGTCCGCCAGCGCCGGATCGGTCGCCTTCGCGTCGCGGAGCGCCCGGAGGACGGGGCCGGCCCGCCGGTGGATGCCAGGCTGGGTTGCGGCGTAGCGCGCGACCTGGCGGCGGGGATCCGGCTCCTCGATGATCGCCCGGATCGCGGGCCGGTCCTCGACGGCCACCCCCGCCCGCGCTACGCCGCCGGCGAGCATCGTCTCCACGACCTCCCGGAACAGCGATGCCTTCGTCCCGAAGACCCGGTAGATCGTCTCGACCGCGACCCCGGCCTCCGCGGCGATCGCGGGCATGGGCACGCCGTAGCCGCGATCGCGGAACACGCGGCCCGCGACCGTGAGGATCTGCGCGCGCGTCTCGTCCGCCTGGTGCCGCCGTCGCGGCGACACGTAGCGACGCTTGACCGTCTCGGTCATTTGGTGACAGTATCCATTACATCAATACAAGGGCCGTCCACGGAACGATACGTCCCAGGGCCGGTCCCGAGGAGGCAGGCGATGTTCGCGGTGGTCGTGCGGGAATCCGGGGACGCGGCGCGGATCGACGGCAGCGGCGACATCGTCCGCGACGCCGTCATGCCGCGGGTCCGTGAGGCGCCGGGGTTCGTGTCGGCGATGTTCACGAGCGACGGGCAGGGCGGGACGCTGAACGTCATCGCGTTCGAGTCCGAGGCGACGGCAAGGGCCGCCCTCGACGCCGCTCGACGAACACCCCGGCCGCCGTTCATGACGCTCGACAGCGTCGAGCTCGTCCGGGTGCTCGCGACGAGCTGACCGGGCGCTACTCCCAGGGCGCGTGATCGGGCCGGTGGAGGTGCCCGGTGTCGTTCCCGACGAGGAGCTTCGCGTCCTCCGGCCCGTCCGGCGCCTCCCAGCGCAGCACCGTGAGGTTCGCCTGCGACTGGACGAACCGCTTGCGGAAGTCGCGCACGTCGGTGCCGAGCGCCACGCACAGCAGCACGCGGTTCGTCGACGAGTGCGCGACGACGAGCACCTGGCGCGCGGGACGGGCGCCGTCGCGGGCGCCCGACGTCGCGGCACGGAGGCTCGCCCGCGCATGCCACCGGCGATGGTCCTCGATCAGGTCGGCGAGGAACGCACGGACCCGCTCGGCGACGTCGTTGCCGGACTCGCCCCCGGGGCACGCGAGGCGGTCGGGCGCGAGCTCCCACTCCCGGCGCTCGGCCGCGTCGTGCGCGTCGATCTGCTCGTACGTCAGCCCCTCCCAGGCGCCGTAGTCCATCTCCTTGAGCCGCGGGTCGGTCTCGATCCGGGCGTTGCCGCGCAGGATGTCGGCGGTCTCCTGGGCGCGGAACAGCGGGCTCGAGATGACCCGGTCGAACGGGACGGCGGCGAGCCGCCTCGCGAGCGCCTGCGCCTGGCGGCGGCCCGCGTCGTTGAGCGAGACGTCGATGTGCTGGCCCAGGTGCTGCTCCGGCTCCGAGCGGTCGGTCAGGCCGTGGCGGGTCAGGACGACGGTCAGCACGCCAGCGAGTCTATCGACTGGCGGTGAACGCCCGGCGGACCCTCCCGGCGATCCCGGACAATCGCCGCCATGGCGGATCCGCTCGCCGGCTACCATCCCCGCGCCGTGCTCCTCGTCCGGGCGTTCTCGCGACCGCTCCGGCGCGCGTCGTTCGCGGGGATCGTCGCCGGCATCGTGGCCGGCGCGGTGACGGAGTACGGCCTGCGCTCGGCCCAGTCCCTCGTCGCCGGCCTGGCCGCCGTGGTCGTCACGGTCGGGATCGGCTACGCGGTCACGCTGGTGCTGCTGCCGACCCGTGACCGCCGCGCGTTCGAGGCGTTCAGCTGGCTCGCGGCGCGCGAGGTCGACCGGTTCCGGGAGCGGACGGGTGCCTCCTCGACGGCGCGCAACGCACGCGAGGTCGCCGCGTGGCTCGAGGCGAACGCGAGCGCGCCCGTCACGCGCGAGGCGCGGATCGAGATGCTCCTGAGCATCGGACGCGTCGACGAGGCGCGCCAGGAGCTCGCGCGGCTCGGTCCCGGGACGTCGGCGCTCGAGCGGCTCGAGGTCGCGGGGCTGCGCGCCTTTGCCGAGACGATCGAGACCGGCACGTTCGACGAGCCTGCGTTCGACGCCGTGCTCGCGACCATCCCGCCCGGATCCGACCTGGCCCCGGAGGCCGCCGCGGCGCGCGCGGTCACCGTGACCCGCGCTCGCCTCGCTCGCGGGGACGCCGACCCGCTGGGACCGCTCGTTGCCGTGCGGCCGCAGCTTGGGCGCGAGGCGACGAGCATCACGTTCCGCCGGACCTGGCTCCCCTTCCTGCGAACCCTCGCGACGTTCGGCGTCGCGATCGCCTTCTTCGGTTACATCCTGCGAGGCGGGTTGTCCGGCCTGCTCGGGTGAGTCGCGCGCGACCCTCGCATGGGACAATGGCCACCGGAGGTGACGAGATCCCGATGGCCGACCACGACGCCGACGTCATGCACCACGCCGACGCGCACGACGCCGAGCACGACGCCCATGCGCATCACGAGGGCTCGCTCGGTCCCGTCGACTGGCGGATGTGGATCTCGGGGGTCCTGGGCGTGGTCGCGGGTGTCGTGACCGTCGCCGCGTTCGTCGCGGCGACCGGGTTCAGCTTCAGCGCCTGACGCCCCGGGTCCGGCTCAGCCCCCCGCGCGCGGCCCGACGGCGACGAGCTCGTCGTCCTCGACGACCGGCCGGTGCCCGTTGCCCGGATCGTCCGTCTCCCACGCCGACCGCATCGGGCGGTCCCACCACGGCGTCGGCGCCATGGTCAGCCGCTCGAGCGCCCGCAGCACCGCGTCGTAGTTCACGCGCCACCCGGCGAAGTCGCGCCACGCCTGGTCGCGGTCCGCGACGATCGGCACGCCCGCCTCCGCCAGCACGTCGAGCGCACGCTCGAACCGGGCACGGTCGATGCTGATCGGGTCGTCGGGGCTCGGGTTGGCGTCGAACGGGATCCGGAAGAACCCGCAGATCCGGCGCAGCGCGAGGTAGCCGGCGCGGATCGCGAGGTCCGCCTGGACGTCCATCGGGATGGCAACCGCCGAGCGCACGATCGCGGCGCTGTCCATGATCGCGCCGGCCGCGTTCACCCACGACTGGCTCGGCTGCTGGCTGCGATAGAACACGAGGACCGGGAGCGAGCTGTGCGTCTCCTCGACCTCGGCGAACCAGCGCTCCCACGCCTCCCACATGTCGTGCAGGGCGCCGAGGCCGCGGAGCCGGTGCATCCGCGTGATCATCACGATCGGCGACGGCGGGCTGTCGGCGCGCACCTCGAGCAGGCTGACCTGAAGCTCGCGGCGTGAGAACGCCCCGTAGATCGTCGGCAGGTACGAGATCAGCAGGGCCACGAGCGCGAGCCCGAGCGCCGCCTCCACGAACGAGGTGATGTCGCCGTAGTCGACGTCCGGCCGGAAGAAGCCGAGCGTCAGCAGCGAGGAGCCCGAGACCTCGAGCGCCAGCGTCATCGGCATCCCGAGCGACCAATAGATGAGCCCGAAGCCGAGGACGAGCAGCACCAGCCAGAACGCTGGGAGCAGCATCAGCGCGATCGGTCCGTAGTAGGCCATCACTCGATCGCGCTCGGCGTACGGCCGCGACGGGCGGGCGACCAGGTTGAACGCGCGCCGGACCGCGAGGAACAGGTACCGGCTCAGGCGGTCGTTCTCACCGCGCGGGACGACGAACGTGCGGACCGCGCTCAGCACGGTGCGGGCGATGATGGCGACGCCGAGGAGCGCGACCAGGAGCTGGACGATCACCCCCGGAGGATAGGTCCCTAGAACAGGCCGACGACGTTCCCGTCGGCGTCGATGTCGATCCGCTCGCCGCCGGGCTTCGAGTTGAGCCCCGGCATCGTTCGCATGTCGCCGAGGATCGCCGTCACGAAGCCGGCGCCCGCAGAAAGCCGGATCTCGCGGATGGGCACCCGGAAGCCCGACGGCCGCCCGAGCAGCTTGGCGTCGTGGCTCAGGCTGTACTGCGTCTTGGCCATGCACACGGGCAGCCGGCCGTAGCCCATCGCCTCGTACTGGGCGAGCTGCTTCGCGGCGGCCGGCAGGACGTCGATCCCGTCGGCGCCGTACAGCCGCGTCGCGATCGTCTCGATCTTGTCGCGCAGCGGCAGCTCGTCGGGGTACAGGAGGTGGAAGTCGGGGGCGCCCGCCTCGGCGGCGTCCCACACGGCCGTCGCGAGGTCGGCGGCGCCGGCCCCGCCATCCGTGAAGTGCCTGGCGACCACGGCGTCGCGGGCGCCGGCCTGGAGGGCCACCTCGCGGATGGCCTCGATCTCGGGTTCGGCATCCGTCGGGAACAGGTTGATCGCGACCACCGACGGGACCCCGAACGCGGCGACGTTCTCGATCTGCTTCGCGAGGTTGGCCGCGCCGGCGCGCACCGCGTCCGGGTTGCTCTCGAGCAGCGCGGGGTCCAGCGGTTTGCCGGCCACGATCCGGCCGACCCCGCCGTGCATCTTCAGGGCCCGGATCGTCGCGACGATCACCGCGGCATCGGGCTTCAGGCCGGACGCGCGGCACTTGATGTCGAAGAACTTCTCGGCGCCCATGTCGGCCCCGAAACCGGCCTCCGTCACGACGATCTCGGAGCCCGCCAGCGCCGCCCGGTCGGCGATCACCGAGTTGTTGCCGTGCGCGATGTTCGCGAACGGGCCGCAGTGGACGAACGCGGGCCCGCCCTCCAGCGTCTGGAGCAGGTTGGGCTTGATGGCGTCGCGCAGGAGCACGGTCATCGCGCCGGCGACCTTGAGATCCTCGGCGGTGACCGGGGAGCCGTCGCGGCGAGTGGCGAGGACGACGCGCGACAGGCGCGCGCGGAGATCCTGGAGATCCGAGGCGAGCGCGAGGATCGCCATGACCTCGGACGCGACGGTGATGACGAACTGCGTCTGGCGCGGGTAGCCGTTCTCTCGCCCGCCGAGGCCCACGACCACGTCGCGCAGCGCCCGGTCGCTGATGTCGAGGACGCGCGGCCACAGCACACCGTTGGGGTCGATGCCCAGCGCGTTGCCGTGGTGGATGTGGTTGTCGATGAAGGCGGCGGCGAGGTTGTGCGCGGCGCCGATGGCGTGGACGTCGCCCGTGAGGTGGAGGTTGAAGTCCTCCATCGGGATGACCTGGCTGTAGCCGCCGCCGGCGGCGCCGCCCTTGATCCCGAACACCGGGCCGAGGCTTGGCTGCCGGATCGCGACCGTCGCGCGCTTGCCGATGACGTTGAGGCCCTCGGCGAGGCCGACCGTCGTCGTCGACTTCCCCTCGCCCAGCGGGGTGGGCGTGATCGCGGTGACGACGACGTACTTCCCACGTGGCCGCTCGGCCTCGAGGCGGCGGATCCCCTCGACCGTGACCTTTGCCTTGGCGGCGCCGTAGAGCTCGATCTCGTCGTCGCGGAAGCCGAGCTCGTGGGCGATCTCGGTGATCGGGCGTGGCGTGACCGAGCGCGCGATGTCGAGGTCGGACGGGAAGGCCATCAGCGAACCTCCGGGGTGGTGGCGGCAAGCGAGCGGGTGCCGGGCGGCATCCGGCCGGAGGCGAGCCCGCGGGCCGCCTCCATGAGGTGGCGGAGAAGGATCGCGTTGGTCAGCGGCCCGACACCGCCGGGGACCGGGGTGATCGCCGAGGCGACGCGCGCCGCCGACGCGAAGTCGACGTCGCCCGTGAGCTTCCCGTCGACGACGTTGATCCCCACGTCGACGACGACAGCGCCGGGCTTCAGCATGTCGGCGGTCAGGAACCCGGGCTTGCCGACGGCGATGACGACGATGTCCGCCGTCCGGGTGATCGCGGCGAGGTCGCGCGTGCGCGAGTGGGCGACGGTCACGGTGGCGTCTTCGCGCAGGAGCAGCAGCGCCGTGGGCTTGCCGACGACGTTGGACCGGCCGATGACGACCGCGTGGCGGCCCGCGAGCTCGATGCCGCTCCGCAGCAGGATCTCGACGGAGGCGTGTGCCGTGGCCGGGAGGAACCCCTCGTAGCCGAGCGACAGCAGGCCCGCGTTGACCGGGTGGATCCCGTCGATGTCCCGGAGCGGGTCAAGGTTGTCGATGACGGTCCGCAGCGGGATGCCGGGCGGCAGCGGCATCTGGGTGATGATCCCTGCCACCTGCGGGTCGTCGCCGAGGCCGCGGATCGCGGCGCCCAGCTCGTCGGCGCTGGACTCGGCGGGCAGCTCGACCAGGCGGTCCTCGATGCCGACGAGCCGGCAGCCGTCGAGGATCTTGTGCAGGTACACGGCGGACGGCGCGTCGCGTCCGACCACGACGACGGCGAGCGCGGGCGTGTAGCCCCGCTCCTCGCGAAACACGACGACATCCTGCGCGACCTGTTCGCGGAGGGCCGTGGCGATCGGGCCGCCGCGGAGGAGTCGCGGGCCGTCGTCGGCGAGGATCGTCATTCGCGGCCGGGAAGCGGTTCGCGCGCCTCGCCCCCATGGACGGTCACGCGCGCCTCGGCCGCGAGGGTGTCGATCTCGGCGACGAGCGTCCTCGTCCGGGCGTTCAGCTCGGCGGCCAGGACCGGGTCGCCGATCGACGGCAGGTTGATCGACACGTTCGCCGCGGCGGCGTGCGATGCGGCGACAGCGAGCAGGCTCGCCACCTCCAGATCCGAGGCCGCGTTCACGTTGCAGCGGCCGGCGAGCGCCTCGGCCAGTCCCGCGAGCTCGCGACACGCCTCGACGGTCCGATACGGCACCTCGGACGCCTCGAGCGCGGCGGCGCGGATCGCGGCGATGCGCTCGGCGGCCTGCTCGTCGGTGTCGCGCGGGAGCTTCATCGCAGACCCGTAGCCGGCGTACGCCGCGGCGTCCTCGTCGGCCAGCGAGAGGAACCGGTCCGCGAGCGCATGGCCCGCGTCCGCCGCCTCCGCGTGGAGCTCGGCGTGCGCCGCGTACCGAGGGCGGTCGGACAGCGCCGCGACCATCGCCACGAGCGCCGCGCCGAGACTGCCGGCGATCGCGGCCGCGCTCCCGCCGCCGGGGACGGGTGCCGGAGATGCAAGCCGGTCGACGAACTCGCCGACCGTCAGATCACGAAATCGCGCATCGGGTTCCACGAGCCGGATTGTAGGGAGGGGGCCAACGGACGGGCCGAGGCGATGCGCCGGGTGCTCCGGCGCACGCCCGCCCGTCCGAGAAGGTCCGCGAGGCGAGCGACGCAAGCGCTACGCCGGCCCGCCTCGCAGCCGACCCCTTGGGACCAGCGGGAAGGAGCCGCGGTCCCGAATGTCTCGTCTCAGGCAGCCCGGGCGACGTCCTCGAGACCCGAGATCGTCCAGCGGCGCGACCGGTGCTGGTACGTGAGGGCGAGCCGGAACGAGGGCGTGTCGACCTCGTACAGCGTGCGAGGGCCGGTGATCGCCGGGTAGGCGCGCTGCTCGTCCCGAACGGCGACGAGCCGCGTGACCGGAAGCTTCTCGTCGCCCCACGTGATCTCGCGGGGCGCACCGTTGAGCCAGTCCGTGCGGACCTGGACGCGGACGGGTGCGACTCGAACCATCGCCATCTTGGTCTCCTTGTGTCGGCGGTGGGTGTCGCGAGCCGGGGCACTCCGGATGCGAACGCCTGTTCTGTCTATCGCCGAAGGTTAGACCGAACGCCTGTTCGATGTCAAGCGTCCGTGCCCGGATCCTCGACCCCGTCCGTGTCACCTAGGTTGTCATCGAAGACCGGCTCGTTGGCCTGCTCGACGAACTCCAGCGGCGCCTCGGACCCGCGGCCTCGCCGTGCGCCGCCGCGGTGCTCGACCGCCGTCATCGGGTCGCGCTCGAACGGCTCGGGGAGCGCCGCCTTCACCAGGCGCGCACGCGTGACCGCCTTCGAGCCATACTTGCGCCGGATCGTGTCCAGCGCCTCGGCCGTCGCATGCCGCCGCGGATCGCCCTCGCCGAACATCGCCAGCTGCTCTCGCTCGCGGAAGTTCGAGGCCGTGACGCCGACGAGCCGGATCCGCTGCCCGTGGAGCTCGCGCCGGAGCAGCGACACGGCCGCGTCGTAGATGGGCTCGGTCAGGTCGGCGGGCACCTCGAGCGTCGTCTGGCGGGTGATCGTGCGGAACGACGTATCGCGCAGCTTCAGCGTCACCGTCGCGGCACGGATCCCCGCGGCGCGCAGCCGCCACGCGACGCCGTCCGCCATGCCCAGCAGCGTGCGCTCGATCACCTCGCGGCTCGACGTGTCGACGTCGAACGTGTGCTCGTGGCCGACCGACTTCGCCGGGTCACCCGACTGCACGGGATCCGCATCGATCCCTCGGGCCCGCGACGCCAACGAGGCGCCGTGCTTGCCGAACCGCCGCTCCAGCGAGTCGGCCGGCAGCGCCGCAAGGTCGCCGATCGTGACGACGCCGAACTCCCGGAGCGCCGTTGCCGTCTTGTCGCCGACGCCCCACAGCCGCGAGATCGGAAGCGGCGCCAGGAACGCCGCCTCCTCGCCGGGCGGCACGACCACCAGGCCGTCGGGCTTCCGGAGGTCCGACGCGACCTTCGCGACGAGCTTCGTCGTCGCGACCCCGACCGAGATCGTCAGCTCCACCTCGTCGACCACCGCCTGCTTGATCGAGCGGCCGATCTCCGGACCATCACCGAACAGCTGGCGCGAGGCGGTCACGTCGAGGAACGCCTCGTCGATCGAGATCGGCTGGACCTGCGGCGTGTAGCGGCGGAGGATCGCCATCACCTGGCGGCTGACCGCCTGGTACTTGCGCCCGTCGACCGGGAGGAAGATGCCCTGGGGACACAGCCGGCCGGCGGTCCGCAGCGGCATCGCGGAATGGACGCCGAACCTGCGCGCCTCGTAGCTCGCGGTGGACACGACGCCGCGCTGATCCGGACCGCCCCCGCCGACGATGACCGGTTTCCCGCGCAGCTCCGGGCGGTCGCGCTGCTCGACGGCCGCGAAGAACGCGTCCAGGTCGACGTGAAGGATCGTGCGCCCGCTCACGTGCGCGATTCTGACCCTGACCATCGGCCCGTGGTCCGTCTCGCGCGGCGCGGTACCCTCTGCCCGATTCAGCGCGAGCCGGAGGTGGCATGAGCGAGACGGCGGGCACCGCGAACGGCCGTTCGTTCGCACGCGTCCGCGGCTACTGGGACTCGACCTACGGCGCCGAGATCGTCGAGCGGGCGTCCGCCCGGCCGGAGCTGTGGGGCTTCGTCGTCCTCGCGGCGGCGTCGACCTTCGTCTACCTCCTCACCGCGCCCGCCGATCCGCAGGCGCTCGACTACTTCAACCGCCTCGCCGACGCGTTCCTGCATGGCCGGTACTGGCTGCTCGAGGCGCCTTCGTGGCTCAACGAGCTGGTGCCGATCGGTCCCGGGCAGTGGGTCGTCCCCTATCCGCCGATGCCGGCGATCCTTGCCCTCCCGTTCGTGGCGCTGTTCGGCCCGGGCTTTCCTGCCCAGGTCTACAGCGCGATCTATGCCGGCCTCGCGGTCGGCGTCGTGTACCTCGTGCTCGGCCGGCTCCAGCTGTCGATCCGGTACCGCGACCGGATCGCGCTGAGCGGCGTGTTCGCGTTCGGGACCGTGTTCTGGTTCATCGCGGTCTCCGGGTCCGCCTGGTACTTCGCCCACGTCAGCGCGGTCCTGCTGTTCTCGCTTGCCGTGCTCGCCGCGCTCACCCGCCAGCCCGCGTGGGTCGCGGGGCTGCTGCTCGGTCTCGCGACGCTGTGCCGGCTCCCGGTCGGGCTCGGACTCCCGTTCGTCGCCGCGGCGCAGATCGGCCTGCCGGGCCTGACGGAGCTGCGCACACGGCTGCGGACGGACCTCGCGCCGATCCTCCGGACCGCGATCCTGTTCTCGATCGGCATCGCGATCCCGGCCGTCGTCTACATCTGGTTCAACCTCGAGCGCTGGGGCACCATCACCGACCAGAGCTACGTGCTCATCCCGGGCGTCCTCGAGGATCCGATCTACGCGAAGCACGGGATCCTGTCGCCCTGGTACATCCCGCGCAACCTGTTCGCGATCCTGTTCCGCAGCTGGAACTACGTGGACGACCCGCCGTACCTGCAGCCGTCGTGGTGGGGGCTCGGGATCTTCCTGACGACCCCGCTGTTCCTGTGGCTGTTCAAGGCCCGGATCCGCGATCCGCGCGTGGGCTGGGCGCTCCTCGGCGCCGTGCTCATTGCGATCCCGATCCTGATGCACGGCAACGTCGGCGTGTCCCAGTTCGGCTACCGGTTCAGCCTCGACTTCCAGGTGCTCCTGTTCGTGATCCTGGCGACGGTCGTCGCGCGCGGCTGGTCGCGGCTGATGACGGCCGCCTCGATCGCGTCGGTCCTCTTCTGCGCGTACGCGCTGTGGGCGATCTCGATCGACTTCGCGGCGTACTGACGGCGCGCGCCGCCGATCACGCGATGTAGCTGCCCTTGAGGAACTCGTAGGCCAGCACGCCCAGGAACACCGCCGAGCCGGTCGACCACGCGAGGCGCACCCTCGGCCACGGGATCATCGCGAGGATGACGAACACCGGGAACACGACCAGGAGGTACCGCGCGGTCGAGGTCAGCGGCGTCGGCTGCAGGCGGGTCGCGAGGAGCACCACCTGCGGCAAGGCGTAGAGGAAGTACGAGAACGGCAGCTTGCGGACGACCGCGATCAGCAGCACCGCGAACAGCACGAGCGACCCGAGATTGACCAGCTGCAGCGGGTCCTGGTGGTCGAACACCCACTGCCACGACGCCGCCGCGACCTCCCACGGCCAGTGGAAGTCCTTGCCGCCCCACGCGGCCTGGGTGTCGAGCGGGGACTGGCCCGCGACGGCCGTCGAGTACGCGATGAACCCGAGGAAGCCGACGATCGGCCCGATCGAGCCCGCGACGCCGCGCGCAAGCGCCGTCCAGTCGACGGGTGGCAGACGGCGCTCGACCCACGGCCGCCACGCCAGCACTCCGGCCGCCGCGAGCGCCTCCCAGCCAATGACGGGCGTCAGGAAGATGCCCTGGATCCGGGTCAGCGCGGCCATCGCGCCGAGCACGAACGCCCAGGCCCAGTGGCGTTCGCGGGCGGCGATCAGGGTCCACACGGCAAGCGCGAGGAACGTCGCCTCGGTGAACGGCGCGAACAGGAAGAACGCCGTCGGGAAGATCGTGATCAGCACCATCGTTCGCAGGGCAACCGGCTCGTTGACGTCCCGGCGGACGAGGCGGAACAGGCCGACCATCGCGGCGACGTACGCGACGGCCGAGACGATCAGCCCCGACAGCGCGACCGCGCCGGCGAGCGGGATCGCGACGAGGCCGGTGAGCAGCGGGAACATCGGCCAGAAGTTGACCGAGAGCTCGGCCGGCTCGTAGCCGTACGTGGCGATCTTCGTGTACCAGCACGCGTCCCAGCGCTGCCACACGCCGACGAGCGGGAACGCGGGTCCTTCGTTCGCGAGCGGCGGGATCGTCTGCCAGCCGTTGCGCGCCAGCTCGAAGTGGCACGGGCCCGGGGCCTGGCCGTGGAGCACGACGTACGCCGCGAGGAGCCCGAGCAGGATCCGCATCGAGACCCACAGCGCGACGCCGTCGCCCGTGCCGCCGGGCAGGCGATCCTGCCAGCGGCCGATGGAGCCAAGGCGAGCGTCCGCCTCCACGCCACTCCCCTCGTGTGGCGGGCGCGATGCCCGCCGGGTCAGCCCTTGGGCTCGACGACGATCGTGACCTCGGGCGTCATGCCCGCGAGAACCTTGACGGCGACCTTGTACGTGCCGAGCGACTTGATCGGCTGCTCGAGGTCGATCTTGTGCTTGTCGACGACGATGCCGCGCCGGCCGAGGGCCTCGGCGATGTCCTGGTTGTTGATCGAGCCGTAGAGCTTGCCGCCCTCGCCCACCTTGACGCCCATCGTCAGCGTCGTGCTGCCGATCCGCGTGGCGGCGATCTCGGCCTCCTGGCGCTCCCGGGTGCGCTTCTCCTCGCGGCTCGCGATGTCGTGCTGGTACGCGCGATAGGCGCCCCCGGACGCGACGACGGCGAGCTTCTGCGGGATGAGGAAGTTCTGGGCGTACCCGTCCGCGACCGTCTTCATCTCGCCGCTCTTCCCGAGCTTCGGGACGTCCCTGGTCAGGATGACCTTCACGCGATCGATTCCTCCCTGTTGATCCAGTTGCGGACCTTCGGTCCGATGCCGGCCTTCTGCCACTGCTCGCCGGCCAGGGCGATGGCGGCCGGCGCCCGACGGATGATGCGACGGAGCGGCCCCGGCGTGAAGCGCCGGATGCGCGCGACGTCGTCGTGGAACGCCCGCTGGTCGATGCCCAGCTCGTCGAGCTTCTCGTCGAGGACCTCGGCCGGGACCCCGTCGAGGAACAGGTCCACGGCGAGGATCACGACCACGACATCGTCGATGCCGCCGACGATCGGCACGTCGTCGGGGATGAGGTCCCTACCGAGGGCGATGTACCCGAGCGCCGCGCCGAGGAGCGCCTTGCGACCGACGGGCGTCCGCTCGTCGCGGACGAGCTCCCAGAACAGCCGCGCGTAGATGGGTGCGCGGCTGGCCAGCGGGAGCACCGCGGCGAGCCCCAGCAGGCGCCGGAGCCCGGGCCGCCGCACGCGACCACGGCGGGCCTGGCCGCCGGGCTGCGTCGTGGGTTCCTTGTGATCCAGCGTCCTGCCTCACACACCGAACCCGGGCCATGCTCGCCCGGGGAGGCAGCGATGGTAGCACCGGCCGTGATCGTGGCCGAGCAGGGGTGGTCCGGGCGCGAGCCGCGATGCCTACGCCTGTGGTCCGCCGTCCACGCGCCGCCAGTTCGGCCGGGCGTACGCGAGCGTGAACCCGGACCGAAGCATGTTTCGATAGGAATGGTTGACCGGTGCCTCCTCGGTCTCCTCGCCGGTCTCGGTCACCGCCAGCGTGCACCCGAGCGCCCGGGCGTCGCGCAGGCGCCTGGCGAACAGCGCCGACTGGCCGCCCCGACCGCGAGCGGCCTCGCGCGTCGCGCCGAAACCGAGCCACGCCGTCTGCCCGTCGACGAACATCGCCGCGGTGCTCACCAGCGTGTCGCCGTCGAACGCGGCGTAGTGCCGCCAACGTTCGCGGCCCATCATCGGCGCGACCGTGGCGCGGACGCTGGCGGGCATCCCCATCGCCTCCGTGACGACCTCCGCGAAGTCCGCGGCATGCTCTGGGCCGACCTGCTCGACGCGCAGGTCCGTCGCGGGCTCTGGCAAGGCACCCTCGAGCCCGTGCCACAGCTTCACCCAGCTCCGGCTCCGGCGGTAGCCCACCGCCTCCAGCCAGCCGGCGAGCTCCGGCGTCGTGACCTCGGCGGGCACCTGGATCAGCGTGTCCCGCCGGCCCCGGGCTCGGAAGGCATCCGAGATCTTGGTGACGTCCTCGTCCGCCGGCGGTCGGACGCTGCCGAGGCCGAGGGCTCGGTTGAAGAAGGCGCTGTCGACGACGTCGAGGGCGACGACGGCGATCCCTCGCATGTCCGACGCGTAGGCGCCGACCGCAGTGCCCGCCTCAATCGAGGCGCGATACAGGTCGAGCAGGCCCGCGGCCTCGGCCCACTCGAGACGAGCGATGAGCTGCCGGTCACCGGGATCGATCGTCATGCCCGCGAGTCTGCGCCGGGTTGACATCGAACGTCCGTTCGGTATCATCCCTTCCAATCGCTAGGAGAGACGCCACGTGACCCGTCACGACGCGGAACGCAAGCGCAAGATCATGGACGTGATCGCCGCGACGATCCGCGCGCGCGGCTACCCGCCGTCCGTGCGGGAGATCGCCAAGGCCGTCGGTCTGGCGTCCACGTCGGCCGTTCATCACCACCTCCAGATCCTCGAGAAGGAGGGGTACCTGGAGCGCGGCGCGGCGCAATCCCGCGCGATCCGGCTGACGCCGACGGCGGCGCTGATGCTCGGGCTCGGCCCGGAGCTCACGCCGCAATCGATGGCCAGCGAGTCGCACGTGCTGCCGGTGATCGGCGAGATCGCGGCCGGCGGCCCGATCGAGGCGTACCAGGACGCCTCGGAGACGCTCGCCGTGCCGGACATCCTCGCGCCCGCGGGCGAGGCGTTCGTGCTGCGCGTCCGGGGCGACTCGATGATCGAGGCCCACATCGCGGACGGCGACTTCGTCGTGATCCGCCAGCAGGACACCGCGCGCGACGGCGACATCGTCGTCGCCCAGGTCGAGGAGAACGGCGTCACGCTGAAGCGCTACTTCCGCGAGAAGGACCGCGTCCGCCTGCAGCCTGCGAACCCGAACTACCCGCCCCAGTTCTACCCGTCGGTGCGGATCCAGGGAAAGCTCATCGGCGTCATTCGGCGCCTGGACTGACGCGCGCCACCGGTCGATCCGGACGTTGCCGGTCTCCGCGCCTCGCTGCGCACCCGATCTGCGCTCGCCTCGGTGCTCGACCGGCGCCTTGGGCTCGACGCGCGCAGTGGCTGTCAGGGTCTCCATCCACAGGTCGTCCACGTGCATTGGGCACGGGTCCACAGGTTCCGCCTCGCAACACGAACTCGTCGTCGACAAGCCCCTTCCGCCGACCGGCCCGGACCGGCAAGGTCAGACAGCCCAGCCCGCCGTGGAGCTCCGTCCCGCGTGATCGACCGCCTGCCGCCCCAGTCCGTCGAGGCCGAGCAATCGGTCCTCGGGTCGATCCTGATCGACCGCGACGCGATCATCGAGATCGCGGACTTCCTCCGGCCCGAGGATTTCTATCGCCAGGCGCACGGTCGCGTGTTCGCGGCGATGATCGACCTCTCGGAGCGGCGCGAGCCGATCGACGTCGTCACGGTCGCCGAGGCGCTGGAGCGGTCCGGCGATCTCGAGTCGATCGGCGGACGGGCGTATCTCGGGACGCTCTCGAACCAGACGCCGACGGCGGTCCACGTCGCGCAGTACGCGCGGATCGTCGAGCGCAAGGCGCTGCTGCGGAACCTGATCGGCGCCGCGGGCAAGATCGCCGGCATCGGCTACGAGGACCCGGCCGAGGTCCAGGAGGCGATCGACCGCGCCGAGCAGGAGCTGTTCGCCGTCAGCCAGCGCCGGGTCGCGGCCGGCTTCTCGCCGCTCAAGAGCCTCCTGCACGACGCCTACGACCGGCTCGACTACCTCCACGAGCACCGCGGCGAGATCAGCGGGATCCGGACCGGCTTCCAGGACCTCGACACGCTCACGACCGGCCTGCAGAAGAGCGACCTCGTGATCCTCGCCGCGCGCCCGTCGGTGGGCAAGACCAGCTTCGCCCTCAACATCGCGGAGCACGCGGCCGCAAACGACAAGAAGAGCGTCGGCGTGTTCAGCCTCGAGATGAGCAAGGAGCAGCTCGTGCTCCGCCTGCTGTCCTCGGTCGCCAGCATCGACTCGCAGCGGCTCCGCACGGGCTTCCTCGACGAGCTCGACTTCACCCGCATCGCGCCCGCGATGAACACCCTTTCCGAGGCGCCGATCTACATCGACGACACGCCCAACATCACGACGATGGAGCTGCGCACCAAGGCGCGCCGGCTGCAGGCCGAGACCGGGCTCGACCTCGTGATCGTCGACTACCTGCAGCTGATGCAGGCATCGACCACGAACCGGGATGCCAATCGCGTCCAGGAGGTCAGCGAGATCAGCCGCGGCCTCAAGGCGCTCGCGCGCGAGCTCAAGGTGCCCGTGATCGCGCTTTCACAGCTCTCGCGGCAACCCGAGATGCGGGAATCACGCGAGCCGCGCCTGTCGGACCTCCGCGAGTCGGGCTCGATCGAGCAGGACGCCGACCTCGTGATGTTCCTGTGGCGCGAGAAGGAGCGTGGCTCCGACGACGCGGACACCGGCGGCGAGGTCGTGAAGCTCAAGCTTGCGAAGCACCGGAACGGTCCGACGGGCGAGATCGACCTGTGGTTCAAGAAGGCGCAGACGCGGTTCGTGAACTATGCGGGCGAGCGCTTCGCGCAGGTCTAGGCCCGCTCGTCCGGCAGCAGCGGCCGGATCACCAGCGAGTACAGCTTCCCGTCGTCGGTCCGGACCCAGATCCCGGCGGCGATGCCGTTCTGCGAACCGTCGACCTTGAGTGCGGCGACGTCGTCGGGCGTCAGCGTGTGCGTGGCCTGCTGGAGGACGTTCGGGTCCTTCGGCAGCGTGAAGTCGGACGGCTCGAGGTGCGGCCACGGCCACGCGCGGACGGGCACGCCGGCGACCCCGCTCGCGTCGGTGAGGACGCCTCGGTACGCGGTCGCCACGTAGGGGTCGCTCGCGAGCGAGCCGCCCTGGTCGAAGTCGTACAGACGATCCGCGAGCGTCGCGAGCCGCTCGAGCACGGCGGCATCGGGTCCCGGCGCTGGGTCGTGACCGAGTCCCATCGCCGAGACCGTCTTGGAGTCGTTGTCGGCGTTGATCGTGAACACGGCGGTCGGCGCGTCGGCGATCATCGGGGTGTTGTAGGTCTCGCGCGCGATCGCGAGCCCACCGTCGTCGAGCGCGAACTCGAGGAGCGACTGGATCTGCTCCTCGCTCAACCTGGCGGTCCGCAACGGCTGGCCGACGGAGATGTCGCCGGTCGACGGCGCGGCCGAGGTCTGCACGAACACGATCCTGCCGTCGCCGTACAGCGTGAAGTACGGCACCCGCGCGGCGAGGAACTCCGGCGGCACGAACCCGCCTGCCGAGTCATAGCGGAGCACGATCTGGTCGGCGCCGGTCGGGTGCGCGAGGCCTTGCACCGACGGCGACGGCGACGCCGCCGATGACGCGTCCGGTGTCACGGCCGCGGTCGCGGCGGGACTCGAGATCGGTCCCGCCGCACCGGAGCAGGCGGCGGCTCCGATGGCGACGAGGAGGAGGGCGGCAGGCAGGAGGGTTCGGTTCGACATGCGTCCCCGGACGCCCGGGGCGCCCGGGCGGTTCCGCGCCAGTCCGTTGATCGTGCAAACGTGCTTGACAGGCGCGCGTATCGTCCGCTCCACAACGCCCGCCAGGCACGACCCGGCACAGTCCGCCCGAGCGCCCCGCCCAAAGCGACGCCCGCGCCACGCCCGGCCGACGCGGGTTCAGGGGTGGGGAGCTACGGGAGGCCTCGAGGGGTGTTCCAGGATCGCACGCTGGCGTGCCGCGATTGCGGCGACGCCTTCGTCTTCTCCGCGGGCGAGCAGCAGTTCTTCGCGAGCAAGGGGCTCACGAACGATCCCCAGCGCTGCGCCACCTGCCGAGCCGCCGCGAAGCGGGCTCGCGCGACGGGTGGACCGGTCGGTTCCCGCGAGTACCACGCCGCGATCTGCAACAGCTGCGGCGGTCAGGCGGTGGTGCCGTTCCAGCCGCGGAACGACCGCCCGGTCTACTGCTCGAGCTGCTTCGACAGGGTCCGCGCCGAGGGCCCGACGCCGGCGCCTGCGCCGACCGGGGCCTGACCGGCTGCGCCCGGCCTATGCTGGCCGGGACGCAGCAGGAGGAAGGTCGGTGGGCGTGATCATCGTTCGCGAGATGGTCGGGACGAGCCCGAGGTCCTGGAGCGATGCCGCTCGGCAGGCCGTCGCGACCGCGTCGAAGACGGTGCGCAACATCCGCTCGGTCGAGGTCGTGAAGTCGACTGCCCGGATCGAGGATGGCGAGATCGTCGAATACCAGGTGCAGCTCAAGATCGGCTTCGAGTACGAGGGCTGACGCCCCCGCCGCCCGATCCCGAGTTATCCACAAAGCCTGAGGTGAGCGACGCGCGGCACCATGCCGCGCATGTCGCCCGTTGCGCGCCCGCCCCGCACCATCCCGGACGGCACTGACGCGGGTCCCCACGCCTGGCTCGCCGCTCGAGTGCCGGATCGCGCGGTCGGCGCCGCTGACGCTGTCGTATCGTCTGCCGCCAACGGTGCGACGGGACCCGGCAAGCCCAGCCGGGCCGCGACGCCGCGGGGAGGTCCGCGCGAGGAGCATGAGGGGCTCGGCGTCGGGGTCGAACCTGGTCTCGATGGTCCGCCGCTGCGCGCGGGCATCGGCGGCTACCGCTTGAACCCGCTCGAGATCCAGCCCGCGAAGATCCACTGTCCGCCGCCGCGCGAGGACTGGCTGTCCCGCGAGCGGCTCAACTCGTGGCTCGAGCGTGCGGCGGCAGGGCGCCTCGGTCTGATCGTCGCGGAGGCCGGCTTCGGCAAGACGACGCTGCTCGCGGACTGGGCGATGCACACGAAGCGCCTCACGACCTGGTATCGGCTCGAATCCGACGATCGCGACTGGCTGACCTTCATCCGGCACCTCGTGGCCGGCGGCCGCGAGCTCGATCCCGAGTTCGCTGTCGACACGTTCCGGCTCCTGAACTCGCTAGGGCCAGGCGGACCGACGCCCGCCGACCTCACCGCATCGATCGCGCGCGAGATGGCCGCCTTCGGCGCCGCGAGTGCGACGGGCCTGACGCTCATTGTGGACGACTACCACGTGGTCGACGGCCATCCCGACACGGATCCGATCATGCGTGCGCTGCTCGACCGAACGGGGCCGGGGTTCTCGATCGTGATCGCCACGCGGTCGATGCCACGCTTCTCGGTCGGTCGGCTCCGCGCGCGCGGGGGCGTCATGACAATCGATGGCGAGACGCTCTGCTTCGACATGGACGAGACCGACCGCCTGTTCCGCGACGCGTACCGGCGTCCGCTCGATGACGACGTCGTGTCGGACCTCCACGATCGCACCGAGGGCTGGCCCGCGCTCCTGAC